>DAPT01000080.1 GCA_002502215.1 Euryarchaeota archaeon UBA124
CAATGTGCTCATTCATCTGGACGTCGGTTGGCGTTCTTCGGGGCGCTCTCCTTCTGTGACTCAGAACAATCTCACCATTTGGCATTTCCATGGTGTCGGTGAGCAACCAAACGTGGCGTTCTCGAACCTCTTTCAGCGGTACACAAAGAGCCATCCAAGCCATGGTTAGGTCCGAGAAACTCTTGACCGAACCTGACACAATGTTCCGGAAGAAAAGGACAAATGGAATGAGGATGAACAAGAACCCTCCCCAAATGAGTAAGCTCAATGACGGTGGTAAGTGAAGCACAGCCTCATCCATTGCAGATGTGTAGAAAACAGGGACAGAGCTCCACGACGGGAAAAGAAGCGTTACCCACATCAGGGCCTTCGCATCCGCACCCCCGTGGATAAATCGTAATCGCCATGCTAAATCAATGATCAAGATGGTGAACAACGCACCAACATACGACCACCACAAGGTGGCATCCGGCGATGCATCACCGACCAGAACATCAAGCGGTGATGTCGATGCAAAACGGAAACCTGCAGCAATGATTCCGATGACGGACAAGAGATACCAAACCAGAACAATTTGATCCAGGCGGTTTCCTGCCCGAACATCTCGAAGAGTTGGACGTCCAACAACGGAACCACTCGCATACGCCAAAAGGGCGGATGCTGTTAACCAAACAGACCAATGTGGCTGTTGCATGAGAAGGTCAAGGGTCCAGATGAAAACGATTGGTTTGGTCCAAACAATCCAATGCTCGTTAGAGACTTTACGTTCCTTGTGATCAAACCAAGCGGCCCAAGCCATGCAAAGTATGAGGACGGCCATTCGAGCCCACCCGAGAATCAGGTCTGAATCGACATCCATTATCGGGTCCATGTCGCCAATGACCTTAAAGACGGCCCACCACAAGGTATTCTTATTGCGGATTCTGAGGAGTTGTTGTGATGGACGTCGAAACAAGGCTAGAGCAAGTTGCTACCGTAATCAATCAAATTGATGACCCGAAGGTACCACGAAACATACGCAGGCAGGCGAAAGAGACCTGTGAAAATTGGTTGTTGAACAAAGCTAAGAAACTCGATGTTCGCATTGCTATGTCGCAATCAAAGTTGGAGGAACTCTACGAGGACCCGAACATTCCACCAGAATTTGGTACACTTATTCTAATGATCAATACTGAACTTGAAAAGATTCTGACTGACATTTTGTGATTATTCTTCTTCATCGAGAAGGTCGTACATCGATTGAAGCACAACTCTGTTGGATTTCTTAAGTCGACCAGATTCGATATCGATGTTGTTGAGTTGCAAGAAATACGAATCATCATCGTACAACAATGCTGCGTCTTTGATGTATGCATACTGTTCTTGCGTCATTCTATTTCGCTTCAGAGAGCGCTCAATTGCATGTTTGGCTGCAGTCTTGGCCATTTCTCGATCACTTAAGCCAAGAATCCGTTGGAGATCTTCCAATGAACGGCTTTCATGACTGCTGATTCTTCCATCCTTCATTGCATCTCTCCAAGCCTCGTCAATCGATGGCGCACGCTCTGCAAGTAGGATAGCGATTGGACGAGTAGGTTCGATGTTCTCAAGAATGATCTTGAAGATGACCGTAAACGGTACAACGAGAACCATCCCGAGGATTCCCCAAACCCAGTAGGAATAGGCTGTTGTCAAAAGAAGCAATACAGGGGAAATATCCAATGCTCTGCCAGCCCATTTGGTTTCGATGATGCTGCCCCAGAGTTGTTGGTTCGAAACCAAGAGAATCAACAGCACAAACCACGCAACGGGCGAGAGCGTAACAAATCCAAGAATCAAAGGAGGAATCGTTGCTATCAGCGAACCGATGTATGGGACATAGTTCAGAATAAACGTCAGCAGTGCCCAAGTGAACCACAGGTCAATGCCAAACGCAAACAGAATAATCCCTGCAATTCCAGCAGTACCTAAACCAACACCTGTTTTGACAACGACGTAGGTGTTAATGCTCTCTTGAATTTGAATTTGCATGTCTTGGACCCGTCCAGAGACACCACCTGGCCAAGCACGTTCAATTCGTCCAGGCAGGAAGCTCGCTTCAAAAATAATGAAGATGAGGAAAAATGTCACAGTAAGACCCATCGCGAGAAGCCCACCAACACTCGAAACAACACCTCCGGCAAGGTCTGCAATACCGGAATCGTCGGACAGAAGCCCCATCTCGGCCAAATCCTCTGTGAACGTGCCGTTGGACGAATTCAACGATTCCGTGATCGAGGAACCGATGACAGGAGTGGCTTTGATTTGGTCCCAGCGTTTGTCCAATTTATCATTGTACTGTTTGATTCGTTCTTCGTCATCTGCTAGCTCACTGACTTGATCGAATGCGAGATACCCTGATGCAATGATCACGAGGAAGGTGGAGAGCAGCATTGTGAGATAAGACAGCCCAATCGGAAATCCGTTTTTCGAGAGGTAATCAGAACCTGGTTTAAGTACAAAATAAATACCAAGTGCGATGAAAAACGGTTGGAAGATGCCTTTTAGCTCAATCATCCAAATTGTTAGGAGTGTCAAGAGAATCGCTGCAAACGCCAGTGCTCCCAATCGCCTGTGAAAGGTCTCGTTGTCAAACACAGACCCTCCTCCGACCATACAGTCCTCTCTTCGCCTCCACGTTTGAATTTATTGTGGAACATTCTCTGGCTCTCTGGACTCAACCTTGAAGGAGAGGAGGAATGCGAATATCATCAACAAACCGCAGATGTGGAAGGCGGTATGATAGTCAAAAAAGCCGTTTCGATCGACCGTGATGGTCCAAACATATCCTCCTGTTAATGGTCCGAGAATACGTGCGAAGGATGAAAGAGACTCTTGCGAACCCATTACCGCACCCAATTCATAGTCTTCTTGTCGAGCCAAGGAAGTGAGAACTGTACTTGAAGACGGTTGAAACAACCCATTTCCAATGGCTATGCAGCCTGTGATCAGAATCATCCAAGCCCAGACAAAGTCAAGACTCGAGTAGGGAATAAGAACCAAACCGATTCCTGAAAGAACTGAACCAAATCGAAGGATGAAGAGCGAACCATATTTTCGAGTGAGAGGTCCGATAAGGCCACCTTGGGTCACAATTCCCAGTATGCCAATGAGTGCAAATATTCGTCCGTTTTGTGCTTCACTAAATCCTAATCCACCTTGACTTGGATCCATTTGGGTGAATAGAATGAAGACGGCATGCATCACTGTAAACCCGAACATGTACAGGAACGTAACCCACATGAGCGAACCGATGTTCTTTGTGGCAAGCATGTGCTTTACGTTTGCACCGGTTCGTCTCATCGTGTCACCCCATGATTGCTTGGAACGCTTTGTTCTTGAGTCTGGATGAAGCGATTCCGGTAAATACTTGAATGCTAGAAGAAGTGAGAAAATCGATAGAACACTCGCCAGTATGCATGGAAGAAGATAGGGATTTGTTTCAAAGATGGTATCAGCAAAGACGCCCCAGCGTTCAGCAGGAGAGGAAAGTTCTCCGCCAAGGAACGGCCCTACCGTAAACCCTAGGCCGAATGCTGCACCGATAATCCCCATGCGAGATGCAAGTTGCTTTGGAGTACTAACGTCGCCAATGTAAGCACGGGCAACAGCAATGTTTCCATTGAACACACCGGCCATGAAACGAGCTGCAAGAGCCATCATCAATGTGTTGGCAAGACCAAAAACCGTGAAGAAAACCGTATTCCCTACAAGCCCAATCATAAGCACAGGTCGCCTTCCAATACGATCGCTTAAACTCCCCCATATTGGGGAAAAGAGAAACTGTGCTGCAGAGTAGGAGGTCATAAGCAAACCGACCCAAAGACCAATTTCACTGATGTCCTGCTCTGTAGCCAAATCTTCAACGAGATAGGTGAGGAACGGAATAACAATTCCAAATCCAATCATATCGATCATGGTGACGAGAAAGAGGATGAGCAAGGCTCCTTTTCCAGCATCCATCCCAGAAGATGGAACTGCTTTTTCATCCATAAACCGGTGGAGGACATCCACTCTTTGAAGTCATGCTTCACACTGTGATTCATATCGACGTTGTCGGTCCTGATAAATCGGGGGTCAAACGGTCAATAACGGAACCGAGGCGTTCTACGAGGCTCTGCTTTTGATCGTGCGTGATGAGCGCATGCTGCATGACTTCGTCGAGTGTATCGACAGCAATGACTTCAATGTGGCCCTCAAATTGTTCGTCGAGCAAAACATCTTGCATGTTTGAACGAGGTATGATGACGGTCTTGACTCCTGAGCGAGCAGCAGCTTCTATTTTCGCTGTGACGCCACCGATTGGAAGAACTTCACCACGGACCGAAAGTGATCCGGTCATTGCGAGGTCTTGTCGGATTGGGATGTTTTCCAGAGCGGAGATGATGGCGGTTGCAATCGTGATTGACGCTGAATCACCGTCAACACCGTGTGTATCGACGAATTGAATGTGGATGTCGTAGTCAGAGACATCTTTTCCAGTGAGTTTCTTAATGACAGCGCTAACATTCGTAACGCTTTCTTTCGCCAAGTCGCTTAGACCACCTGTTGCGTGTATCTTTCCGCCACCACCTTGCGAAGGAGTAACGAGGGCTTCAACAGGGAGCATAATTCCAGAGAAGTCCGATAGACCTGAATTTGCTCCAAGAACAGCAAGACCATTGACCCGACCGACCCTGTTCCCTGAGTTAACAATAAGAGCATAGTCAAGCCTTCGCTCAATCATTCGGTCAGCAACCTGCTGCTCCAATGGTTTGGCGATCGAGCGTGCTGCGAGAACGTGAGTATCCGTGACGAATGGGGCCCCATCTTCAGCAGCGAGGTCTCCCGCAATTCGAACAAGACCGCCAAGTTCACGGAGTCGTAGGGAAAGTTTCCCTCGACGACCTGCTCGTCGCTGGGCTTCTCGAAGGATTAAGGATACACCCGATTTATCGAAGTGTGGAATCTCTCTGGTTGAACCCATGTCGCGCAAAACCTCTTGTGCAATGAATCGAATCAGACGCTTCCTGTTACGGTTGGTATCGGGCATCTCTGAGTTCACGTAGACCTCGTAGCCGTATCCTCGTATACGACTTCGAAGCGCTGGGTGCATACCTTGAATGGCATCAAGATTGCCCGCAGCGATGAGAATAAAGTCACAAGGAACCGGTTCTGTTTTGGTCAATGCACCTGAAGAGCGTTCCGAGCGACCTGAAATAGGAAAGGCCCGTTCCTGCATTGCAGTGAGCAATGCCTGCTGTTCTTCGAGACGAAGGAGATTGATTTCATCGATGTAGAGAACTCCCTTGTTGGCTCGATGGATTGCGCCAGGTTCGACACGATCGTGAGCTGGAGTTTCCATACCACCGGATTGGAATGGATCGTGGCGTACATCGCCGAGGAGCGAACCGGAAAGGGTTGCTGTTGCATCAACAAACGGTGGACGTTCATCGATTTCGTGCTTGACCAGTACTTTCGGAATGCGGCCTTCGTCACCTGAACCAAGTCGGCTGCGAATGAACATGTATCCAAACATCAGGAGAAACATACCAAACAAGAGAGTGAGTATGTCCCCGCTAGGGATTGCAACAATAACGAGCAAGAAGGCAACAGCACCGAAACCGATCAAAAGCATGCGTTGAGCCTTTTCTTTTTGCTCTCGAATAGCCTCTTTTTGGATGCGTACAATGCGATCAGCACGTCCGGCAGGTACCGAACGGACACGAGGTTCGTTTTCGTCATCCTCGTTTGGATAAACGAGAACATCTTCCAAAGCATCTTGTGGCAATAAATCGGTCATTGAGCGCGCCAGCATCGATTTGCCTGTTCCTGGGTCACCGATCATCAACATGTGACGACGCTGCTCGGCCGCCTTGCGGATTACAATCGATCCGGCTTCTTGTCCAATCACTTGATCGACGAGCCGATCGGGGATGGGTACATCTTCAGTTGTCTCGAATTTGACTTCCTCAATCCAGTTATCGATGCTCGACGATAGGAGCTCATCGCTGTCATTCGAAGGCTCAGGAGCCCATACCGTGACCATTTCAGAGTCATCTTCGGAGATGACATCTTCGATGGCTTCGTCGTCTGACATAGTGTTTCCTCGCTCTCCTCCCCTTTAGGACTTTATCATAGCCCACGGGTTGTTGAGAATTCACTGTTGCATCTGGTCCAGGTATTGCTGACCGTAGTATTGCCATTGCTCCATGGACCATCCAGCAGGCAAACCACCTGGTGGCAAAGGTGGTCCAGCGATTACAGGCTGCGGAACTGGAGCCGCAACAGGTTGAGGAGCAGGCGCCGCAATTGGTTGAGGCATCTGTTGCTGGAAGATTGGTGCAGCTCCGCCGTACATCGAGTTCGCAACCGAATCATGAATGGGAAGCGTATCCTGATTCCATGCTGCTTGGGTCTGGAAGACATCGTCATTTCGACCGCGTTGCATCATGAGACCAACGGCAAGGGCGACAAAGAGTACACCGACGACAATTCCGAGAATGAGCATCCAATTCGTGTCAGCTGTTTCAGCTTCGGATGAAGATCCAGATTGGATTTGCTCCGTCGGACAGTCTGCGCGTGGGTCTTCACATGCCGTCGATAATTGAGCACGCTTCTCTGTGAGAATTTCAGCAACTTGTTCTTTGTATGCATCATTGATGGCATCAGCAGATTCTGTTTCGAGTGTGTCGATTTCTTCAGCCAAACGGTCGATGTATTCTGTGAACATATCGTCGTCCATGTCAGCAGGGGCCGGCAGTTCTTCGAGGATGTCCCACTTCAGACTTGCAATGGTCTTGTAATCGTCGCCGTTGGTATCAACAGCCCTGACCGATAGTTGGTAGTAGTCTTTGTAGGTCGAACCAGACGGGCGGGCATACTGGTCTGGCATGAAAATGGAAGGGATGTTCAATTCAGTCGTCCATCCAACCATTGAACGTGTGATGTCAAGGTCTTCTTCGTACAAACCATCGCACGTACCGGTTTCTTCATTGCATATGTTCCACGTGGTTTCGATAACCGTAAAGGTTGGTGCCTCATCGGTAAGGAAGATGTTTGCTGTCGGTATTTGGTCGATGTAGGTGTTCTCCATTTCGACGTAGATATGTCCACTTCCGTCGTCGCTCTTTACAACGTACAACGGATAGGAGTCGAAGACATCGACAGTGATTGTGTAGGTGTTGCTGTCGTATCGATCAATGGTGTTCATGGTGACCGTGTGGAGGCCAGAGGTCTGGAAGTTGAGGGTCATGGTGCCATCGATTGGATTGTACTTTGCCGCACCTTGTTCATCCGATGAGACCGTGATGAAAGCTTCGTTCGCAGGGTTGTCAACGTCGGTGAGCAAAGCCATGAGGTTGATGACACGCTGGGTTCCAAGTTTGAGAGTGGTTTCTTCAAGGCCAGTCAAATCAAGTCGCGGTGCATCGTTAATTGGGTTGACCTTGGCCATAAGGGTCTGGTCAGAGAACTGTTCACCGTCACTTGCACGGATGGTAACAGTAACCTCTCCGTTGACATCATCGTCAATTGTTTCGAAAACGATGTTTGTCAAATCAAGGTAGACATCAAAGACATCGCTGTTCGATGTCGCAACGATTTCTAAGGACAAAGCGGATGCAGGGGCGGAATTGCCTTCGTCATCGGTATCGGTCAAGAACGGGAGCAAACTGAGAGTACCCATATTGCCTTCATCGATGACTTGCGTTGGCAAGGCTTGCCATCGAGGTTGTCCGTTCTCGAGGACGTTGAATTGCAGTGTACCGTAAGGAAGCTGTCCCTGTGATGTGTAATCACCACCATCGTCCATGAAGATTTCAATGCCCTGTTGTCCAAGAGGACATCCTTGGGTGGGGCTCCAGGCAAACAGAACTTCAACCTCGGTTGTTGTTGGGTGCCATCCGACGAACGCTGCGTCACTGCTGGTAATGGACAAACCAGAAAGCGGGGTTTCTGGGTCCGAAATGATGCCTGTCATGTCGACCTTGGTCGAAATGTCGCATTGAACAGGACTTACCTGATTTGGAACAATCGATGGTGGTGCGTTCATCAAATCAAACACTTCGGTAGCCATTGACCACCCTGAGGTTTGCCCTCGTGCATCAACGGTTCGGGAACGAACGTCATACAGGCCAGCTGGCATGTCCATGGTTGGTAGAACAGAGTATTCACGTCCTTCGTTTGCAGAACCAGCATACAAGATGTTGTCACCACCGGTGACGACAGCCCCCGTCCATTGACCCATTCCAGATTTTGAAACCTCCACATCGAATGACATGGTATCAATGGTGTCGACATTGTCGTCGGCATCACCCTTTGCTAGGACGGTAAAGTACTGGCCGCGATTCACTTCTGAAGTCCCAATTACTTGAGGCGTCTTGGACGTTGGAGGACGGTCATGGTCGAGTTCTGTGGTTGCCTGATTGTTGGATGTAACGCTTTCTCCACTGGTCGAAAGTTCGACGCCGAAGACGGTCTTCCATCCGTTTGAAGGAAGAACACTGGTGTCAAAGGAGGCTTGAGCAGCCATGGTTTGTGCCGCACCGCTTGTTGTGAGTGTGTTGATTTGGGTGCCTTGACCGATGTAGTTCTTGTTTCCGTTGATGACGTAATAGAAGTCGACCGATCCGCCGCTGTTGTAGTCAAGATCGCCCGTGTTTGCAACGGTCGCATCGAGGGTCACAACGTCGCCACGAACGTAGGATGCACCTGCCGGAGTCGAAGCCGTGAAGCTTGGAATCGAGAGATCCATCTTCGGACCCATGGTGGAGTCAATGGCGTGGTAGACGTGAGGGCTGGAGCCGCCGACCGAAACCGTGTTTCCGGCCATGAGCACGCCAACAACAATCGCTTTGCTTAGGCCGCCCGGAACGACTGCGGCTGGTACGCTTGTCCATGAGACGGATTGTGAGGTTGCTGTAGGGGAAACACTGACGAAGGAGCTGCCAGAACCTGAGTTCTGCGATTTGTACGTATTGCCGTTTGTCAACCAAGCCATCCAGCAGTTGTAGCCATGCGGGATTCCTGAGGAGTAGGAATAACCTGTGCAATCTTTATCGACGAGAGCTGCATACAGTTTCATGTTGCCTGCAGCATTACCAGCGCCGGTATACTTGTAGGTAATGTCGATGTTGTAATTTGTGCCTGATTGGCTAATCGATGCTGTCATACCGTAGTCATTGACTGAACTGTGCATACCGCCACCGCTCGAGAAAAGTTGATCATAGGTGGTGTAGGCAGCGTTTGCACCGCTCTGTCGCTGGTCGGTTCGGTCTCCGAAGTAAGCATCTGGCGCTCCGCTTGCTGTCCATGCCCAATTGTATGGTGCAACATTGCCGGCAGCGGCAGTATCGGTATCACCGAAGGAGCGGGACATGTATGTCACGTAGACGTACTCATCGGGATGATTTTGCTTAATGGAGTGGTGTGCATCTGAGCCACCTCCCTGTTTAGAACAATGACCGCAATTGTCCGAAGAAATGTACTGTCCGAAGACGACGTGCCCCGGACTCGTTGCTTGAGAGGGGTATTGGACAACGGTTTCTTCTTCCAAATTCTCTGGTTCGATACTGTTGTAATCTGTGGTAAATCCAGCCATCAAACTTCCAAGAAAGAGGAAGACAATTGTAAGAGCCATGCTGCGCGCGGCGATTTGCATGATATTTCCTACACAACGAGATATATAATGGTAGTCTGTTCAGGTCTTTGAGATTTTATTTACAAATGGCCATAATTCTTTGGAAAAGCCTGATGATGAAGACGGCATCGGAAGGACATGGCAGACGCCACAATCACAGCACTGGTCGAAGAAAACGGCCGTGTCCACATCATTCGGTTGGTTGATGAAAGTGTGAAAATCAAGGGCATCGGCGTTTTCAATCCAAAAACCACCATGAGCGATGTTGAATTTGGACAAGAGGTCCAAATTGGCTCGAAAATTTTCAAACATCTTCCTCCCCGGTTGCCTGAGTTGATTCAGGGAATGAAAAGAAGAGCACAAACAATTGGGTCAAAGGATGCGGGGGTTCTCATCACCCGTCTTGGAATCGGCCCAGGGGATGTTGTTCTTGAAGCAGGGTTGGGTTCTGCTGGTCAATCCATGCACCTTTCACGGGTTCTTGGAGCATCCGGCCATCTCATCACCGTTGAACCAAGAGAAGAACACTCGGCAGTTGGTCTTGAGAATCTGCAAACGCTCGCTCACACCCTGTCCGAATTCCCGATGCATTCACACGTTCACGGACGAATTGAATCCAACGTCGAAGAGATACGAACGATTTCTGCAAATGTCGATGCAATTTTACTTGATCTGCCCGAACACACTTCTGCAATTGAATCTGTGGCACACCTTCTCAAAATTGGTGGTCGACTTTCATGTTATTGCCCCGTCTCAAGCCAACTTGAACAAGCATGGGTTGCGTGTGAAGCGTCTGGACTTGAGGTTGAATGGGCCGGTGAAATCATTGAACGTGAATGGGGCAAGGCAAGCAAGGGCGGAGTTCGTCCAGTCAACGGGCCTTTCGGCCACACGGCTTTCCTTCTAATCGCTCAACGTAAGAATTGATCAAAACTTGGGTGAAGACCCGTACTCAACAACACGTATGCTTGAATCACACGTTGGACAAGTGAATCGGAACGGTGGTTCGTTTCCTCCCGGAACAGCCAGTCGAGCCTCGCAAGAGGGACAAGAAATGCGACGGTTTGTGTCCATTCGACATTCGTTCGGACCTAAGGCATACTCCTTGGTTTCTTCCTCATCTTCTTCCGATTCTTCATCGCCCTCTGCACTCGGTTTTATCGGCTTTCGTAGACGAAGAACCACCAGTGCTAGGGCAAACAAAACATAACCCGCCGCCATTGTTTGCAGTGTCGTCTGCTTTCCTAGTTCAACACCGAGCAGCGTTACGCCTTGGGGTGCTTGATGTTCTCCTTCAACACTTATGACGATAAGGTCGGATTCGGCATTCGCACTGCCTCCGTCGACTTGAACCAGCGCGCGTACCCGCAACTCAGCTACTGTCTCGTCCCCCGTCAAGGCATCGAACCTTACGACGAAGATTTCTGAGGCACCAGGCTCAAGCGTGAATGCATCGGTATTTTCCCCCAATGTGTTGTTGATCCTTATGTTGAAAACGCCATCACCAACACCGACCAATGTTAGCCGACCTGAAATACCAATGTTTGCGAGGTTCGATACTGTCACAGTTGTTGATGAGCCTCCTAGGTGTGGAATGGATATTTCGTTGCCATCAACCGTAATCGAAACAACGGAACTTGCGTCCCATGTCGCATCGATTGTGTAAGTCACGACTTCGTTTTGCACTGCATTCGAACGAGCATTTGATGAGGACCTGAAGCTGAAAGCATTGGTCCCTGCGAGCGCATCGGATGGTATTTCACAACTCCAAGGGAGTTCGTCCGACGTTTGTCCAGGTTCGAGAAGCACTGAGGGTTGAATTTCACAATCAAGGCCAACTGATGAGAGGGTAAAGACATCCACACTGTTTCCTGTGTTCCTTACCTTCAGCATACCTGATATGGAGCCGGATGCTTGGGTCGTGGCGTCATCTGGGAAGATTTCCAAATCTGAACCTGCTGTCATCGGAATGAGGGTTAGCAAGGTAACATCCGTAGAAGATGGGTCAAGTGTTGAAGTAGCAACGATGTTGATCGGCAAGCCATTCTCATTGGCGCCGACCGATGTCTCGCGAACGCTCAGAACCACGGTCTCGGATTGTCCGATACCGAGGTTGACTGATGTCTTCGAAAGTGAGATTTCGAAATAATTCGAGGTCTCACCAGCACCGATTGAAAGCAAGAATGTGTCTTGCAACGTTCCTATGTTGGTTACCTCGATGGTGACATTGGTTGCTGCAGATGGCCCCGATATAATCTGATTTTTGTTTGGACTGAGTTGAGCAAGGGTTCGATCAACCACTTGCAGTTCCACGTCAAGAACAGCAACAGCATCATCCGAGGACAATTGAAGGGTTAATGTATCCGTTCGGGCGCTTGTAGCAGCAGATGCACTCACGTTGAGTGAGACATTGTGTGTTGCTCCTGCCGCAAGAAGGAATTCATCGACATCGGGAAGCACTGCATCCACACCCCCTGGCAAACCTGCAATGGTGAATGTATCGAGAAGAAGGTCCGATGTTCCTACGTTTTCGATTGAAATCGACATAGAAGATGATCCTCCGGATTGAACAACAATCCGACCGTCAAGCGGGCCTTGCAGATTTAGGTCCGAGCGAGATTGAACATCGAATTCAAGACTGAGGTTTTGATTAACCAACGAATCATGCGTCACGACAACAAGTCGATCGTAAAGGCCGAGCGAGCCTTCTGCTGCGGTTGCCTTCAACGTCCATGTCCCGGATGCACCTGCCTCAACGGAAACCGAAGAAGGGCTATCGAGAACAAGTGAAATCGGAGACGAGGCGTTGCTGTTAATTTGCAATGAGAAGGTCTCGGTTTCGGTTCCGGTGTTGAACACTCGAACCTCCAGTGTTGTCTCAGTCAGTACATCGAGTACAGTTGGCCCATTTGGGCCCTGGAGAACAAAGGTGATTTCTCGGTCGATTTCAAACGAGAAATCTCGGACAAAGGAAACGGTGCTATCCGAAGCAAGCGTTGAGGTGAGGCGAAGTGCACACACATCCCCGGCACTTGCAGTCGAACCGACATCGACCTGGAAAGGAAGGTCCTGTGAAACGTCGACACCGATTGTGGATGTGTAGGACAACAACGCAGCTGTGCAAGGGCCCGATAGAACCGACAAAGCATAATCGTAGGAGGCTGATGTCGTTCCGATGTTGGTCAAACGGACCGATGAGTTTGTTTGTTGTCCTGGAAGGAAATCGTCGCCTCCACTAAGGAAATCCACTTGCAAGTCGTATGTCGCTTGGACGTCGACAACCATCAGTGTGGAAGTGGTGAGATTGCCAAACAACGATCCAGCATAGAGACGAACACCCGTTGCTCCTGGATTCGCATCCGACGGAATGGATATTCGCAAAGTAGCGGTTTCTTGACCGTTTGCAGTGAGATTTTCGATTTGGTCATCCAACCAGCGCACTTCCCAGCCAGCCGGGAAACTCGAGTGTTGATTCATCGGCTGAATCGTTCCTGAGGATTCCCAAGGATAACTGTAGGCAGAGGTTCCGTTGAAAACGACCTCTGCAGCAGCTTGTTGCAAGGTCAAACGCAGCGTTGCATCCATGGTTGTGTTGTCCGTGAGACCGACCGGAGAGTCACCGGTTAATGCTGCAAACAACACGCAAGCAGCAAGGTAGGAACCCGATGTTGAAGGATGGCTACCGTCTGTATCGTAGAGACCGTAAAAGGTCGATGTTGGCGACAACGGGTTGCCACCTGATGCTGTAATGGAATCATGGACGTGCTTGAACGCAAGTCCAACCGGTGCAATGTAAATCTCTGCTGAAGTAGAAAGAGAAACGTTGTCACGATAATCGATGTAGCCCTCCTCGAGTCGATCCTGCATGACGGTGTAGTTCGGGTAAAGTGTAGGATTGAGAGTATCGCCGTTTCTTCGACCCCATGTCATCATCAGCATCATTGCAGCCCCTTCACTGTCAATTCTATCTGCGAGATTGATGCTTCCATTTTTGCTGGCGAGCCAGTCTGCGTTTGTCCGGTAAAAGCCTGGTACTTGCGATTGATCTTGAACGACAACTGTGTCCCAAACACCGGTGGCGAGTGAGAGATTTTGAGCGCTTCCTGATGTGTTGACATCATCCCAGTGGTCTGAAATCTTCCAACCACCAGTTGTGAAATCCGAGGTATTGCTCGGGCTGTCTGCACTTCGAAGAAGTTCTTCCAGCATCGAGGAGAGACTGTTTGCTGAAGTGTAAGAGTTTCCAAATGTGAGAACATCGCTCACCGATGTAGACCAAGAGGGTGGAGGATTGGTTGTGTTTCCTGAGCCACTGGACGAGTAGTTTGCCCACCAGCCCGCAAGGTCAGGCTCCTCGCCAACGCTGAGGAGATAAGAGTCCATGACCGATCCATGGTTGCTCACCGGGATGGATAAATCCACGGATTGCCCTGGCTGCATGGACAACAATCCTTGGTCTCCGACTCCCGTTGCATCCAAATGCGGATTGTAAACCACGGCGACACTCACATACACATCGATGGACGAAGATGCGCTTCCATCGCTCTCGTTGACAACGATTGTAAACATACCATTGTCGCTTGGAGTAGCAGATTCAGCAAGTTGAACGACGATGGTTGTGGAGGTATTGTACGTCGGCAACACATTTCCTATGGAACTGGAAGTTGGCGTTGCGGTCCACAATGAGGAGAGCCCCGCAGTTGTTGTTTCAACATCATAGTCTTCGATGGAAGAACCATTGTTCTCGATGGTTAATGTCAAGTTCATCGATTCTCCTGGTGTAAGAATCATGTGGTTCATGTCAACCTGAAGTTCAATCTGTGGGTCTGCTTTCGTAATTTGAGCAAGGGGGGATGCACTCGCGAGCAGCATCATTCCTACCAAAACGAACGCACGAATGGGGAGTTTCGACATGGGACCAATGCCTGCGAGGTGTTGTTAGCACTTGAGCGAATCGGCTTCAAGGGTTGAAACTTTAAGATTGAAGGAGCTTTTCGATACGAGCCGGCTCAAGACGCTCCCAAGGGAAATAACCCTCCGCGGTCGGAACTCTCCCAAAATGACCACCTGAAGAGGTTTCTTTGTAGATTGGACGGAGAAGATCAAGGTCACGTGCAATCGCAGCCGGACGGAAATCGAAGGTTGCTGCAACGCGTTTTGCCAAAGCTTCGTTTGAAATCACTCCAGTATCAAAGGAATCGACCATCAGACTCACCGGCTCTGCAACACCAATAACGTACGCCAGTTGTATCTCGAATTTTGTGGCTAAACCTGCTGCGACGACATGTTTGGCGGCCCAACGAGCAGCATAGGCAGCGCTACGATCGACCTTGGATGGATCCTTCCCGCTGAAGGCGCCTCCACCGTGTCGGCCCATCCCCCCGTAGGTATCAACAATGATTTTTCGACCGGTCAAACCCGCATCGGCGTAAGGGCCACCTGGGTCTGCAAAGCGTCCGGTACCATTGACGATGAGTTTGTATCCGGGCAAGAGTAATTCACGAGGAATGGTCTTTTCGACAACGTGTTCAACGATGGATTCACGAACGTGCGCTTGTTCTTTTTCAATTGACCCATTGAACCGGTCTTTGAGATGCTTGTCGTGCTGAATTGCTAGAACAACGGTGTCGACACCCAAAACGGAGCCATCTTCGTTGTAGGCTACAGTCACCTGAGTTTTGCCATCCGGCCGAGCCCAAGGAAGGATGCCTTCCTCACGGACAATTTTTAGTCGGCGAGAAAGGCGTTGTGAGAGGGCTGCAGGGAGGGGGAAGTATCGCCCTTTGAGCTCGTGGTATGCTTCTGTCTCATCGCACGCATATCCAAACATCAAACCTTGATCACCCGCACCTTGGGATTCGATGTTGTCTCGATCAACGCCTTGGTTGATGAATGTAGATTGCGTTGTTACATAGACCAAAACATCGCAGAGCGATGGATCTGTTGCATCCATGCCAATGGCGTGCGATGTGTATCCGATTTCAGCGGCGGCTTTGCGAGCGATTGTTACATAATCCGGAGCATCCCCCTCGAGAGAAACTTCGCCGGCGAGAATGATAACACTCTTTTCAGGCATTCCCTTGATGCAGGTTTCAACTGCAACACGAGCGTTATGGTCAATCACCAAACAGGCATCAACGATGGCATCGGAGATGGCATCACAAACCTTGTCAGGATGTCCAGACGTTACCGATTCGGAACTGAACATCCGCGTTGACATACTCTCTTCCCCCGAATTCACATTATCAAAGGTTTGGTTTCCATTAGGTGTTGGTTTTGGCGATTGCTATTTTAGGAACATCACGCAGGAATTGATATGGCTGACTGGCATCCTACGGCATATCGAACGCATACTTTGGGCGAAATTCAGGAAAGAGGGGCATACCTTGTTGGGAAGGAAGTGACCGTTTGTGGCTTCATGGAAGCAAATCGCGGAAAAGGAGCCATCTGTTTTGTTGATCTCCGAGATGGAACTGGTAAACTCCAAGTCTTCCTCAAAGGCGATGCGATTGGAGAGGAAAGCCTTGATGTAGTGCAGCGAATGACCCGCGAATCAACCTTGCAATTTACTGGAATTGTTGCGCAAAAGCGACCCCCGAAGCTCAAGGAAGGCGAAACACCTCCCCCACCTGCTTACGAGGTTGTTGCCAACGGTGTGGAGGTTCTTACACGAGCAAATGTTCCGCTACCGTTGGGCATTACAGACACTGTATCCATCGGTCTTGACACACGATTGGACAATCGATTTCTCGACCTTCGTCGAGCGCACGTCAACGCTATGTTCACGCTTCGGGCGCGTGTCCTCCAGTACGGACGAGAGCATCTCATTTCTGAAGGCTTCAAAGAAATCAACACACCGAAAATCATCGCCTCTGCATCGGAAGGAGGTACCAATCTCTTCCCAATGATGTACTTTGACACCCCTGCTTTCCTTTCCCAAAGCCCACAATTGTACAAACAACTCGCAGTTCTGGGAGGAATGGAACGTGTGTTCGAAATCGGCCCAGCATTCCGTGCTGAAAATCACGATACTTACCGTCACTTGAATGAATTCATTTCCTTCGATATCGAAGCGGCTTGGATGACCGATGAGGATGTTATGGGGGTACAGGAACGGATGATTCATCACATCTGGAAGTGTGTGGCAGAGAAGGATCAGGAACACATCGATACGGTCAACGAGTACCGAGCATCTCAGGAATTGGAGCCCATTTCTGTCGACGTTCCAAGCCTACCGTTTCCACGCATCGATTACTGTGAAGCGATTCAAATGATTCAGGACGCTGGAGAAGAAATTCAGTGGGGTGATGATATTGATTCCTCGCACTGTGACATCATCGCTGCGAAATATCCCGGATTCCACTTCCTACCTCGATGGCCGATGGAGATGAAACCGTTCTACATCCACCACGTGCCTGGCGAAAACGGCGTGACTGGTGAGCAACTCAGTCGTGGGTTTGACCTCAATTACGGTAGAGACGAAATGACAAGTGGTGGGCAGCGTGAACACAATGTCGACATCTTGGAGGAAAATCTTCACAGAAAGGGACTCAACCCAGAAGAATTTTCCTTCTACACAGACGGTTTCCGTTTCGGAGCACCGCCCCACGCTGGGTGGGGCCTCGGAGTTGCGCGCCTTCTGATGGTCTTAACAGGGTCACGAAACGTTCGTGAAACCGTTTTATTCCCTCGTGACCGCCATCGTGTAACGCCATGAGTTGGCTATCATGCCCATCGATCGAATGCAATGGGGAGCCGAACCTTGGCAGTATGCAGACTTGCACATGCCCGATGAACCATCGCCTTTCCAAAACGATCATGGCGTTCCATGCATCATGTTGATTCACGGAGGATTCTGGAAAACAGAATACACATCCGAGTTGATGCAACCCATCGCTAACGCATTGAGCGATGCAGGTGTTGCAAGTTGGAACATCGAATTTCGCAGGTGGAAAGACGGTGACGAAGGAGTTTGGATGGATACGCTCTCTGACGTTCTCCGTGCTTGGGGCCAGTTGGCACTGTTACCGGGCATCGACATCACCCGAAGCATGGTCATGGGGCATTCTGCTGGAGGGCATTTGGCCCTCCTAATGGCGAGCAAAGCCGAGCGAAAACCTTGGTTGACCATCGCACAATCACCCATCACAGACTTGTTTGGAGCTGATGATGCAAAACTCAGCGATGATGGTGATGCTGTTCGTAAATGGATGGGATGTTCGCCGTATGAAAATGAGGCGTTATGGAGAAAAGTCAATCCAATCGATCTACCGCCTCGTTCGCCTGTCCTATTGATTCATGGAGAGCGTGATACCGATGTACCTCTCGAGCAGACTGAAACTTATGCACGAGCGATGAAAGCGATGGGCTGTGACATTCAGAAGGTATGGCTCCCCGGCGATCATTACAGCATTATCGATGCTGCAAGCGATGATTGGCTGGTTCAACAAGATGCAATTTTGGATTGGCTCTGAGAGCGAACCACTAAGATAGAGTGGTTCCACGGTCAATCATGGACCTCCTCGGAGATCAAGCCGTTCTACGGAACAACGCCCTCAAAGGGAAGACAGCACTCATCTGTGGGGCAAGTCGAGGAATTGGTGCTGCAACCGCACGTATTATGGCAAAGTCCGGAGCAAACCTCATCCTCGCTTCCCGCAATGAAAGCCAACTTAATTCATTGCTCAAGGAACTCTCAGAACTCGGAAACGGTCATCATCAAACACTTGTCATGGACTTAGAGAAAACAGAATCCATTGCAGGGTGTTTGCAGCCAGTTCTTCGCAAGGGCCCGATTCATATCCTGATTAACAATGCAGGCGGGCCTCCTGGAGGCCCGTTGTTGGATGCAAGCGTTGACGAGCTTTCTCAACCGTTCGCTCGTCATTTACACGCCGCCCACACATTGGTCAAATTGCTCATTCCTGGTATGATTGCGGAAAACTACGGACGTATCATCCAAATTATTTCGACCAGTGTCCGTGAACCTATTCCAAACTTAGGTGTCTCCAATACGTTGCGTGGAGCGATGGCATCATGGTCAAAGACGCTCTCGCGAGAACTCCATCCATCCATTACAATCAACAACGTTCTACCTGGTTTTACCGATACAGAACGCTTGGGGAGTTTAGCACAATCAATCCATGAGCGAACAGGTCAATCCATCGAAGCGATTCATGATGGTTGGATGAGCCAAGTTCCCATCGAGCGATTGATCGATCCGTTGGAAACTGCTTCGGTTATCGCATTCCTTGCTTCACCAGCCGCTGGAGCGATTCGTGGTGTGTCTCTCCCTGTTGATGGTGGGCGTCTTCGAAGCATCTGAAGTCATTCCAATTCATTGTGTAGTTGTGGAAAGACAACCTCAAGAAGGAGCCCATCTGATTGTTCATTATGGGGCACCTCGACGACGTTGGAATGGGATATTTTGAGCACATGATTGGAGCTTACAAGCTCGCTTTTCGGTTCGCACTGGGCGCGATTCAACTTCTCATACACGGGTTGATTCCAGGGATCTTCATTGATGCTGGAAAGAACACTTCCGATGCCTACAAGAGATAATCATCTTCATTTGTTACGACCGGTCATCGACTCACGGAAAGATTGGAACGGTGTCTTTGATATTTGCGCATGCCTCTTTCCATAAAGGAAGTACGTGACCAGACCTGCTGCAATGGCTGCCGAGGCGCCGATGAAGGCTTTGTCACCGATGAAGTAGATCAAGAAGAGCCCAGCAACGATGCCCCATATCTGCATGAATGGGTAGAAGATTCCCTTGTAGGAGGGGTCCCAACCGTGACGATCACTGGTTTGGCGAAGGATGATGACGCACGTGTTGATCATGATGAAAATCATAATTTTGAACCCAGATGCTAATTTAACGACGTCTTTAAGTGGTACGAAGAAGATAGCCAAACCCATGGCAACGCCCGTCACAATAATCGGCCAATGTGGTGTTTCATACTTCTCATGGACACGCTCAAGCGCCGGTGGAAGCAACTTGTCTTGGCCCATGGCGTACAAAAATCTTGAGGAGGCTAGAATTCCAGCAAGAGCCATTGAAATCATGGCTAGGACAGAAATAATGGCAGCGACTATGCCGAATTCGGTTCCGACAACTTCCTTTGCAAATACATAGATTGGGTCTTCGACAACTTTCCCATCAACTTTCCACCATTCTCCTGGAATCGCGGCCATCATGAGGTAAGCAATAGCAGAATACAGGATGGTCGCAATGAGCAATGAAAGGAGCATTCCTGCGGGTAGATTCTTTTCTGGATCTTTGACTTCACCACCAATGGCGGCAACTTTTGTCACACCAGCGTATGCTACAAACACAAAGGCAGAGGTTTCGGCCAGTGTCCACAAATCCGTATCGAAGGCTGCTCTAAATGGACGGCCACCGTCGAAACCATCGACAAAGAAAGCTGCGACACAAGTAATCGCCAGCATGGCCAAGGTTATGAAGAGGACCGGCGTTTGAATTGCCTTGACCTTCTTGACACCAAGAATGTTCACGATGGTAATGAGTACCAAAGCACTCATTGACAGAACCATCATTCGCATTTGAATATCAAAATAGGTAGTGACTGCAATGAAATATGCAGAAAAGCCAATCAGAGCAAAACCTGATTTGAGCAAAAACGATGCCCAAAGTCCTAGTCCGCTTATCGTCCCGATCATTGGACCATACGTTCGCTCAAGATAGACATACGAACCACCGCTCGATGGCATACCTGAAGACAGTTCTGCTTTGGATATTGCAGCAGGTAGAACAACTGCTGCTGCGACGATGAATGCAAGCCAAATCCCAGGACCCATAATGTCCGCTGCGAAGGTCGGGGTGACAAATATCCCCGGTAGCATGGCCGAGAGCGAGATAATGACAACACCGGCAAGACCCAGACTTCGCTTGAGTGTTTTCTTGATTGTGTCCGTTCCTTTTTCTACGATAGAATCGAGTTTTGAAATTACGGTAGAATTGGGTTTTGAAATCGCCATAACAATATCCCCGATTTACTGCACTGTACGTGCTTCTAAATGTACACAAGTAAACTTAGGATATATTCTCTTGCATTTTTTAAGGATACAAATTACCGAATTCAGGGGGTCAGATTTTTGCAATAACCTTCATTTCGACGGCGATTGGAGTTGGTAGTGCACGAATAGCGAGTGTTGTTCGAGTAGGTCCGTAGTGGCCAAGAGTTTCAGCCCAGACCTCGTTGTAGCCCACAAAGTCACGATCCATATCGACCAAAAAGGAGGTGACGTCAACCACTTTCTCCATCGAAGACCCAGCTTCTTCTAATATACGGGAAATATTTTCAACGACCGCTCGAGTTTGTGCCTTGATGTCGTATTCGAGAGGTTCGCCTTCGCCATCTCGGATGGGACCGCCAGGTATTGCGTTTGTTCCAGGCTGTCGCGGCCCTACACCAGAAAGGTACAGCAAATCACCGACTCGACGAGCATGCGGATAGAGGCCCACTGGTTTCGGAGCTGCATCGGTGTTTACTGCATCCTCGCCTTCAGCGGGGTTCCATAATGCAGGGCCATTCTCGCTTGAGGGAGGTGACTGCTCCATTTCAGAGCCGTCAGCATCGAGAACATTTCGTTCACCGTGATAGACATCCACATCGTCTTCATCGTACTCCTTGTCGCCTTGTCCATTCGAAGTCGGATCGAGGTGAACCACTGCACCTCCCGCACCGTGCAAGGCTTCGTATGCGAGCACTCGGCCTGTGAGATCGTTTCGATTATCGTTCATTGCTGAAAGCCACCACATCGGTTTGAACGTGACAACCTTCTGGACACGTATTTGCTGGTGAATGGTTCGAGAAAGTTGGGCGACATCCTCGAGTCGACCCTCCTCGAGGAATTCAAGCACCTTTCGATTCCATTCGTCGTCTTTGAGCGAATGGATTTTATCATCGGATGCATCAATGAATTCTGTGAACATTCGATTTGACATCGACATTGCAGTAACTGCGACAGCTTTCTTTCCAGATGACTTAAGGACGTCCAAACAGGCCTTTGCAAGGACTGTGGTTTCTGCACGGTTTGCGTAGACGTTTGAAGAAACAATGACAGCAGGAATCGCATTATCAGGATTGAGCAGTTTAAGCGCAACAACCGAACCTACATCGATTGGAAAACCATGGTAAGCCACTGTTCGACTTTGAAGACCACGAGCATGGTTTGCTTCGTTCCAAGCATGAGCAAAATCAGCATCGATTCGAAAGGAATAATCCATCGAGCCCAACTCATGGAAATCCTGGTCAACAAGCGTCCACGTTGGATTTGGATCTGCTTGAATCTGATGACCGATAATGCTCGGCCACGTCGTTGAATAGATGATGAGCAAATCCGCACCGCTTTCAGCGATGTATTCACGCGCTTCATCGAATGCATCACGCAGTCGTTGCCAGCCTTCGTTTTGATCGGGAACCAACAGTGGGTGTGGATGGACTGGTACAACATAGGATGCTAAAATTGGATTGGCCATACTCAAACCTCCTCATGCAGATAACATGGCCACTCAACAATTGCATTGCCCGTTCCAATGATTGTCCCATATCCATGGAGCGTGGCAGGGTAGGATGGTACAGAAAGGGTGCTGAGAAGCCAAGTGAGGCCTCCCCCATCCGATTCGGCGATTGCTTGTTCTGTAAATTCGGGCATCTCATCGATGATTCGTTGGGCTTGACCCGTTCGCATGTAATCGATTATACGCATGTCCCAAAGATGCATTGCATGGCTTGCGATATGCTCTTTGCTCATGTCCTCTGGAACATCGGATTCGGTAGTAAAATGACGATGAGAGAGCGAATTGGAGGCAAGCACAACGGCTTTTTTGCCGCTTTCATGAATAGCGTCACGAGTCACACGTCCTAATTCCATCATCATCTCTTGCATGACTTCGACGGAGTAGTAGTGTCTGGAGCGATTCGAGGAGATGACGACCAACGGCTTGTCAAACGCTGGATTGACCATGTGCCCGGTTGTAATGGTCCCATAATCGACTCGGAAATCTGGATTTTCCATCATTTTCACAGCCAGGCCTGCATCAGCTGCCTTGTCGTGAATGGCTTTGCTTAACTCGACATCAACATCGAGATTGTAAGAGTAACGGAACAGATTCGGAAAGACAGGATCCACCGAAAGTCCCTCGAAGTTTGATAGTCCGAGGAAATGCGTACCAACATAGGTTTGCCAGTGTGGCGAGAGAATGACCAAGACATCGTGATCGATCTTGGAAAGAGATTCTCGAAGTCGTTCATAGCCCCATCGAAGTTGCTCCCATCCACCTTCGGAGGTTGGTTCATTTTGTGGAGGATTTTCTGCATAGACAAGATGAGGCGGGTGTGGTGCAAGACAGCCTGCAACAATCGAACCTTTGGCCATGGTTCAACGAAACACTGGTCGCATATGGATTCATCGCATGGCAAGGCTAAACCTCAAACGAGAAGGGTTTGAGCACAAACCATGTCGGAGGTGAGGGAGGATCCTATTCCATCCAACACACCTTCGGATTCTGCGGTCAATGAACCCAGTGTCACGCAAAAGGAAATTTTCTCCGACATGCTTCGCCACATGATGGCTCCACTTCTTATTGGGATGGTCTTTGGCGGCATATGGCAACTCACCGTGATGCCTCGAATTGACACGTTTGTCCCAAATCCAGTGCATGGCGCTTTCGCATTGTGTCTCATCACATCCCCCTTGATTTACAAACTACTCGTGGGTATGGAAATGGACCGTGCAGGAGAATATGCAATGGGTTTTGCAGTGACGGCGTGCATTCTCTCAATGGTCTGGATGTTTGGCACTCCATCTGTTTATCTTGGAGGATTTCTTCCGTGCATCGCTTGGTTGTTCATCAGTTCATACTGGCTACAGTTTGACTTTCCACCGTTCCGCTATGGACTCTGGCACGCAATGGCTGTAAACGTTGGCGCCTTTGGGGGCAGTATCCTCGCCTTCAATTACTTCTAAGACGTATACGATTCAGATTCGTTCGGGAAGTCACCCGAACGAACGTCTTCGCAGTAGGAGCGTATTGCACCATCGATTTCCTCTGCAAGATTGAGATAACGTCGTAAGAATCTTGGAGAAAAATCCATTGTAATGCCCAGAAGAT
>DAPT01000025.1 GCA_002502215.1 Euryarchaeota archaeon UBA124
CAGTGAGGAATAAAAAACATCCAACAGGAAAATTTGGCTCTGGGTTGAACCCGGCAATCCAAACTCCTCAGGCGTTGTGAGCAAATCCCAGAACGTAGCACCTTGCGTTACTTGTTGATCCAGCAGTACTTCGAATGTATCTCGAACATCCTCAGGGAGGACATCGTACCCTGGCAGTTCTTGTATCTGAGTGAGGATTGGTTGACCAGAGAGTGTTGGCGCGAGCCCCGTTGCCTTCATGAGGAACACCACGGATACCGCTGAAGCATTCTCAATGGTGTTGAGATTTCGTTCCAAACCATCAATGATCTTCAGATTCTGTGCAGGATCATCGTTCGTGGGATCATTGTCCGTAACATCGCCCGATACGTTGGCGTGGACCAAAACCATTCCAATTTGACCTGCGTTAAACTCCCGACTGTACTGCTTCATTTTAATGACCGGTTGCTCACCTTCAGGTGCCATTCCAAGCAGGTCAATGTTTTCTTCAACGTTGGCTTGGCCCAGCGTTGCCGAAACAAGAACAAGAATCAGGAAGAAGCCGATGACGCTTGTATTGCGTTTAACGGGAACATCGACTGCTGCGTCAAAGACTTTGAGCGGAGGATGTTTTGGCTTCCGCAAATCGAGAATAAGCGTCAGATTTGGCACCATGAACATCGTCAAGATGTACACAACGACGATTCCTCCTGAAAGAGCTATTCCAACGGTTTTAATTGGCGCCATCGGCGTGAAAATGAGGGAAATGAATCCAATGACAGTTGTTACCGCTGACAAAAATACAGCTCTTCCGGTCGATTGCATGGAAGCCTGCATTTTCTCGCTTCGACTTCCTTCCTCCTCTGCATAACGGTTGGTGATGTGGAGGCCGTAAGATACACCCAACGCGAGAAGAATCGGTCCGACGATAATGACCGTCATTGTCACCTCGTAATTTGATGCACCTATGATGCCAAGTGTCCAAAACACTGCACACAGAGTCGGCAGGCCAGCAATGATAACGACCTTCATACCTTGAATCGGCCGGATTCCAGAGATACCAGCTTGCAGCAAATCAGAGTGGAAAACGAACAATCCAATCGCAACGAGGACAACTGCCATAGGGAAAATCTCCCAAAACAGGCGGAAGGAAAATTCGGTTACGGAGTTTGTAATTGGCACAGGACCTGTAAGTGTCATTTTGATGCCGAGGTCTTCCCAAGTACATCGATCTCCGTTTGCAGGGTTACCGTTCTGGTCAAATTCACAGGGGCGTAGTTCAGTGGAAATATTGTCCAAGCGATTTTGTGTTGCTTCAATGATATCTTTGGCTTCGACCGTATCGACAACAGCAACTGCCATAATTGCACGATCAAGTTTGAGATCTTCTCCACCGAGACAACCGTTGTCATCGGCTCCATCCACACCCGCTTGGCCACTGCATGCATTCGTATTTCTTGCTAATTTATCAAGACCGGGTGTTGGTGAACCATCGTTTTCGTACATTTCCCCAATGATGAGATCTATCGTGGTCTGTGAGGGAATTTCGTATCCACCAGCAAATTGATCATCCCCTGCTGCTAGGGCTGTATTGACACTTGCAGCAAAATTCTCGCAAACCTCTTGGAAGGATGGACATTGACGACCGAGTTCAGTGATGAAAGCATCTCTGACCCGAGGCAGACTGGAGTTGATTTCCTTGAGGACCGTTGAGATGGATAAGATGTAGATGACGTCATCGCTTTCGTTGTCTGAAATGTAAGGATTTATGCTCTTTTCTACGTAACTAATCTCTTGGAGAATTCGCTGATCAGTGATGTTGTTTTTGTCGGATTCAATGTAAATCACCATGACATTGGTTGTCCAATCTTCTTCCACCATCCCAATCAATTCTTTGACTTCGCTTCCATCGGGGAGGTAAACTTCCATGTCACCGTTTACGTTGAGAGCAGGTTCATTTGGGTCGTCATCAAACTGCGTATCGTCAAGGAATCCTGAAGTGGTAACGAAGTAGAGCGTTATCATCAAGAACAGTGCAACAGTTGCAATCGGAAATCGAGTAATTACACCGGTAGCTCCTGATTTTTGCCACTCCCGTTTCAATCTCTTTGGAGCATCGAGGACTGCATCAACAGCTTTCTTTGCGTCGAATTCTCTAACGCGTGCAGAGATGTCAACGGAAGCCACACGTACCTTGTTTCGGCTGTAATCCGCAATCGCCTGAATACGGCCAACCTCTTCCCCATCTGGAGGTGAAGTTTGGTCTTTGGCGTCATCCGACATGCTGGAACCCAACTCACCCTCGAGCCCTTCATTCAAAGAATTGCCGTCGACTTGTGAGGGAACCGTTGAAAAACCAACGCTCACAGGAACTACTGGACCCCCCCGGTGACAGGGGAAAGGGCCGGTGTTAACCATGGGAATGCCTCGACTTCCAGACAAACGATGGTCGATTGACCTCGAAAAGAAAATTCAACAAGAACATTATGCCGATAAATCCGCTTACCAGAATCGCTACGGATTCAAACCAGAGAGCGGTAAAGAGCTCTTTGTTATCGACACCCCACCTCCCTACCCTTCAGGAACGTGGCACATTGGTGCCGTCGCTCAGTATTCGATGATCGATGTTCTGGCTCGCTCACAGCGACTTCTTGGGAAAGAGGTCTATTTTCCATGGGGTGTCGACCGGAACGGAATCAACATTGAATTCACGGTTGAAAAAAATACCAAACGAAAAATGAAAACATATGATCGGGAAGAATTCTTGAACCTCTGTCGAGATACCATCGAAGCCTTTACTCAAGCAATGAGGAAAACAGCTGCAAGAGTTGGTTTGTCCTGTGATTTTGCAGCGGAATATCTGACCGATGCTCCGGACTATCGCGCTGTTACACAAGCCATTTTCATTGAATTGTTCAAGAAAGGCGACATTGTCGAGGATTTACGACCCAACATCTACGACCCTGTCGAAGGTACCACCATCGCAGACGCTGAAGTTGAACGCATTGGGCGGATGACCAAACTTGTTGATGTTCAATGGAAGACGGAAGACGGTGAAGAACTCATTATCTCTACAACGCGTCCTGAAATGATTTGTGCTTGCGGTGTTGTTGTTGTTCATCCCGATGACGCACGCTATCAACACCTTGTTGGAAAGCGTGTGTTGCTGCCAATGCCCGTCGAAGGACGGAGCACTACGGTTGAAGTTCAAACTCACCCTTCTGTAAAATCTGACTTTGGTAGTGGGATTTTGATGGTTTGTTCATTCGGTGATCAAAACGATGTTGCTATTTTCAGAGAAATGGGGCTTGCGCCTTTCCAAGCCATCGATCTTAACGGTTGCATGACTGGCATTGGTGGACCACTCGAGGGTTTGACCGTC
>DAPT01000051.1:0-7276 GCA_002502215.1 Euryarchaeota archaeon UBA124
AAAATCGACACCTTCTCTGACCGAGAGACCTTGCTCTTTCGCTGCCTGGCACACTCGTGCGTAATATGCGATGTCGTCAATTTTTCCGGCGGTGCAAGACCCGCCATAAGCGATGTCAATGGATACATCACCAATTTCATCGATGTAAGCGCCATTGGTTGGGTCACTGGGAATTCCCTCGTCTGGATTCCCGGGATGTGCAACCATTGGACGGATTGTGGAGAGGTCGATGTGGTGAACACCTCCATGGTATTCTGCACCTTCATCAGGTTCGATGGCGCGACTACGCTGTTCCGTCATATCGAGGTGAGACATTCGCCCTTCCATCCAATCGTAGAGAATGTCATCAGCCTCGCAAATCCCGGTTCTTGCTGAACACTCCGTAGCCATGTTGCACAACGTGGCACGTTCATCCGCAGAAAGTGATTTCAGACCAGGCCCACCGAATTCCATCGAGCGATTGAGCGTCAATTCCTTTCTTGCGTGATCTGCGAGGATGTGCAGAATAACGTCCTTCGCAGTACATCCATCGTTCAACGCTCCACTGAGTTCAAAACGAATGGATTCAGGGACCTTTACAAAAGTAAATCCTGCTGAGATAAGGTTGGCATACTCTGTTGCTCCAACACCCCAAGTAAGGGCGTTGGATGCGCCTCCCATGCACGTGTGTGAATCTGTGGCTTGGATGAAATCTGCGATTTCAATAAATTCCTCACGCGCAACTTGGTGACAGATTCCTGGTGAAACCCCATCAACGGCCGAATAATCGCGAACTCCCGTGTGTTCCTGGAAAACTTTCTGCAACGTCCGCAAGGTCTCAACTTTGTGCATAAACGGCACGAATTTTGGATTGTGGTGCGCATACAGAAGGTGGTCCTCAAAAACCCCAAATTTCTTGGGGTTGGTTAACCGATAGTCATCTCCGTAGGTCTCTTGCAAAAACGTGTGGACTTGCGCAGTTGTAAACTCATGTGAATATCCTCCCTGAACTTGAGCAATAACAGGGTCCCCTGGCTTCACACAAACACCTTCTGGTTGGCCAACAAGGTTTCGAGCAATGATTTTCTCAGCCATGGTCATCGGGCGCCGCCCCATTGATAATTCAGGCAATTGAAGTTCTCCGTTTTTCAAACGCTTTGAAAATTCAAACAATCCTCCGGATTTAAGAATCAGGCCTGTGACTTCGTCATATTGCGACGTAAATTCATCAAGTGTAAGCGATTCACCATTCTGCAAACGTGTTAGCATTTCATGATCGCCCATCAACTGTCCAAGGTTGATGTTGTTGCGTTCGTGAATCGGGGCAAAAGAAGCTGCGATAACAATCCGAATTCCAGCCCATCGCTCGCATTGAGCGGCTGTCTCTCGACTTGAGCCAGTTCCCTTTCTTTGGCCAGAAACAATCACCTCAAACCCACCGTTAATGAGGGCATTCTCGTTGAAAACACGTAGGCCATTGTGCATTAAGCCAGCATAAGCATTCTTCGCAATCATTGCTGGCTCGTGATCAAAACATACCCAAGCAGGTGTCATGACATCGGTGTTGATGTCGTCGAGAAGGTCTTCCACGCCTAAATCTTCCATTCGCAGATTAAGCCCTTCGTACAACTGTTTGCGAATTAAATCAAGATCTTTCGTCAGGAATAAGACGCGTTTCCCGGGGGTGAGCGAAATTAAATCCAGCATCTCTTGCATCCTCAACCCCAACCCTGCTCAGGAGCCCTTGATGTTTAACCAATTCGCAGGTAGAGCCTCACAATCTGAAAACAACCAAGGGAATAAGGTTTAAAAACACCTTACCAATCGTTCAAATAATTATCTCTCAAGATATTATAGGTGAAAATCAATGGAAGACCAGCAAGTTGAAGATATTGTAAAGTGCCCAGAATGCGGCGGAAGAAACCTAACACGAGATGAAACTCGTGGAGAAGTCACGTGTGACGATTGCGGTCTTGTCTTGGAAGACAACGTTATCGATCAGGGAGCTGAATGGCGAGTGTTCTCTCCCGAACAAGGTGACCAAAGAGCAAGGACTGGTGCTCCAATGACGGTCATGCTCCACGACAAGGGTTTGTCGACGGACATCGACTGGCAGAACAAAGACTACTCTGGAAAGACAATCAATTCTCGTTATCGCTCTCAATTCTATCGCATGCGCAAGTGGCAAAAGCGAAGTCGCGTAAGCAATGCTACAGAACGTAATCTTGCAATGGCGCTCGCAGAACTTGATCGTATGGCGAGTAGACTTGAGCTTCCAAAGACGGTTCGCGAAGCAGCTGCCGTGAATTACAAGAAAGCAGTTGACAAGCGACTTATTCGCGGTCGTTCAATTGAAGGTGTTGCTGCTGCATCGCTGTATGCTGCATGTCGGCAGTGCGGCGTTCCACGAACACTGGATGAGATCGGACAAGCATCTCGAACAGGACGAAAAGAAATCGGCCGAACCTATCGATTCATGGTTCGCGAATTAAAAATGAAAATCATGCCAACAGGTCCAGAAGACTACATTTCTCGATTCTGCTCAGGTCTGGGATTGGATTCGGAAGTTGAAGCAAAAGCGTATGAGTTGATCAAAGCCGCCCAAGAAAAGGAATTGACCAGCGGCCGTGGACCAACAGGCATCGCTGCATCAATCATATACATTGCATCCGTTCTCTGCGGCAAGCGCCGTACACAGCGGGAAGTTGCAGAAGTCGCTGGTGTCACCGAGGTCACAATTCGTAATCGTTACAAGGAATTGATTCAGAACCTCAACATTGAGTTGGATATCTGAGGAAAGTAGGTCGTTCTTCATGAGCAAGAGCCGTGATGCAATTGCGAAAGCGACGTTCGAGGTCGTTGCTACGCGACTTGTTCGCGCGCTTGAAGAGGGCACGAAAGTGTGGCCTTTGCCCGCCCCTCCGATGACCGATCCCGATTTTCCACCGCACAGTCCCGAACGGGATCAAGATCTGATTGCACAAGGCTTGTCGATGCTTCATGCCGATGTTGGTATGTTCGATCGCCACTTATCCACAATTGTTGATTTGATTGTTCCCCATCGAATGAATTTAAGCGACGACCCGTTTGAAGTGCATCAAAAATGGCTCGCTCGGCGCACCGATGACGTCGCACAGCGAATGCTCTTCTGCATTGCAACGGACTGGTTAGCCCAAGCCTTTGACCCAACCGCACCCAACACAGACCGGTGGTGGCTTGCTGTCGCTTTGGTCAATGGACTTGCAACAACTCCGTTTGGACAACCCGTCCATCAAGGATATCACTTGGTCGAATCAATAGCCCTAGCTGAACGGCCAGGAACATGGCACACACAACCAGAGGACGGCCCTCAAAACATGGGTTGGAATCCCAATGCCGTCGTGCCAAGAACAACATCCGTGGTTGCTCATGACGCAGGAGTTGACGCAGCCGTCTGGTTGTTGAATTGCTTAGAGAACGACGATCTGGATCGCCGTCTTTTGCTTATGGAGTGGGTAAAACTTCTCCTCGAGCGACCTGCACTCATTGAACCGCTTTGTCTGGTTGATATCCTCATTCGACGCTCAGCCGATGACCATCAGGAGGTAGCATCGAAAGTCATCCTCTGCCTCGCACGTCTTCTGGAATTCGATGAAGAGCAAGGACTCCAAGTCGCAAAGCGACTCCACGAGCGAAAAGAGTTGTTAATTCGTCGTGGTATGGCAGATGTTCTCACTCGAATATTCCGTCGAACTGGATGGAAAGCGGTTCCGTTCCTTGATGAGATGCTTGAGGATGAGGATGAAAGTGTCCTTGCCGCAGCGTCCGCCACTGTTGGCGATTTGAAATTCCTCGATGGGGATGTGTGGGCTGACCGTCTCGTATCCCTATTGGATCACGATGTTGCAATTGTCCGCCGAAACATCGTTTTGAGCCTTCGCGATTACGTTGAGGCCTATCCTGACGATGAACGCCAAATCATCCCTTCATTATGGAACGACGGAGATGAGGTTGTCCAGATACGTCTGCGAGAATTATTGATGCGTATGGACGAAATACACCCAGATCGTTTTGCAAAGAATCTCCCCCTGCTCAAACCAGAGCGACTCGAGGCATTGTGGATGACCATGGATGCGCGTCGCAAAGGACGTAGTCAACAATGGAAGGATTGGCTGACAAACGAAGGCACCTTGCCAGAACCAATCGTTGCCATCCAAGAAATTCATCAGAGTACAGGGGAAGCACCCGACGAGCTGCCCGACGTAGACGATGCTCTGAACATGCTTGATGACACACTTGGATTCATCGATTGAATTGTATTGACGGGGATGCGACATCCTGATAACGGATGCAAAGTTGCTAATTCCGATGAGGATTCAAGCTTGCACGATGATTCTTCTTCTTTTGTTGGTCATGCCGGTACAACCAGTTTCAGCCAATGAAGAAGATTCAACGCTTGAAGCACGAGAAGCGGAGGCTGAATTTCTACCAGACATCGAAACGACCCGAGTAACGTGGAGAAATATTGCAACAACCGATGGGCTGCTCCTCGATCAATTAAAAATGGCAACATACGAAATCCATCGAAGTGATAACGGTCGATTTTACCAAAACTCTATGACAGCGGAGACAATTATCGTTGACAAGATTCCGGCGTGTTTCATGAACGATTTGAATGAAGATTGTTCTGGGAAAGTGCACTCAATCCTCTATGAACCAAGCCCGGGGGACCAACGCAATGTGTACTACGCCATTGTGACCGTCTTACGAGATGGAACACGTACTGAATCCGCGAATATTGGCTATTCCCAAACCATGCCTGGGCACATCGAAGTTGTTGCGCCATCAGTAGCGCCGGAACAGTTCAATGCCTCGTACGATGTTGCCAACATGTCAACAGTATTCACTTGGCGCCCGGCTTGTCCCGGTAACAACTTTTACCATACACTGTACGAGCATAACGAACCTGCGACAAGAGCAACATGGGGCGAAATTGACAAAACGATCGTGACTAATTATATTCCTGCAAGCGCTTCAAAGTATTCCATCTATTGGGCGAATCAATCTGTTGAACGGGAAATATACTACACGCTCACATGCTATTATCCAGCGTACAATGACGGGCAGTATTCCTCCCCAGCCATGGAGGATACTCGCCTTCACAGTGGAAACACCCTTGCGACCCCGCTTGTAGAAGACAACCAAGCACCAAGATATGGGGGCTCGCTGTCTGCACAATTTAATCTGGATGTGACTCAAACAATCTTGCAATGGAGCCAAACAACACAACCTGAAGCCGATAAAATCCGAATTTATCACGCAACCAACCCCATTGTTTCATTGGAGCAGAGTGGAGTTCAACTTCTTGCAGAATTGGATTCGACCAGCGTTGAGTTCATTCATCATTTACCAGCCGATTGGATGCTGACATCGTATTATGCAGTCGGGCTGGTTGATGATGTGGGAAATGCACAAATCGATCAGTTTGACGTTTCCGGGAAGGTTGGTCCAATCGTTGAACGAAATCTGCCCATCTCCATAACATCGCTGCAGGCTGAACAAGAAAACGCTACAATCCATTTCCAATGGGATCTCGATCCACAATTCATTAGTGGTGATGCGGTTTTATGGACGTCCACATCACCAAATCCAGACATGTCTCCCGCTTGGGAGGAGATTACCCGACTTAACCCGCAAAATCTCGAACATCACATGATTGCGAACGCATCGACCTCAGCTTGGTATGCACTGACACTGGAAGGGACCTGGGGATCGTCACCGAGCGTTCACCACGATAATCGGATATACATCGGCAAAAATGCTGTACAACTAACACCCTCTACAGAACAGACAGATCCTGAATCACCGAATCAAGAAGAGGTTAGCAACCTAACAAATGTCCCAGATTTTGCCATCCACCTTAGCAATGAGAATGTCACTTTGCAGAACGGCGATTGGATAACACTTGAATCACAAACCAATCAAACTTTCACGCTGAAATTTACACACTCTCAATCAAATTCAACAATTCGGTGGACAGATGCTCTAAATTCAAACCCATTCTGGTCAGCCGCCGAAAAGTCAGGCAATGAATTTTCAATTTCCATCTCTGAACCGATCAACCTTATCCACATTGAATCCACTGATGTTAACGGCGAAATTGACATTGTACGGGTTGGCATTGATTGGCCAGACAATTTCGTCGAAGAATCTGAAACGAATGAGTCCGAAGAAGTAATTCTGGATGAGATGGCCGCAGCGGAAGAAGAGTCGATATCGATGCCACTGCTGATTGTTATTGGGATTATTGCGGCCTACATTACAGTAATCTTGTCGATGAAGAAAAGCGATGAGCTCTCTTACAGTTCTGAAGAGGAGTAGTTCACTCCTCTTCTTTCAAAGGGCCATTCGTGATCAAATAAGCATAAATTCCGGTATAAGCAATAAGCAGGCCAATGAGCATCAGCAATATTCCCGCTGGTTTGGGAAGCATGTTCCCAAGTGAGGTGTTTCCAGAGGTCCAAGCAAGTCCTAGAACCAAAACACCGATGGCCAAAACGACTTTCCAGGTGGATTCAGGGCGCTCCCAGAGATCGATCGACGGAACGACACCAAATACAGCGAAGGCGTGTTCATACCAACTCAAATAGAGAAGAGACAAACCAACCAAGCCGCTTATTCCTCTGGAAAATGAGGCATCCAACCATGGCCCTGCAGGCAGGAAGTCAAAAAATGAAAAGGAAAGAAACACCAGTCCACTGACGAAGAGAATCACCTTCCGCTTTCGCTCCATCGGTTGAACCAGAAGGTATACGCTTGATAGCCTGTTGCTTGTAAGCGCCATTATGGGCACGGTTCGCGATGCAGTCATCGTCGCTGCGGGGTTGGGCACCAGAATGCTGCCAACCAGTGCATACGTACCTAAGGAACTGCTACCGTTGGTGGATGTACCCGCTTTGCATCACCTGATTTTTGAAGCGAGGGCAGCGGGTTGCGATCGAATTCACATTATTACGTCTCCGAACAAAGATTTTGCATCCTTAAATCAAGATTTGAATCAGACGTTCCCAACTTACAACAAAGGAAACACACATCTTAATCCATTGCAAGGTGTTGATATTTTCTTTCATACACAGCACGAGCAGAAAGGCCTAGGCCATGCCGTGATGATGGCTAGAGATGAGATCAATGGACCGTTTCTTGTCCTTCTCGGCGATAACATCCTAACAGCGAATCATGCTGAGTTAAGCGATTTCCAACCATCGACAGTATCGAAGAACCTTGTTGAATTGTTTGAGAGATATGGGCGGCCCTGCGT
>DAPT01000051.1:7689-11771 GCA_002502215.1 Euryarchaeota archaeon UBA124
CCTGCAGACGCACCCTCTACGTTTGCACTTTGTGGTAGGTTCATTTATGGAGAGGATACATTCGATCTCCTTGAAAGATATTCAGTCGAGGAGTATGGTGAAATGCAATCCATCGAGCTGCTTCGTCATTGGATGAAGAACGGTGAACTTCGAGCAGATTTGTTGACAAATGAAATTGCTTGGTACGACTCAGGATTACCGCTTGAATGGTTGAAATCGCAGGTTGATCATGCTCTTCAGCGACCAGAGTATCGACAACAATTTCGAACATGGTTGGAAAAACGACTTGGCTAGTCTTGTCCAGGCTTCCAAAAAGTCAGAGGCAGGGGCCTCTCTCTTCGCATTGCTCTTTTAGCAAGGTGATCTGCGCGTTCATTCCATCGATGCCCTCTATGTGCACGAACATGGTCCCATGCCAAATCTCGTTGAGTTGCAACTTCATCCCAAACGGATTGAACTCGGGCAGCAAGTTCTCGATTGGCTTTTGCTCGCCATGCACCTGTTGCAATATTACCAGCATATTGGCTATCGACACGTATGCGGACAGCATCCTGACCTCCTTCGGTTAGCAACCAACGGAGTCCAGCGAAGAGTCCTGATAGTTCGGCAGTATTGTTTGAACCTACTTCGGCGCCAATAAAGTCGTCTTCGCTTCGAGATGTCGAAACAGGTCCTGAGAATTCTGTGATGACTTCTCCACTTCCCCGTCCTAGGCCTGAGTCGCCCTCAACGACGACAACGCCCCAGCCTGCGCGTGTTGAGGCATCCACATTTTGATTTCCATCGCATGAACCGTCGACGTACAGCGTAAGTCGTGTCGGCTCAGGCAATCTGTTCACTCGCCTAACATGCCTCGATAAGCATCTGCAGACATGAGTGTTGAAACATCATCGGGATTCGAGAGCTTCATCCTAACAATCCACCCATCACCGTAGGGACTTGTATTCATCAATTCAGGAGTGTCCTCGAGATCCATATTGACCTCGGTAATTTCGCCAGCAAGTGGCGCAAAGATTGGTGAGGCTGACTTAACGGATTCGACGATTGCAAATTCACCCATATCATCGAGCATTTCGCCTCCTTCTGGTAATTCGATGTAGACGATATCCGTCAATGCATCTTGGGCGTGATCTGTAATGCCAATGGTTGCAATGTCTCCATCCATTCGAATCCATTCGTGTTCCTTTGTGTAAAACAATTCAGTAGGTATTTCGCTCAAGTTCTCACCAATGCGATGCAAGTCAATGAAGGGTATGAATCAACCGCCTCGAACGTGTCTCATTCAGATTCATCAATTTCTGTTTTCAAAACATGATGCTCCAACGAAGCCCATGCTTGGCCGACATTTTTCTCGCGTTCTGTCTGCTCAACATCGTCCTGAACCCGACGAGTCATTTCATCATCGGACTCATCAGGAAATTGATGCCCAATACTCCCTTTTCTGACACCAAGACCAATGAGGAGGATTCCCAAGAAAGGGAAAATCCAGCCAATTTCTGGAGAGGTTGAGTATCGATCTGAACCAAGGCCTACTGCAAAAACAAACAAGAGACACATTCCAGTTCCCGTGAGGATTTTTCGTGCTCGTTCTGCAGGGGTCATTGTTGCGTCGAGAATGACGAAAGGTATCAAACCAACGTTATCAATACGTTTCACGCATCAATTTGTGAATCTTGTACGGTAGGAGAGCACGATTTACGGGCGTAACTTCGAGAATGCGGCCATCATCACGCCGTCTGATGTCTTGCAGCAAGGGATGGCGACTCTTTTTATGAAGGGTAAGAAGTGTTGGCTTATCAACCTCCAGAGCATTCCTTACGCTGTTGACGAAGGCTTCCGATTCCACGGCAAACTTGCCAATTTCGTCGATGACAATTACTTCGCAATTATCGATTGCATGTTGGATTGCAGGGATAGCGATTCTTTCAAGTTCTGCAGTGTTCAATCCATATCCAAGAACCCGCAATCGAGAATCAATGCTCTTGTGAGCAATTTCAGCTTCGTCTCCGGTGACCAAGTCTCTGACTTTGTAACCAAGACGTTCTCCGTTTTCGAGGATTGGCTCGGTACAAATCCCGCCTATAATTTCAGTATCGCCTAGATTACGAGCTGATAGTTCTCGTTCTCGCTCTTCCTTCAGCATGGAGAGGACCTTTTCCATTACGGCTGATTTTCCACTACGAGGAAGGCCCGTAATGCCAATTTTTGGATGAATTCCCATTCCTTAAATCCTCCAATTGACAAATACCGATTGAAACTACTGAGGGTTTGGATATAAATTATCGCATCCAATGTACGGCTGTTGTAGCATTCTTCAATCAGTTGACTGCCTCTTCAACACTCGTTTCAATCCCGAGTTGAAGAGGGAGCATTTCCAATTCGTAATTGTTGACGTTGTTGTTTGCAGACCAAGCCTTTGCCCAATCATCGAGATCTCGTCGATTCAATTGTTTGCACATCCACTCCAGTGCTTGCTGCAAATCGCCTTTTGCTTCAGTAAGCCTGTTGAGAATCGGTTGATTCATTTCGATGTGGTTTACGCTGTTACCAAGGATGCATCCCTTCGGGATAACAGCCCATCGAAGACGGCGTTCTTGGTGAGCATTAACAATCGCTTGGCAGGCGAGGCGAGGCCCATACGACTGAACATCGCTTTTTCCCGACCACATAGCCAGTTGACGCTCATTTGCACGAGATGGAATGTCCTTCCTGAATGCTGGATGCCGAATGTAAACGTTTCCTACCTCATCCTCTGTAAAGTGTACACCTCGGATAAACGGGCGCGAAGATTTTGTTTTATCCCAACTCGAGATGTTGGTCGAATGTGCAGTTTGGTCTATTTCCCCGACGCGTACCTTCACGGTTTGTTCTTGCGTAGCAAGCCAGTGGTCTTGGTCACCTAGACGTGGAAGTTGCGACATATTATCAAGAATCTTGAGAATGTTGTTTCGTTCAATTTGATCTCTTGGCATTCGAGGAACAGCCCAGGTATTCCTTGCCCATTGAACCCATTGGTTTTGCTTGAGTAAAAAGGATGGAACACGAGAAGAGAGCCCAGAACCAACTCTTCGAAGATCGGACCGTGTGACGGGTCCGATGATGTTGAGAGATTCTGTTCCGTTTGGTTTTGATGAAATTCCCAAGATTGCGACACCCTGTGTCATCCCGGGGAACAAGAGATTTGCCTCTTCAATCGCCCAAACTTCGTTCCATGAGTGCTTCTCGACCAGAAGTTTTCGAAGAGGGTGAGAGGATTGCTCTCGCAAGAGGCTGTCAGGCGCAACAATGCGCATTTTACCATCGGTCGACAAGACCTGCATTCCACGCTCAATAAACAGGCGATAGAGGTTCACGTTTCCTCGCATCGTTGAAAATCGAGGACCATCTTCGTTTGAGAGGCTTCGAAGCTTCTCGCTCAAATCCTTGCGTCGCTGAGAGCCGTCGTCCATTCCTCGAAAACGGTCTTTAATTCGCAACCATGGAGGGTTTGAGATGATAAGGCGCGGCGCCTGAGACCACGGCCATTCCTCCTGCAGTGTGTCCGAGCATACGATGTTCTCTTCCAGAATCTGTTCGACCAAATCCCTTGCGAGCTTCCCTTCTTGCTCTCCTGAAAGAGCAACGAGATTGAGTTTAATCGCTTCAAGCAGCAGTCGTCGACGGGTTGATTGAACGACCAAATCATCGACATCAACGAGTTGAAACCCTCGGAACAAACGCTCAGTATCTTCTTTCCGCAGCGTGGGACTTTGTCCTTCAAACAATTCACCGTGCTTTCGCAGAATGCGTGCGTGGAAAATTCCTCCACCACATGACATGTCTGAGAACGGAATGGGAATTCCACTGCTCGTGCGTTCGTTGCGTTTTACAGCATCCAAAGCATTCTCGTCGAGAGTGACTTCTTCTTCGCTTGGAGGGAAGTTGAGTTTGTTTATGTGTTTCTGAAAGCCGGGAGGTAGGTCAGCAAGGTGCATGTTTGTGGTCTGTTTCTTGACCTTTGGTTGGATGGTTGCCTCAAGCATTTCTGATGAGATAATGGAATCTGCGAGACGTGGAGGAGTTGGATGCGCCCCACGAGGTGA
>DAPT01000107.1 GCA_002502215.1 Euryarchaeota archaeon UBA124
TTATGATTGGGCTGAATACTGTAGTGATGACTGAAATCTACTGATTCATCTAGATGACATCATATTAGATTCACAAAAGTGAGTAAATGGTTTACTTATGATCACGAGGGGTTATGCTAAAACCCCTTGTACACCATAAACCTGCATCCATGGGTTCGCAGCCCGTCCTATTCAACCCTACCCACTGCTTGGACGGGTGGGCAGAGGGGACCCTTTGCAAAGTAAACCAAATTCAGATAGTTGAATAATTCAGTCTTTCAATCAAGAAACAGATTTCCAATGATCTTCTAATATCGATTTATCTGTTAATCCTGAGGGGCTGTGTACAATTTCCCCGTCACTATTGACAAAAAATACAGTTGGAATTCTTGATACCTCCAAAGATTGAGCCAATGGTGGAGCGTGTATGAATGGATGGAATAAATCTCTTTCTAATTCAGATTCCATTTTATCCTTCCACTCGTTCATATCGCTATATTCCTCTCTTGATTCTATGTTAAATGCAACCAGTTTGCCTTCAGGGATTATGTCATCGAGGGAGCCTAAGACAGGGTGACAGTGTGAACACCAAGAGGCAGAGAAATAAGCTACAAATGGTGTATCTTCATACATTGATTCATTGTGATTGTTACCTTGCTCGTCGACTAAATTAAAGGATGGAAATCTATCTAATCCATTCTCATCGGATGATAGACAACCTGCAAGGCTGTTTGTCAAAATTAACAATATTAACGATATGGTGAATTTAATCTTCATTATCTCAAACCTCTGTTTTCCGCCCTATGAATATATGTTGTTTAGCGAGTATAAATAAAATGCTTAGTTCTACCAATTTTGTTATAATACCCAGATAATCCTCTAAAATGTAATGCAAATCATGATTGTAAACAAAATAGCCGATTAACATTGATAGCACAGTCAATGCTAGTGCAAAATCTGCGATTTGGTAAAATCGTTTCGAAAAATTAGAAACTAAAGGGAAAAAGGTGACTGATAACGCACCTACACCGCCTATGATTAACAAGGAATCATCTAATCCAAGCAGAATATGCACTGTTGAAGTAAACAGAACAAGCGAATATAGACTGGATCGAGCCACTATAACATCGTATTTCTTTACGACAGCAAACAGAAGGAAAAAGACAAGCGATAATGCACCCGAGGTAATTAGAACTTGTATATTTGACAATCCTGATGATTCTTCTCCCCCGTGAGCTGAGGCAATCTGTACAAAGGAAAATGAGAACAACAAGGTTAGTATTAACATCCCGTTGCGCATAGAACATTGAAACAGTTCTCCTTAGTTAATATTTGTAAAACACAAATATTCATTGACACAATCAAAGGGTCTATCCGAATACCCATTGCTCAGGCATTGGCAAATCCCAGGGCTTGCAGTGGGTCGGTGCTGACGCTACCCACTGTGAAGGAAATTGGCCTTCTATTCCCACTCAATGGTACCTGGTGGTTTGTGCGTAATATCGTAGACAACACGATTCACAGCACCCTTGACTGTGTTGGTAATTCGAGTGCTGATCTTCTGTAGAATACTGTGCGGTATTTCTGAATATCGGGCAGACATACCATCCATGCTTCTTACTGCGCGCACAACAATGGTCTCTCCGTATGCTCGAACGTCGCCGTGTACTCCTACGGAGCGGACTGGAAGCAATGCTGCAAAGTATTGCCATGGTAATTCCATTTCGCCGGCTGCAGCCCCTGCTTCAAACTCTTCTTCGACAATTGCGCATGCTTCTCGTACAACTTCAACACGTTCAGGTGTTAATTCGCCGAGTGTTCGTACCGCTAGGCCGGGACCTGGGAAGGGTTGGCGCTCTGCCACGATGATATCCAGTTCTCTAGCAAGTTCACGGACTTCGTCTTTGTACAATTCTCGTAGTGGCTCTACAACTTCCAGGGTCATATCTTCAGGTAATCCGCCAACGTTGTGATGCGATTTAATGGTGTCACGAACACCACCACCCGATTCGATCCAATCCGGTGCAATCGTACCTTGAACGAGGTATTTTGCACCACACTTCTTTTGTTCGTCTTCAAAAATTCGAATGAACAATTCACCGATGACCTTACGCTTTTGTTCAGGTTCAGTAACGCCTTGAAGTGCCTCAAAGTAGCGGTCTGCCGCCTTGACAGTGATGAGATTGATACCTTGCTCTGCGAGCATGGCCTGGATTTCCTCGGTCTCATTTTTCCGCATAAAGCCTGTATCGACGTAAACACAGTGCAAGAGGTTACCAACAGCCTTGTTGGCGATTACAGCTGCAACGGTTGAGTCCACACCACCTGAACACGCAATGATCGCAACATCATCGATGGTTGCTTTCATTTGCTGAATCGATTCTTCAATAAATTCAGGCGCATCAAACATTTCAAGCCCTGCCGTTCACTTCTCGATCCATCTGGAGAACACGCTCTATTTGGTCGAGTTTGTCTTGAACGAGGCGTTTTGCCATCTCATCGTTGACAAGGGCGAGCATCTGAACCGCAAGATGACCTGCGTTGTCACCACGATCAACACCAACGGTCGCTGCTGGAACACCGGGAGGGAGTTGAACGATTGAGAGAAGAGAATCGAACGGTACACGCCCACCGCATGGGACACCAATGACTGGTTTGGTTGTTATTGCAGCGACTGCACCTGGTAGAGCTGCGGCAAGACCAGCCATGGCAATGAATACTTTGCAGCCATCCTCTTCGGCTTTGTGAATAATGTCTTCAACAAATTTTGGAGAACGATGCGCAGAAGCAACACGCAATTGGTAGTTTACGCCAAATTTGTCAAGCACTTTTGTGCACTTTTCAGCAATCGGCATGTCGGACTTCGAGCCAAGTAAGATAGATACATCCATGACTAAACCGCATCGCGGGTAGTTCTTTTAGATGACCCTTCACGCTTCTTCGAACAGAAAATGCTCAAGATTGAAAATGTCTTGAGAAAAGACATCGAGATGCAACCAACATTCATCGTCATCAAACCGACAATACATGACAGCCAGTTGCCGACTCGTTCTGGAAATTGCCATGAGTCCATTGGTTGGTTTTGCGTTGATGATCTTCCAATGGCCCAAGCGTTTTGCATTGAGTTTGAGGTATTTCGAAGCAATCCATTCCTTACGAAATTGCACGCCATAACCCGCTGATGTTTTGCTTGCAACTCGAAAGGTGGTAACAAACAATCCTCCACTAAGAGCAAGCGCAAACCACGAGGATGCAGCTTGTACAAATACGAAGGCTACCGAGGCCAAGAGCAGAATTGCACTTAGGTGGACGCCCCTGTGCAGGATAAGGACACGACGTTGTGAAAAGGTAGAGAGCAAAGCAAGGCCAAGAAGGATGTCTGAAATCAAAATCAACCATGGAACGAAAGAGATGTAACTACCGGAAATGAGCATAAGAATTGGGAAGGCCATTGTTAGCAATGATGCGGCCATGGTGAAGAGAGGAATTATCATCACTGCTTTCTCTTCAGATGGGTACCATCCGTCGACAAACAGCCCTACCATGACCGTTGGAGTACAGTCGAGTTCTTGTGTTTGTTGGGTATCGGCGATGAGGTTATATCGACAATTCAAAACGGCTCATTATGGAACAGGTCTACAGGTGCGACTCTGAATCATTCCTCGCTCGTTTGGATGAGCATCGTGATTTGCAAGTGATTCATCGTGGCCAAGAAGTACAAGTCTACAGAGGACTGTTTCAATTTGTGATCCTTACGTACAATGAAATCGGTGATGAATTGTTGGTAAGGTTCCGTCCAAGCATCACAATGCTTGGTTTGCTCATGCTTTCTTCAATTATTGTAGCAACCGCTTTCGTGGTCGTCTGGTGGTGGCTGGTTGTTGAGTTGGCACTTCTTGGTATGGCGTTAGTCATCTATTCCTCACAACTCACATGGGAATTGTTGCAACATACCCAAGAGCCGATTACGCTTCGGACTCATTCATCGTCAAACGGGTGACGCAAGCAAAGATTCCTTGCTGCATAGACTTCGTCAACTCGACGAACCGGTGTGGTCGTCGGAGCGTTGTGAAGTGTCTCTGCATCCAATTGAAGTACCTTACAAAAATCTCTTGCAAAGGTATCGAGTGTTTCTTTCGATTCTGTCTCAGTTGGTTCAATCATCATGCATTCTGGAACAACCAATGGGAAATACACTGTCGGTGCCATGTAGCCCATGTCCAGAAGGCCCTTGGCGACATCCATTGCTGAGATACCGTGAGCCTCTTTCGCCGGTCCAAGCGAGAGGGTGAATTCGTGTTTGGCAACAACAGTATCTGCACCGTCAACAAAGAGGTGGTCCACGCCTGCCGCTTTTGCCTCACGATGAATCGCGTGACGCAGATAATTTGCATTCAGGACTGCATGTTCAGACATTGTTCTGAGTTCCTTTCCATAGCGACGATAGTACGCCCAGCAGCGGAGTATAGCGCCTGCGTTTCCGTGCCATTGCTGTATCTTACCAATGGTATGTTCGGGTTCGTGCCATGTGTACCAGTACGCATCGACAGCCCGTGGTTTCTCATCAGGGCTTGGTTCTCTTCGCGCCACAATAGGAGAAGGGAGGAACGGTGCAAGATGTTCTTTGACTCCGATTGGACCAGAACCAGGTCCGCCACCACCGTGGGGTTGACTGAAGGTTTTGTGGAGATTGTAGTGAACCGCATCGAAGCCCATCAATCCTGGACTTGTGCGTCCAAGGATGGCATTGAAATTAGCGCCATCGTAATACATCAGGCCTCCAACGTTGTGAACAATTTCAGAAGCTTCAGCAATGTTTTGCTCGAAGAGCCCGAGCGTGTTTGGATTGGTAATCATCATTCCAGCTGTATCTTCACCGACGACAGCACGAAGTGCAGACAGATCGATACGACCGTCTTCCTGGCTTGGGATTTCGATGATTTCAAAACCAGCCATAGCTGCGCTAGCTGGGTTGGTTCCGTGCGCAGAATCGGGTACAATGACCTTGGTTCGATGGTGTTCACCTCGATGGCGGAAGTACTCTTGGAAACATCGAATCGCCGTGAATTCGCCTTGTGCGCCAGCGACTGGTTGCAGTGTCACTGCATCCATACCGGCACAAATGGCGAGCATGTCTTGCATTTCATAATAGATTGAGAGAAGGCCTTGTAGTTGATGCTCCGGTTGATGCGGGTGGATATCAGCAATACCGGGCAATTGGGCGACCACTTCGTTGACTCGGGGATTGTGTTTCATCGTGCAAGAACCGAGTGGGTAAAATCCGGTGTCAATTCCGAAATTTCGCTTTGAAAGCCATGTGTAGTGACGAACCATTTCAGGTTCAGAAAGTCGTGGCCAGCGTGGGAGTTGTTTGCGAGCCATGTTCGACGGTATCTTCAGTTCTGAGGCAGAGATGAGTGGTGCGGGTTGTGAATACCCCTTGCCCTCTGCACCATAATGGTCAAACAGACGACTCATGCTTTCACCTCCGCAACCCACATGGATAGAGATTCTATCAACTGATCAATGTCTTTTTGGCTGGTCTGATCGGTTACCGTCAACAACATCTGATTGGTTTTCTCAGGATACCAATCTGACACGTCAAATCCTCCAACGACGCCTTGATCCTCGAGGAAGGATAAGCAGGATGAGGTTGTTGCGGGCAATTCGACAACGAATTCGTTGAAGTGCGATTGTTGCTCGTACGGGAGAGATATCAAATCAACTTCTTTGATTTGCCGCTCCAATTGCGTGCGTGCAGCCATGTTACGAATCGCCAGATGTTCAAGTCCTTCTGGACCCAACAAGGACATGTGCATAGCCCCCATAAGAGCAATCAGAGTTTCATTGGTACAGATGTTGGACGTGGCGCGGTGTCGGCGAATGTGTTGCTCGCGTGTTGAGAGCGTCAGACAGTAGGCTTCCTTCCCATCAACATCGATGCTTCTTCCAACAATCCGACCTGGCATCAAACGGAGGTATGGTTTTGTGCAGCCAAAAATACCGTAAATGGGGCCGCCTCCTGTAATTGGACTTCCAAGGGGTTGTCCTTCACCGATAACAATGTCTGCACCATAGTTCCCTGGTGCCTCAAGCAACCCCAGCGAAATTGGTTGTATTCCAACAATGAGAGCGGTGTTGTCGCCGATTATTTCCTTGAGAGATGGATAGCCATCGTCAACGACACCGATTGGATTGGGTTGTTCCACGTAAACAGCGCATGAGCCACGAGCACGCTCTGCATCGTTGAGGTTGATGCAACCGTTTTCATCATGCCGTAGATTCTTGATTTCAATTCCTGCTCCTTGACAGTAGTTATGTATCACTGAAACCCGATCAGGAGGGGTAAGTTCAGATATGTACACCGTGTCTTTCTGTTCTGCCTTTCGGTTGTGAACTCGAACTGCACAAGTCAGAGCTTCTGCTGCAGCAGTTGACCCATCGTAAAGCGATAGATTGGTGATTGGCATTTCAATCAACTCAGAGATCAGCGATTGAAATTCCCACATAGCTTGGAGCATACCTTGCGAAACTTCAGGCTGGTAAGGGGTGTAGGATGTGAGGAATTCACCTCGAGTAACGAGTTGAAAAACGCACGACGGTACAAAGTTGCGATACAAGCCTGCACCAAGGAACGAAGGTTGGTCGCCCAATGCGAGGTTTGCGCCAAGGAGCCGCTTTGCGTCGGCCAACAACTCTTCCTCGCTCTGCGCTTCTGGTAACGGTAGATCTCCGACCATGCGGACTGATTCAGGGACATCTGCGAACAGTGCATCAATGGATTCAACACCCATCTCGACCAGCATTTCTTCTTCTCTTCCAAGGTTTGGTAATTGGTCAACCATAGGACTTGCCACCCGCAGACAACCCTACCAATCGCGTAGCGCTCATAATGTTCGTCATTGAACCGTCAAGAAACGAGGGCCGTCTATACAAAAGGAGGGCGAATTATAACAGCCTTTACCGAAGAACGAGGACTTGCCGCGATGAGCACTTCATCGCCCTCGCTCACCCCAGAAATGTAGCCGATTCCAACACCAGTATTTCCGAGCGAAGGAGAGGGTGCTCCAGATGTTAATTGACCAATTTTGGACCCATCCATTGACAGAACGTCCTTGCCTGGTCGCGGTAAGGGCCCGCGCTCAAGATACTTGATTCCCCACCAGCGCTCATCAGAAGCACCGTGATTGATGACGCGATCACGTCCGATGAATTCATGTCCAATATCAAGACCAAAAGGGACATTCGTTTCCCACGAATCTCGAGCAAGGAAGGTGTGTGATCCATCATCAAGTCCTGGCCATAAGAAATCCACTCCGGAGAGGAGGTAACCCTTTTCCAGACGCAATGTATCTCTGGCACCGAGACCAACCGGTGTCGCTCCAGCAGCAACGAGAGCACGCCAAACCTTCGCCACCAAATTGTTGGGTACAAAGATCTCATATCCGGCCTCACCGGTGTAACCAGTCCCTTGAATCCACCCTTCCACATCGAGTTTGTTATCGGATAGCGATGACCACTTGAAGCGTCCAATATGCTGTCCTTCTCCGAAAGCGATGTCCAAATGCTCCTTGCTGTGTGGGCCTTGGAGTGCGATGATGGAGACGTCAGGCGATAAGTTCTCGATGGTGACATCTAATTTTTCAGGTGAGCATTTCTGAAACCAGTCCCACATGACATCAATCATTGAAGCGTTTGGTACACCAAGAATTTCTGTATCGGATACAACTGCGAAAATCATGTCATCGATGATGTATCCATCATGGTCGAGAAAGTGAGTGTATGCACAGCGCCCGACAGGAATTTCTGTCACTTTTTGAGTTGCTACACCCTCCAGCCATTGGCGAACATGTTGGCCAGTAAATCGAAATGTGCCCATGTGCGATACATCAAACAGACCCGATGATTCTCGGGTAGCGATGTGTTCAGCTTTAATGTTGGAATACCAGATAGGTAGTTCAAAGCCGTGAAAATCGACGATGTTTCCATCAAGAGCAACGTGTTCGTCATAGAGTGCTGTTCGAATAAGTGGTCCTTCGCTCATTGAATGCACGTCCTATTGGTTTGGAGGTAAACCTCGTTCAATATCCTTTCCAATCGATACAACGCACTGCAAAAAGGAGTCCAATGATGC
>DAPT01000071.1:0-216 GCA_002502215.1 Euryarchaeota archaeon UBA124
GTAGTAGCGATGTCTCGAGCCCATACAGCAATGGAATACGTCGGTCTTGGAGAACTTCGTTACCGTCCGATTTCTTCGTTTTCGACTGGGATGAAACAAGCCACGAAATTGGCTTGTTCAATTATCCACGATCCACAACTCATCATTGCTGACGAACCATCAAATGGTCTCGATGCAGATGCAAGGCGAGCCATGCTGACAACGTTGTCCAACATG
>DAPT01000071.1:513-2937 GCA_002502215.1 Euryarchaeota archaeon UBA124
GACAACGTTGTCCAACATGGTCAACGCAGGAAATCGCTCAGTTCTCATGGCGAGCCATTTGATGGACGATGTCGAACGGGTTTGTCAGAACATTGTCTTGCTTCACAAAGGCAAACTTGCAGCACAAGGACGCATTGAGGACTTGAAAGCGATCGACCGTGAAATCGAAATTCATGTGTGGGGAATGGCAAGTGAACTTGAGGCATCCTTGGGCCGAGACGGACTCGATGTTCGCCGAGAAGGGCGCATGATGCGGATACGTCATGATGGAGAAAAAACAACGCACAGAATACTCAAGTGCGCAGCAGAAACAGGGGCTCAAATTCGACGCATGCACGAATATGAAGCATCACTTGAGGACCTTTTCATCGTCATTATGGAACGTTTTGGGTACGGTGTGAAATCGAGCGAAGACCTCCTTGCATCTCCTGCTGAGGCACGGAAGGTGGATGCTCCTGAATCGATGGGAGGTTCGGGCGCATGACCGACCAGGGAAGCGTAGATGCCTCAACTCCGGTGACCGGCCAGAGTCGGATGGATGCAGCGTGGGGTTCTGAATCAACGGACCATGCTGCGATTGCTCAACCCATCGCTCAGACCGGTCAAGTGTTTGAACAAGTTTACGTTCCTTGGCAAGGGACGTTGAATCCCCGCTGGATGCGAAATTGGGCGATCTTTCGTCACCACGTACTCGGAATTGTCAGAAAAGGCCATCGGCCGTGGGGAGTTCCAACAAAACTCGTTCTGATTTTTGTCTTAATCGCTTCAATGACGGATGTTGCTCTTACACTTCTGTTTGCGGTTATAGGTGAACCAAGTCTGTATGAACTCTGGGGAATTGGCCGAAACAATCTGTACGGGCACGTCCTTGGGTTTTTCCCGCGGAACATGCTGTTTTACCCACTCGTCGCAGCGCTGCTCGTTGGTGGTGTCATTTCTGAAGACCGTTCAAATGGAACAAGTGCCCTCTATTTCTCCCGCCCCATCAATCGCTTTGATTATGTGGGCATGAAGTATTTGGCGGTTGCAACGATTCAATCATTTATCATCATCGGAACGCTCTTTCTCTACTACTTCGTTGACATCTTAGCAATGGGTCGCGGCTGGGCTTGGATTCTTGACACCTTTCCCTTGTTTTTGACAACTGTATTTTGTGGTATTTTACTTGTAGTAACCTACACCAGTATCGGGCTTGCGCTTTCATCGATTTCCCGAGGTAAGTTCTTCCCTGGCATTGCATTACTCGCAGTTTTGTTGGGTACAAAGACACTCGCAGCGATTGTCCAAGGCTTGTTTGATCGTTCCATTCTTTATCTCATCTCACCGTACGACTCCGTTGCACACGTGGGGCAGGCTCTGATCGGTACAAACGTCGTCTATGACCATCCGTGGATATGGTCACTTGCTTCGGTTGTGGCAATCAACGCCATCTCTCTCTATGTGCTCAGCGTCCGAGTATCATCCATGGAGGTGACCCGTGAATGATTCCCGATTTGGCACAGGAGGGGAAAGCCCAACAGCAGCAATGGGTTCCTCAACCAGATGCACCTGTTGTTATGTTCAACAACGTGGGCAAGACCTACGGACGTTACCAAGCAATTGGAGGCATTTCTCTAGCATTGAGCGGTGGCGTAACAGGCATTCTCGGACTGAACGGTGCTGGAAAATCAACCCTGTTCAAATTGCTCATGGGTAAACTCCAACCAACACAGGGGGAAGTTCGACTCTTTGGAACCAATCCGTGGAAAAATCCAGCACCGTATGCGCGGGTTGGCTATGTTCCGGAAAATGAGAACATGCATGATTGGATGACAGCGCATGAGTTTGTATCCACCTTTGCTCGACTTCATGGATTAACAAGAGACGAGGCGAAGCGCGAGGCTGAAAGAGTCTTGGAATTCGTTGGACTAACCGATGTCATGCACAAAAAAATAGGCCGCTATTCCAAAGGAATGCGTCAACGGGCAAAGATTGCTCATGCTTTGGTGAACGATCCTGACCTCATCATTCTCGACGAACCCCTGCAGGGTTGTGATCCGCTGGCGCGTACCACGATTATGAACGTCATCCGAGAACTTGGTCGAATGGGGCGAACCGTACTTTTGAGCAGTCACATTCTTTCAGAAATCGAACGAATAACAGAACAGATTGTTATCCTACATCAAGGAAAGTTGTTGGCAATAGGCAATCTCCATGCCATTCGGGAACAATTGGACAACATACCCCACACCATTGAAATCGAATGCAGCAATGCGAAATCTCTGGCAAAAGATGTCCTCAGTCTCGAGGTTGTTAATGGCCTTCAGTTCCCAAGTCCGACAAAGTTGAAAATTTTCACACACCACCTTGGCGAATTCCACAAGCGCCTCCCAAAAATTATCGTTGACAATGAGCATGATGTAATGGTCATCAACAATCCGGACG
>DAPT01000127.1:0-10163 GCA_002502215.1 Euryarchaeota archaeon UBA124
GGTGGAACGATTGCCTCAAAAGTCGATTACACCACAGGCGCAGTAACCGCTCAATTCGAACCATCTGAGCTTGTCGAACACGTCCCAGAGTTACTGAAGATGACAAATCTCGACGTGCACAAAATAGGAAATATGTTCAGTGAAGACATCCGTCCGAATCACTGGAATCAAATCATTGACGCAACCGAGAAAGCCTTCGCAGACGGATGCACTGGAGTCGTTGTAACGCACGGCACGGATACACTGCATTTGACTGCCTCCGCTGTCGCATTTGCGTGGTGTGGAAAAGGTGGCAACCCACCGGGCCCTATCGCTTTCGTTGGCTCTCAGCGCTCAAGTGACAGAGCATCCTCCGATGCTGCTCAGAATCTTATTTCTGCGGTTAAGTGGGCTGCTGAAGGGCCACGACCAACAGGTGTACTGAGTGATGCAGTTGTCGTTTCAATGCATCAAACGAGCGATGATGGGGCATGTTCCATTCATTCTGCAACAGGTGTGCGAAAACTGCATTCAAGTCGACGTGATGCATTCCGGCCAGTCAATACGATGCCGCTTGCAACCGTGCGTATCGACAATGAGAACGTCGACCTCGACCTTGAGCATCATTACAACGAGGCTCGGTCAAACACAGTTCCGAGGGAAATTACATCCACTGCAGAACGTTTCGATGACAAGATTGTAATTCGACAACTTGTTGCTGGGCCATGGCTTACCAAACAAGAAATTGTCGACGCTGTTTCTTCCAAGACCGATGCACTCGTGATTCATGGGACAGGTCTTGGGCATCTTCCAATCGAAGATTCGAACGGTGACACCCCACAAAATCTTGAACTCCGAGATGCGATTGAACAGTTGAACATCCCTGCCCTGATTGTCAATCAATGCATCCACGGGCCGGTGAACATGAACGTTTACTCCAAGGGAAGAATCCAACAAGAAATCGGTCTTCTTGGCCACGGAATTACGTCTTCTCCAGAAGCGGCCATTATGAAACTTCATTTCGCATTATCAAATGGAATGGATGTTGGTTTGGTTATGTCTCAAAATCTGATTGGTGAACAGCAACAAACCATTCTTGACTGAGCGATTCGATGAAGAACCTTATCGGTTCTGCTTAATACATGGCGAGCCCAAATGGTGACCCTCTTGCCGAGTTAAGGTCGCGTCGAGAACGGGCCCGTGCCGGTGGAGGGCGCAAAGCATTGGAGTCCATTCGTGCAACAGGGCGAGGGACCGCCAGAGACCGAATCGATTTGCTGGTGGATCCAAATTCCTTCGTCGAAGTTGACACTTTTGTCACTCACCGTACCATGGATCACAATATGTTTCTTCACCAAACACTCGGCGACGGTGTCGTCACAGGTCACGGAACCATTGATGGTCGGCGAGTTTATTGCTTTGCACAAGACTTCAGTGTGCATGGTGGTTCAATGGGCGAAATGCATGCAAAGAAAATTGCAAAGCTTGTCGAAATGGCTGAACGTTCGAAAACGCCCTTGGTCTGTGTTTGGGACGGCGGTGGACAGCGTGCACACGATGGTATCGACGCCTTAGCTGGTACTGGGGAGTTGCTTGACCGATTGGTGCAATGCAGCGGCAGAGTCCCTATCATCAGCCTTGTACTTGGTCCCGTAGTTGGAGTCTCAGCTCTTGCAGCAAGCCTTTCTGATTTTACAATTCTAGGGGAGGAACACGGACAACTCTTCCTTTCCTCGCCGCTCGAAACCCCTGAGGTTCAACGAGGTGAAGTTGACGCAGCAGGATTGGGCGGTGCAGCCCTTCATGCCTCACGTTCGGGTATTGCCTGTTTGGTTGCCGATGATGAGGACGATGCGTTTTTCTTGGTGCAGGAAATTCTCTCGTATCTACCTGATCACAACGATGCTGAGCCACCTTTCGTGCCTACCGAAGATCCCATCAGCCGTCTCAACGACGAACTCGAGGCCTTGGTTCCGGACAATCCCAATCGCCCGTACAACATGGTTAGCGTCGTTGAGGAAGTAGTTGATGATGGCGAATTTCTCGAATTGTTTCCAAATTATGCTGAAAACATCATCATTGGGTTTGCAAGACTCGAGGGACGTAGCATAGGCGTTGTAGGGAATCAACCAAACGTTCTTGCTGGCTGTTTGGACATTGACGCATCGATCAAAGCTGCGCGGTTTATTCGGCTTTGCGACGCATTCAACATTCCTCTCGTCACGTTTGAAGACGTACCTGGTTTCCTGCCAGGGGTTGTGCAAGAATGGGGCGGAATCATCCGTCATGGCGCAAAATTGCTGTTCGCCTATGCTGAGGCCACTGTTCCAAAACTCACTCTTGTCACTCGGAAAGCCTACGGTGGGGCATATCTCGCCATGTCTTGCAAGCATTTGCAAAGCGATTACAACGTTGCTTGGCCCACGGCAGAACTTGCAGTGATGGGAGCCGAGGGTGCCGTCAACATCATCCATCGACGAGAAATTAATGCCGTTGATGATGCTCAAAAGGAGGAGGTACGTCAACGATTGGTCGATGAATACAAGGCCAAATTTGGTGACCCTTATGTCGCTGCCCGCAACGGCTGGCTCGACGATGTCATCGAGCCAAATGAAAGCCGTCTCAGACTCTGCCGCGCACTTTCGATTCTACGCTCAAAGCGTGAATGGAGTCCGCCGAAGAAACACGGAAACATTCCACTATGATTCGTTCAATCGAGCTTCGACTCGAGCGAGTAAACCTCCAGATGAAGGCTCGAAATCCGGTTCCTCTGGAGGTTTCTTGAATTGAAGCAGCAACCAGCAAACGGCTGCAAAAAGCGGTACAATGATGAGTGCTGCGATCAAGATGTTACCAGAGCCTGAATCAGTTTCATATGTTATCGTGGAGGTTGATTGCCCATCAGCAACAAAGTATTGCACACGTGTAGAAACATCGGCAAAGGATGAATCCTTGGCGATGATATCGATGTTCAAGATATCTGCAGGTTGAAGATTGACCTCAACAATCTCTGAACAGAAACCATCCGCATCGCATGTTCGTACACCGGTTACTTCGTTGCCATTAAGACGAAGGGTGACGTTCATTTCACCTCCATCTGCATCAGCCCACATCCATGCTATCGAAAGATGAGAATCATTGGTTTGTTCAACCGACGCGTTGGATAGAACTGGACGGTCGGGTTGAGGCTCGATTGTAATGTTGAGAATCTTTGAGAAAACCACAGAACCATCGGTCACGTTCAACCACCATCCTGCATCGGTGCCCCACTCATCAAGAAGTGCTGAGACGAGCAATTCTTGACCGGATAATGCAGCCATTGCCTTTGAAGTCCCAGCGGATTCAACCGACCAGGACAGGGCATCTCCGTCCGCATCGTATGCAAATGCAGTAAGGTCGACAAGCAATGTTTCTTCTTCGCTCATTTCAAGCGACCAAGCCGTTTCATCAACAACGAACTCGTCATCAACAGCTTCGATTCGTAAGGGTACATCAGCAATCAATGGTGTGTTGTATCCATCCGAAATAGAGAGTTGCAATACTTCCGCACCAAACGCATCAGGGAGTGGTGTGAATTCGATTACGGGAAGGTCGTTTGACACATTCCATGCAAGTAAACCTCCAACCCCTTCACTCTCACCGTTGATAAGCACGGTCAGCGGTTGTTGTTCTGGGTCTTCGAAATAATCGAGATACGAGAGCAAGATGCTTTCTCCGTCTTCAGTAAGTGTTTGTTGATCAATTGTTGATAATTGAATAATCTGGTCGTTGATGGGAAGCACACGTCCCTGAAGTGTGACGTTCACCTGATCGAGTATCTCACCGTCGGCTTCCAAATCGAGTTCGATACGAGTGGAACCTTCCCACTCCTCATCCACCGAATGGTACAGGGTCACAGATGATTGATCGGGATTAATCACGACGTTGAAATGGGACGCGTTCTCAAGAACCGTTGCATTAAGGATTCGTACGGATTGACCATCGGGGTCGGATGCGATTTCAGAAGCATTCAATACGACCGACCCCCGTTGTGGTACAACAAATTCCGGCAATGGTTCGACAAATTCTATTGGGGCATTGGTTCGGTTAAAATCAAAGCTCGCAAATCCCGTCCCACCCTCTACAGAGACGACAAGTCGCAATTCATGAGGACCCGGGGCGATTCCTTCCATTGGTACAGTACAAGACACATTTTGATTCAAAATCGTGGCTTGGAATATCGTTACGTTGTCCAAGAGACAGTGTCCTTCAACGGTCCATTCTGAAGGAAGATCAGCGTAAACATCTCCGTTTCGCATCGACCAAAGAGCATCAAATTTGGCATTGTCTTGAGGTGAAAAAATCGTTCCGTTGAGACTGGTCACGTTTGTGATGCGAATTAATTTCGCATCGTCCAGTAACTCATCCACATAGCCGTTCGAATCCGATGAGGAGTAAAGATTGTTTTCTCGATTAAACGCCTCTCGGAATTTTGAATGATCGCCTCGCAATGTTAAATCGAAGTACGGCAGGATGTGATCCATTGCATGATCGATTTGTTCTTCTTGGGTCATCGATGCATCACCATCGTTGAAGTTTTCAAGGAATGAGGATGTATCTTGGTATTGGTAGTGATTGGCTCCAAGCGAATGCAAAATTTGCCACGCCAAGCCATCAACGTTTTCCAATACTGGGATGACATTTTCTGTCGCTGGAGCGACTTCATCAGCGCTTCCAGTGATGTACAAGGCAACGTTTGGCATCGCTCCGCTTGAAATAATTGGATCCTGAACCGATTCTACCTGCATAGCCAATCCAACCAATGCTCGAGGTGGTTCAAGTGTACCATCCGTCACCAAATTATCCCAGTTGATGTAAACGTTGCTTGCCCAGGTTGCACCATATCCGTGACCAATTAACCCCCAATGCTTCTCGTCGACGGAACCAAACATTCCAAGAACAACATCGTTGGTCTGGTTTGCAGCATTCATCCAAGACTGGACGTCCAGTATGGATTCAATCAGGCTTTGCCATGTTGGATTCGTCTCTGAGTTGAGTTCCGTATGGATGTAAACCATCGTTCCTCGCTGAGCGATTCGGGTTGAAATGAGCATGTAGTTATCAGGTGATTCGTTCTCGTCAATGAGCAACAAAACCCATGGGAATGGGCCGTTACCAGCCATTTCCTGCTCTTCTCCACTCTGGAGCGCAGGGTAGACCAATCGATGGTCTGCTTCGAATGACCCGCCTTGTTGGTCAAAATCAACGTAACCTACTGGATAGTCCACTCCTGTGTGCGTAGGTTGGAAATTCATATCCTCTTCAGGAACAGCTGCAGAGGTTGACAGTATGGAGAAAAACAACAAGCAAACCAGGAGGAGTGCCCGCTCTCTCATGAGTGGCTGTTCATGCTTGGACATTTGATTGTTGCAGGCGATTGCATCAGTTTTCCTCGAGTTTGTGTTCCATTGAAATTAACCAAGTCATCAATTGCTCGAGACTTGGGAGGTTCTGAGAGATATCGGGCGCCCACAAACTACGCCAGCTCTCTAGATGTTGCGCTGCCAACATCCACCTCCCGTCGATTTGACTGAGATCCGGCAATAGGTGGTCGAACCGTTCCTCGAGGGAACCCTTTAGTGGAGAATAGATTGGATTGAGAATGTACTTCGAGTTGGGATCGGCTTTCAAAGAACCTTCTGCATCAAACACAAGGTCGAAGTTTGCATCGTTTCCGCTTTTTGTGTTGGCCAAGGTTGCCGGCAATTGTCGTTTTCCTCCGAGCGATACGACTTTTCCCCCACTCTTTATCCAAGCCGACGCAACGGAGCGCGCTGCACCTCCACCTCCGTTAATACCAAGCAGTGCACCTTTGGAAACATCAATACCGAAGTGATAGGCTGTGTGAACGATTGCATGGCCGTCGGTCGTTGCGCAATACCATCCTTGTCCAGTGTATCGAAGTGTGTTGACTGAGAGGATGTCAATCGCTTCGTCAATTGGCGAGAAAACCATGCTTTGTATTTGGTGCTTAAGCGGTGCGGTAAGGTTGAGCCATACCTCACTGGAGGATGATCGATCGGGCAATTGAAAGCTTGAAAATATGCGTTCGGGTGTTTCCATTTTCGCAACCAGACCATCATGAGCCTCGAGATGAATTATGCTCGATGCACGATGCTGGAGTTGCGATTGAAAGGTTCTCAGATTCTTCTGCGCCGGAGCCCAAGTTGGCTGATTTTTGTTGTGTTCAATGTATGCCCATCCAAGCAATTCATCGATGTGATTTGTCTCAAGGTTGGTAACGGATAAAGCGTTGAGCTGTGAGAGGTGACCTTTGTGTCGCATGTGTGCAAGTACAAGGTTGAACAAGATTGGGGACAGTGTGTGGCTGATTGGCGAGCCGCCTACAGCGTATCTCAAACCGTCCATGCTTACACTTTGGAGTCATTGTTCATGAACGTCTGCTTTACGCATCTTGCATCAAATATAGAGAATGCAGGCCATGTATTCAAAAAGAAGGGAGTTATGGGTATATCATGGCAGCGGCTGAACGTGGTTCTTTTCTCTGGATGATGTTTGCTATCACGCAAGTGTTTCTCTCAATCAAACTCGTGGGTGAGGTCGAGGGGTGGATTACGACCCTGTTCGGCGGTGGTGCGGCAGCTGCATTCATGTTGGCGTTGATCGTCTTCCGACAGGAACAGCGCGACCTCCTACTCAATCCACTCAAGATGAGCCGAGAGGTTCACGATGATGCAATCAAGGGCCAGGGCAAAGGTGTTGGATTCGGTGTTGGCCTATGGATTGTATCGTTGATTTTCTTGCTCGCCGCAGTCTGATTGTTGGGCGGAGAACATGATTCCCATCGATCCCGGAACGGTTGCGACGATTCGTGCCATTGACGAGGGATCGGAAGAATTGTTTGGAGGATTCTGGCCATTCATTCGCCGAACGTTGATGTTGTTTCTCCCCCTTTGGGTGTTCTTGTTGCTGTGGGCTGCAGATATGCCCAACATCATCTCAGCACTATTCTCTGGCCTCTCGTTATCGATTATTGTCGCCATAGAACGGTACAAATTACGAGAGATTGCAGGAAAAGACAATTAATGACTGGCGGTTGATGATACATATGACCTTGTTCGAGACGATTACTGAGTTCGTAGGAATTGAAGCACCATCTCTGATGGAAATCATCTTTGTGAGTTGCGCAGTACTTGGAGGAATCCTGTTTTTCATCATGATGCTCCTCATGATGGTTGGAGACGTTCTCGGAGGCGTAACCGATGCAATCGGCTTGGACATTGATGCAGGCGGTGGAGCTTTTGAGATTTTGAGTGTTCAAGGATTGTCTGTGGCAGTCATGATGTTTGGCCTGACTGGAATGTTTGGTCTCTCTGCGACCGGAAGTGACGTCGTCGCAGTACTCGCAGGAGGCGTCGGTGCAGCAGCAGGCATGTACGGAATGGGCAAAATGATGTACGGAATCAATCAACTGCAGGCAGATGGTACAGTCAATTACAACGATGCGATCGGCCAGAGAGGACAAGTTTACTCACGCATCAAGCCGAACGAAACGGGGGAAATCCAGGTTCCTGTCGATGGGACACTCAAGACCTTGCTCGCCAGAGCACAGGACAAGGCGATGTTGATACCATCCGGTGAATTCATCCGTGTTGTCGACGTCATTGGTTCGACAATGATTGTCAAGCCACTTGATGATGGGTCCTCTGAAGAGTGATGCAGGCCTAAATAGAGTGCAGGCAAAGTGATTAAAAACAGAGAACTCTAGTTGAGTACATGGCGGATGCAGGTTTTTGGGCAGTTTTCATCGTTTTTGGCGTATTGGCTATCGCAGCCTTTGGAATAATCTTGGTCGCAACGCGCTACAAGCGTTGTGCATCTGACGAAATCCTCGTCGTCTACGGACGAATTCGGGGGGGTAAAGCCTCGAGATGTATACACGGTGGAGCCGTAATGGTTTGGCCATTGATTCAGGAGTACAAGAAAATCTCACTCATTCCCATGACGATTTCCATTCCACTTGACAACGCACTCTCACTGCAAAACATTCGTATCAACGTCCCATCAACGTTCACTGTTGGTGTAAGTACAAACCCTCTCATTATGAACAACGCTGCAGAGCGTCTCCTTCACCTAACAAAAAACGACATTGAAGCAATGGCACAAGAAATCATTCTCGGTCAACTTCGTTTGACGGTTGCAAGTCTTACCATTGAGCAGATCAACCAAGATCGTGATGCATTCCTCGAACTGATTCGTGATAACGTCGGTGCCGAACTTCACAAGTTGGGTCTTTACCTCATCAACGTCAACATTATTGACATCACTGACGAGTCAAACTACATCAACAGCATCGGTAAGAAAGCAGCAGCAGGTGCTGTCAACAAGGCTCTTGTTGACGTAGCAAACGCTGAGCGTGATGGTGCAATTGGTAAGGCAAACGCAGACCGAGATCGTGAAGTCCAGGTTGCTCAAAACGTCGCTGAGTCACAAAAGGGACAGAAGGCGGCTGAAGTTGACCGACGTGTTTTCGTTCAGCAACAAGAAGCAACAGGTGTGCAAGGAGAAAACCTCTCGCGTGCAGAAATAGCATCCTACCAAGCAGACCTCGATGAAAAGGAAGCAGCTGCGATGCAGCGAGCAGAAGTTGCCCGCCGTACTGCTGAAATGGAAGTTCAAAAGGCGCAATACAGTCTTGAACAAGAGCGTCTTCGAGCAGAAGAAATTGTCCGTGAGGAGATTTCGAAGACACAGATTGAGATTGCTGCAGAAGCGGAGGCTGAGCGCCAACGCCGCATCGCCCAGGGTGAAGCGGATGCAGTGCTCGCACGTTACAATGCAGAAGCAGAGGGTACCAAAGCGGTCCTCGAGGCAAAGGCGAACGGTTACAAGCAACTCGTTGAAAGTGCTGGTGGCGATGTCAAAGCTGCTGCTACGCTCCTCATGGTCGAGAAGATTGAAGAAATCGTTGCTCGACAAACCGAGGCAATCGCAAACCTCCAAATCGACAAGATCACTGTTTGGGACTCAGGCAATGGTGGCGAAGGCGGAAGCACAGCAAACTTTGTTTCCTCTTTGATTCGTTCACTACCTCCAGTTCACGACGTGGCCAAGATGGCTGGTGTTGACCTACCAGACTACCTCGGATCCATGAAGGAAGAGTAAACTCGTCCAATTGGAACCCATCGTAAAACGGTGTGTTCGCCCTGAATACAGGGGTTGATTTGTAAGCCGAATTGCTGTGCACGATTTATGGCAAGTGATTTGGAGATTGCTCGTGCAGCCCAATTGGAACCAATCGAAACAATTGCATGGAAGTTAGGCATTCCGTCAGGAGAGCTTGTTCCACACGGTCAATACATGGCCAAACTAACCTGGGATGGGATGAAGCAACGTTTTGACTCATCAAAAGGCAACCTTATTCTGGTTACTTCAGTCAATCCAACACCGTTTGGTGAGGGGAAAACCGTAACCACAATCGGATTGACGCAAGCACTTTGCCATATTGGAAAGAATGCAACATGCGTCATTCGTGAGCCTTCCATGGGCCCAGTTTTCGGAATCAAAGGAGGTGCTGCGGGAGGAGGCCAAGCACAAGTACTTCCTATGGAAGAAATCAATCTGCACTTTACTGGCGATCTCCATGCAGTGACCTCGGCCCACAACCTTCTCTCCTCTCTCATCGATAATCACATCAAACATGGGAATGAATGCAACATTGATTCGAATCGAGTCTTTTGGCCACGTGTTGTTGATTTGAACGACCGTTCCCTTCGTGAAGTGATTATTGGCCTTGGAGGACCTGCAAATGGAAGCGTTCGGCAAGACCGGTTTGACATCACTGCTGCCTCTGAAATCATGGCAATTCTCGTATTGGCAAATGATTATGCTGATTTGAGGAGAAGGCTTGGTGAGATTGTGATTGCAGAATCAATGGAAGGTCACCCCATTAAAGCAGAGCATATTGATGCAGCGGGTGCAATGGCACTTCTCCTCAGGAATGCTTTTCTTCCAAATCTTGTCCAGACACTTGAAGGCAACCCTGCCTTCATCCATGGCGGCCCTTTTGCAAACATCGCTCATGGAAATTCATCCATTGTTGCTGATCGAATTGCCCTTTCCTGCGCAGACTACGTTGTCACTGAAGCAGGATTTGGCAGTGATATGGGTGCTGAAAAATTCAT
>DAPT01000127.1:10479-10777 GCA_002502215.1 Euryarchaeota archaeon UBA124
GGGTGCTGAAAAATTCATGCACATCAAAGCAAACACATCTGGAAAAGCACCTGATTGTGTTGTCATGAATGTTACAGTGCGTTCAATGAAACTTCATGGTAAAGCCTTTGGAGACCGAGGAGGATATCGCCCTTCTAAGGAGGAACTCGAGAGTGAAAATGTCCAAGCCGTCATTGCAGGCGCAACCTCCAACCTGGATCGCCACATCAAGAACATGGCCAGATTCGGCGTACCTGTTGTTGTTTCAATCAACCAATTTACGAGCGATACGGAAGAGGAGCTCGAAGCCATCGAATCG
>DAPT01000029.1 GCA_002502215.1 Euryarchaeota archaeon UBA124
GTAGTGTAGTGGTTATCACCGGGCGTTGCCAACGCCTGAACCCGGGTTCGAGTCCCGGCGCTCGCACCAAAGTTGATTGAAAAAGCCTTTACATACTGCTTGTACAATGGAACATCATGACTGAGGCTCGAGTGGTTTACGTTGGAAAAAAGCCTTCTTTCTCGTACGTAAAAGCAGTTTTAATGGCAATGCAAGAGGGTGAACGTTTGGTTCGATTGCAAGCGAGAGGTCAAGCGATAAGTCGCGCAGTGGATGTTGCTGAAATCTGCCGCAGACGTCACGGAATCATCGCTTCCAAACTTCCTGAGAAGGTTACCATTGTCAACATCGTAACCGACTCAATTGAATTGCCAGGAGATGATGGACGCACGAAGACCGTGAGCAGCATGTACATTGAATTGCTTGGAGAAGGCGATTTCACTGAAGAAGAGTGATCACAGTGCCGATAAACGGCGTTCGATTTCTTCTGCGGTCGCTTCAAAGGTTTGGAGAGACTTTCCTACTGGGTCATCCAGCCCCCAATCTTGGTCTATTCGCATAGTAGGGCACGAAACTTCGCACCCCATTGAAATGACCATATCGAAGTCTTTGGCTGAAAACAAGTCCACGGATTTAGGGCTCAGTCCATCAATGGAAATTCCTTTCGATTGCAAAACTTTGAGCGCATTTTCAGATACCTGCGCTGCTGGGTGGGTCCCAGCGCTCGCTGCCTCATGGCCCAAGTGCCGGGCAATTCCTTCAGCCATTTGTGAGCGACATGAATTTCCTACACAGACGAACAACAATCGCATGGATTGACTTCTGTAACGCAACTTATGAACATTGACTCCTTCGTATATATAGGCAGGATGAGCGATGAGGGCCGTGGTTGTTTTTTCTGGGATGTACTTCCTTCTGTTTGCCCTTCACATCGTTTTTGCAGCAAAGGATTGGAATCTCTTGTTCCGCGCAGTTGCTACGAGTCTGGTCGCAATGACATTTCTTTGCGGACCTGTACTCTTGTTCATGGTAAAGCGATTGAACTTCTCTGGAACCAACCCAACGAAACTGGGCTATTTTCTGAGTTTACCCCTTGCCACCGGAATTGCGTACGCTTTCACCGAGATGGAATTCCAATTTCTTGCGACAATGACCGCATTGATTGTTACGACCGCCACGCATGGAGGTTGGTTTATGTTCATCAAGGCAAAATAAACGCATTGAAGTAGGCAGAACAAGTGCGATGTGTATGTCCGATTCCCCGGTTTCAGTGCACACTCCCGGAAACGATGCTCCATCAGAGGCCCCTGCTGCGCCCGATCCTGCTGCACAAAAGCAGATGGAACAAGCCTATGCGCAAATGAAGCGTAAGATGGCGATGGCAGAGATCGGTAAGCAAATTAAGCACAAAATCATGGTACTCTCCGGAAAAGGTGGCGTTGGGAAATCGACCGTTTCGACAGGCTTAGCGCTCGCACTTGCTCAACAAGGGCACAAAGTCGGCATTCTTGACATCGATATCACCGGTCCTAACGTGCCCAAGATGATGGGATTGGACGGTCGAAAACTACACGTTGAAGGAGGAAGAATTCACCCCGCACAAGGACATCTTGGTGTCAAAGTCATCTCGATGGCCTTCCTCCTAGAGGATGAGGACACGCCGGTTGTTTGGCGTGGCCCGATTAAGCTTGGAGCCATTCAGCAATTCATCGGCGATGTTGAGTGGGGCATTCTCGATTATCTGATCATCGATTTCCCGCCGGGAACATCCGATGAGCCATTGACTGTTGCGCAATCGCTCCCAGACATCGATGGAATGGTCATTGTCACAACGCCGCAGGAAGTTGCTTTGCTCGACAGCCGCAAGTCGATTACATTTGCCTCCTCTCTCAAAGTCCCAGTTCTAGGGGTTGTTGAGAACATGAGCGGCTACACGATTCAAGGAAAAGGGACACCAGGTTCCGAGGTTGAAATCGCTGCGCCAGCAGGTCGTACACTCCGAGCAACATGCGACGATGAGGGTCGATTCAGTTTGACACTTGACATTTTCAAAGAAGGTGGAGGACGTTCCACAGCGGAAGAATTTGGAGTTCCGTTCCTCGGCGCATTGCCGTTTGACCCTGGCTTCGTTCGTGGAGGAGACGACGGTGTTCATCGGATTGTGAGTGAACCAGAGGGTGCCTCAGCATCTGCCTTTTCCCATGTCGTAGCTTCGATTCAATCACAATTGGACGGAGCAAGCTCCTCCAGTTTGGAAATAATTTGAGGCTTGGCCATGACAGAAGAACCATTGGAACTGCGACGTCTTGAGCGTCGAGACACGGACATGGAACTCACCTATGAAGACGGTACGACGTTCACAGTATCCTACGATGATTTACGTCACGCTTGTCCATGTGCGAAATGTGCACCACTTCGGAATGAGGATGATACGAGCATGCATTTGCGTCGCACCATTGAGGCGTATCCAAAAGAGAAGCCGCTGGTAAAAACCGTTGGAAACTATGCCATTTCCTTTGAGTGGAAAACTGGCTGTTCAAGTGGAATCTATCGCTTTGAGCGAATTTGGGATTTGGCTCACCGCCGCGATCCCGACCGGGGACGTCCTTACGTTCATGGTGCATGGTAATTCCACCCTCATTGAAGAAAATCAGGTGCGGGTTTCTTGAGCATAACCCACCACCATCCGTTTAGGAGGCTTCAACATGGATGGCGTCTATCTCACCTGGCTCATTTCAGCATTGGCTGTTGGAGTCTTCCTCATGCCGTACTTCAAGCCTCCTTGGGCAAGACTGACGTTGAGCGGTTTTGTTGATTTCATACGTCGTTATTGGCTGCATCTCTTAATCGCCTTGTCCATCTACAACGCCAAGGATTTCCTCGATCAAATCGACCGAATCGTCATGGCACGTACCGGACTGGATATGACGCCGTACATCTACGCCATTGAGGGAGATTTGGTCGTCTGGTTCCAAGATACGTTCAGGGCTCAATGGCTCGACGTAGCTATGACGCATTTTTACATTGCAGGGTTCATGTTCATTACCTATGCTTCTATTTTCTATGTCACCTACTTTGATGATCGATGGATGGCTGATCGAATTGCCTTGGGAGTTGCATGGGTTTACCTTCTTGCCATTCCGTTCTATCTCTTCTTCAATGTCCGGGTGACAGGTTTCTACATTGAAGACATGGATGCAATTGCTTACACGTTAAATCCTGAAATTGAAGATTGGTTCCGCCGTATTGATGCATTCACAAATTGCATGCCTTCGTTGCACATTGCAGTTCCGTTTGCCATATGGCTCACGTTTAGGAAATACGATCATGATGGTCGATGGCGTCGATTCCAAAACATGACTCTTGGATACATACTCCTTACTGTATTCGCCATCATCTACTTGGGGATTCATTGGTTTGTAGACATCATCGGAGGGATGGTTCTAGCAGCTTTCAGCGTGCGATTAACGGACAAAACAAACGATTCCGTTTGGAAAATCTTAGATGAGCGCACCATCAACAGTCGCCTGGCTACGGTGCTAACTCGACCAGGCCATTCAGCATCCATCCTTTTCAATCGAGTCAAAGCATATCTTGGAACATTGCTTAAGCCCACCAGCAAGGAAACCAGCACCTTTATTGTGGTCATATTAATTGTAACCGGAGCGGTTATCACGTGGGATTACACGCACAATGAACTTCCTGCGGAGGGCGTTCAATCGGCACAAGGGGCGGTAGCATCCGAGGGTTGGATG
>DAPT01000015.1 GCA_002502215.1 Euryarchaeota archaeon UBA124
AGAACATTCCCTGCTCGGTCTGTATGGGAAAACCATACGCTCAGCCGATCGCTCTTTTCGAATTGAACACCTTGCGATTCAATGTCAAGGGACGTTGAAAAGGAAGCGACGTTGCCGGATGTTCCTTCATGATTCATTGAAATTGAGGTTTTTGAAGATGGGACGACAATACCTCCGCGAACAAAGCACCAATGCAATTCAACGCCTTCTCTCGGAACACCAAAGTCATCTTGAATTGAAATCTGAACAGGTATGTCATTGATTTGGAGAGAGTCCAGGTTTGTGAGCGTTCCAGGCTCGAGCGAAACAGTAGGCGATTGTGAATCAAGAATCAATTCGATTGTGAGTGAATTGTCAACCTCAAACACGGAGCCAGTCAATTCAATGTTCAATTCGCCCTCACCTTGAGGAAGCGTCATTTGATTCATGACCAAACGATGTCGGCTCGAACCTGAACTGTCCACCGATTTCTCGCTTGCATTATGAACAACTGCGAAGGAAGAGACGTTGTAGTGCATTCGTGTATCGAAAGGTAAGTTCAATGCACGTTGTTCTGTTTGATGGTGAACAACGAGAACATCAACATCAGCGAAGTCGTCAATGTGAAGCGATAGAAGACCATCGTCAAGGATTCCAAACGGTGCTACACGATCGTAAATCGATTCGATCTGTAGTTCCAGGCGCGTGTGCGTTGACCAATTTGCTGCAATCAAGTACGTGCCGCCAAGACCGACGTCTTGGGCTTCATCAAAGACTCGAATCGAGGGTGTGAATGCACCATTGCTCCACTCATGCATCGCATCCCAACGTAATTGGAACGCAACATCGATGCTCCAACGCATGGTGAGATCGTCTTTTGTCTTGGTCACCGTCGGTGGTGCAACAAAGCAATTCACATCCGCAGTGGTTTGATTGAATCGCGGTATGTGGTTGATCCAACAATCTTCGTGAAGTGAATTCATCAAACCAATGTTGATTGAGTCAAGGCTGTCGATTCCGTTTCCATCAATCAAGTCGAATCCAAAGCGATGGTCTTGGCCAGGGAACAGATACCCATCGATGGTGTCCAGCGATACTGTGTTCAGATCGAGAAGCGTTGCTTGACGCGGTTGAACCAGAATTGTCGCAACATCGAATGCCTCTCCAAACGAGCCACCGGATTGCAGTGGATTCCCCGCCAGATCGTACCCTGCAATGACCACGCTTAGGCGTCCTTGCAATTCGCCCGGTTGGAGAATAGAATCAACATCGAGCAAAGGAAGGTCGACCTCGGCCTGCAAAACACCACGGTTGACATTCGCCGTCATCGACTTGTATTCACTCTCTTCCATGATTCCGTTTCCATTGGTATCGTCTTGATGTTCAGACCAAGTGTATACGGTAAGAGGCGTCTCCAATCCCTCAGCATCCTCGACGTACAATCGCAGTGGAACGTCTCGATCTGGTAGCCACACGTGATTGTCTGCTGGTTGCAATCCACTCGGATCAAGGATTTCGAGTCCGATTACATCAGGAGGATTTCTGTCGTACATCATCTCGAATGAAGTTGATTGAGCAGTTTGGTCCAAGGCGGTTTGCACAGCACTTCCGGGCGGTCCACAACGTGTGAGAAGAATTCGAGCTTCCAATCGCGTACCACTCGGAAGATTTTCATCATCAGGAACGGTAAGAGGTACAGCAAATCGCCCATCGCTGTCAACGGTGGTCGCATTGGCAATGGACCAGACGATGGAATCGCCAATCCATTCATTTGGACCACTGACATTAAGCGGTGGCACAGCATGAATTTCAACCGTCACTTCTGCATCGTTTTCGCCAACCCAAGCCCCTGCTATGCCCTGATAGCGAACCTGTCCCTGCACAGTTAGGGATGTTCCTGGGTTGACATGCAATGGCCACAAGGGTTGTGACCAATCATGCAGAGCACGTCCTCGATGATCGTAAGCGATGATGTTGAACGCTTCCAGATCGTTCTCAACATCGTTGTAGAACGTGTTTTGGGAATAGACCAACGGTCCTGTTTCCAATCCATCCTCATCAATGGAGGAAATGAACCAATGCAAATCATCGATGTCGTCATTGAGCCATGTGCTTTGAAACACCCACGTTACGGTGCATTCACTTCCAGAACATGTGGCTTGAGATGTGGGTTGGAGGGTTGCGTAACCTGCACCGGCTGTTTGGATGAATCGAGGCGTAGCATCCAGTCGGTCGAGTTCAACACCGATACGGATTGAGGATTCATCGTCACTCGACCCAATGGAGAGCATGATACGTTCAAGATCTGGTGCATCCATCGTCAGATCGGTTGGTATCGTCCGAACATGGTGCGTTGTGATGCTTCGAAGAGTGTTAGGAAGCCAACGTGAACTGGATGCGTCAACGACGGAATCAACCAGATTCGGTTGGCTTTCAACTTCCAATTCTACGTTTACGCCTCCCTGGTGGGTCTCTACGCGAAACGGGAGGTCGAGCAAGACTCGATCATTCCCCGTATAGGATGCATTGATGGCTTGATTGAGAAGTGATTCATGAAGTTCAAATTTCAATTTCTCCTCGATTGGCAAAGCGATGACATCGTATGCAGCAAGTTCGGTTGGATGGGATGTCGAGATGTTGTAGTTGGCATAGCCCCAAACCCATTCGTTTGACGGATCGGTTGAGATGACCTCAAAGGAGGGGCATGTGTTTTCGATGGTGATGTGACGTGTCGAATGCGCAGGAACCGTCTTGAGCAAATGAGGACCCATGCGCACATCGGTATCTTGAGCACCGGTGGCAACTCGAAGGGTGAATGAACCTTCAAGCAATGGGCATACGGTTGGACTTGCCAGATAACTCATCGGTAATGCGATGAGATGACGTAATTGGTAGGATGTAGAACTGGACGTATTGATGTACAACTGGCCTTGTTGTGTTGCACCAACGGTGCTCGAACCATTGACAAATGAATCAAACATGAGTTGAGCCCCGTAATTCGGGTCATTGCCGGTTGGTGGCCAATCGATTGCTTCCAAATTGTTCTGCCCAATGGTCACGCGTGGCCCCTGCGCAGGGATGAAGCATTGTGGTTCAATGAGCAGTGCTCTGAATTCCTCACCCATGTTGAGTGAGAACGACCACGACGAATTCAACTCTCTCCGATCGATTGCATCGAATTGTTGAACCTTGACCGCTGGTGGGCGTTGCGAGAATTGACTTGTTCCTGCATTGAAGGTGGGCGAGTAGATTGACAGGTTACCACCGTACTGGTGGGTTGTAATCGAATCGTAAATGCAGCCCGGACTGTGATTAAATGCAACGGTCGTACCGGTTGTGGCACGAAGGAGTCCTTCTTGGGTCTCTTCAAAATCAACCATATCGCTGTTGTATTTCTGGTGGTATCGTCCAAAGCTTTGCACCAGACCAAGGCCCAATCGCTCAACCGTTGGCGTGAGATATGGGTTGTCTGAAGCCATGTGGACAGCAATCTGAACGGATGGGTGCTCCACTGGATTCAAATCAACAGAAAAGGGCAGAATACGCTGTTCATATTCTGGAATTGCATTGCCACTTGCATCGACGAGCGTGAAACGAAGCGTCGTATTTGCAGGCTCATGTGCAAGGCCGTCAAGATGACCATAACCGAAGACAGGGTGGGGTGAGATGGGTGGAGAAATCCAATCTCCTTCAAGTTCGAACAATGCGACATCAACACCTGCATCATCGATGTACCATCCATCACGTTCCACGTATTGATCGGAAAAGAATGAGAAACGGAGACGTACAGATTGACCCGATAGGTTGGAAATATCTGCTGTTTTGAGTTCAAAGGGACGATATGCTCCGCTTCCACATCCGCCGGTAACCTGTGAACCATCCAGGAGACCTTCTCCGTAAAATGGGGAATTGGTGTTCACGGTTGATATTCGGTCGTGAAAGCCGCCAGGATCTGCAGGGAGATACCACCAACTGAGACCTCCATCGGTTGATACCGATACGGCCCCTCCGTCCCAAGCCGCTTCGGTGCAGATCCAATGACGAAACGACAATTGTGCTGTAACGTTGTTTGGTAAGATGTATTCTGGAGATATAATGTGAGCATACGAATTTGCAGAATATTGTCCGTTCAACTCGATACCGACACCGTATTGCCCTGAGTGCCATTGTGAGGGCCCAAGGGTTGTGCTTCCGAGGGAACCATGCGTCCATCCCACGCCTCGAAGGTTGTCGATGGCCCAGCCGTCTGGCATCATGTGCGGATCTTCGAAGGAATCGTCATCGGTAACGGGCCCATTAACACCCATCGTGGCGACCCATTGCCATTGATTGGGAGCACTCACGTTGTCCAACCAGCCCTCGGTCGATCCATTCTGATAGGTCGGCTGATTGGTGAAGTTACTAACCACACGGATGACATGATTTGCTGTGTTCGCTCTAGAGTGCAGTTTCACATCGTCAATCATGATGCCTTCCCAACCGTTTGCAGGCGCTCCGCCGCCGTGATTGACAATGGAATCGGTCTGAACGTTGAATTTTAACAATGCATTGGAAGCATTTGCATGCGTTAAAGCTGTAGCAGGAACGGGATAGAACATTGGCAGCCATCCAAACGATTCGTCGTTGTACATGACACCCTGATGGACGACGCCGTTTCCAGGAAGACCTGGAAGAGGCGTTAGGAGAACCCAAGTAACGCCTTGGTCCATGGAATACCAAATGGTCATTCCATCGTTTGTACCACCTTCAATGTCCCAGTTCGAACGTATTTCGAGCTCAATTGGATTGGTAAGTCCAGAGAAATCGATCGGCATGACCAGTGTTCCGTCGGCGTTTGGAGCATAATCGCCGCTTAGGTTGCCATGCAGCCATGCGCCTGGCTCATCGCCTTGATTGTGCCACGTCACATTATCGATGAACCATCCGTCACGTTGATTGCTTGAGGAACCAACCGCAATGCAGAGACGGAATCGCATTGAGTCGCTGCTTCCAATGTTTGTCAATTGGTCCAATTCGAACCGAGTATTCGTCCATGTTTCAGCATCGCCTGCCCAGACAGAGGAGAGCGATTGGACCATGCTATGGTGATTAGAAGAAACGGAATGAGAGTAACCCCCATTTGGAGTAAGTTGTTGCCAAGAGGGTTGGTTGTTGAGCGTATACTCAACCCATGCTGCATCATCGGAGGCCATTGAACGCCAGTGATCAAATGACAGCGACATGTTGCTAACGAATTCAGGTGTTTGGTAATCGGGGGAAACAATGCAACCCGATGCGTTCTCAACCATTGTCCGATATGCCAAGGAATGATCTCCATCCCTCGGGCTGGGCCCAACTTGCAGCAATGAGAGATTTTCAACACCCCATTCTTCTCCATCTTGACCCATTGTAAGCCAGCCTGTTGGAACCATCTTGGTTGACTCAAAATCAGTGAGTGCCCCCACCGACGAGTCTGTTGCGAGCGAGAGTTGTCCAGCATGGGCGAGAGAGGATGTGAGATTATGGGTGCCGTTTGACCACGCGTTGGGAAGATCTGCACCAAAGTACGTCCCGTTCGATTCAACGGTTTCCCAGACGGGCTCAATGGCAAGGTAACCGGAAGTAATCGTGTGATTGGCGGGGACTTGAATCGATGAGATGTTGACGTCCACATTGGTCTCGTTTGTGCTAGGTGTGAAGGTGATGGGCCCATAGTTCACGGTTCGTGATTGAACATAGGTTGAAGGTCCAACGAGAACAAGCAAGAGCACAAGAAGAACCGCAGAGACGTGCTTCTTCCCCTTCTTCACCTATCTCACCTCGCTTTGCGAGGTGAACCATTTGGTTTGAAGCCTCGTCTTTGTTGATTAAGTCTGGACAAGAGAGTTCAAAGACCCAAACATCGAGGCTATGATGATGTCGAGCGACAACCTCCTCACGCCACAACAGGCCCGTGAGATTCAGGAACAGTTGTTCGCAACCTATCGGCAGCAGACCAACCGACACGTCCCCGTTCATCTCCCACGCAAAGACTTCTGGGAGATGATTAAGCGACTACTGACAACCCTCGATCTCCAGATTCACGATATGATTCGAAAGCACGGCGCAGATTTGCGCGTACAAAACGAGCAAAAGCGTCAAGCAAACGTTCGCCATATTGCATCCGAATTAGCACGACGACGAATGGTTGCAATGATGCAACACGCCTCCTCTCAATCGCTTCGAATGGCAACAAGCGTGAGCGATGTAGCAACACCGCTTCCACCAATTGACTGGCAAAAAGCAGATGCAGCAGAGCGCGCATTGTACAACGCAATCGAGAAAGAAATGGACAAATTCAAGATGACCATTGGGTGGAGAGAGATGCAAGACGGACTTCGAGGGGAGATGGAGTTCGTTGAAGCAACACACAAACCGGGTACGATGCAATTGGATGATTTTACCGATGAAGCGTTGACCGATCGTGCTCCACCAGCGTTGGTGTTTGAAGACGAAAAACCTGAACCAATGGATGCTTTCGATGTTGACGAAGAAGATCGAATAGCTGCGCTTGAATGGGATGCCTACGAAACTCCTCAAGATCCTTCAGAACACCAACAACCTGAGGAATCTGCTCAACCAATAAGCGAAACCCCACTTCAACCGACGGAAGGACGACACGGTGCAGCAATGGAGTTGGCACCGTCGGCCAACGCTACCATTACCGATGATTGGATGAACGAGGACGAATCCGTGACTGAGGCAGAATCAAAGATTCGCATTCGAATTTTGCAATCCTTTGAGGATCCAATCGCAACTACAGATGGTTCGGAGTTGCTCTTGAAAGCTGGAGATGTTCACAATTTGGACGAAACGATGGCGACCTGGCTTATCGAATCTGGCACAGCGGAAGCTGCCCCGTTGTAGAACGAAGCATCCCTGATGCTCTCTTGAACTGAAGTTCGGTTGCTTCAGTTGACTGTACGCATTGAAAGCTCAATGGTGACAGAGTCTGGAATGTCGATTTTTGCAACCAGTCGGAGAGCGCTCTCGTCTTTTCCTGAGTTGATGTGCATCTCCAGCAATCGCTTGTGGACACGGAGTTCCCAATGATCGTAGGTTTCGCTTCCTTCACCATCAGGAGCACGTCGAACAGGAACAACCAGACGTCGTGTTGGTAGAGGGATTGGCCCTCGAAGTCTGGTTTCACTCTGCGTACAGATGTGTCGAATTTGTCCTGCGACTCGATCAATGTCAGTATGGTTGTTACCGGTCAATTTGATGACGGTGACGGCTGCCATACTTTACTCCTCCAGTTGCAAGTCAACGAGTGATGTTCACTCACTTCTTTTCGACCTTGAGACAAACACCAGCTGCGACGGTTTTACCCATGTCACGGATAGCGAATCGGGAAAGTTCAGGGAACTTGTCCATTTGCTCGATTGCCATTGGCTTAGTTGGTTGGAATCGAATCAAACATGCATCGCCGTTCTTGAGGAACGATGGGTTTGCTTCCTTTCCTTGCTTGTTGGTCTTCTCAAGAAGTTCCATGAACTTGACAGCAACTTGTGCTGTGTGTGCGTGGAAAACAGGTGTGTATCCGACGGAGACAGCCTTTGGAATGTCCATAAGTTGGATTTGTCCAACGAAGTGCTCATCGTGTCGAACGAAGGTTGGCTCGCTGTCGGAATATCCAGCAACGTCACCACGACGAATGTCGTCTGCGGCGAGACCACGTACGTTGAAACCAACGTTGTCACCTGGCTCGGCCTTGTCGACGATTGTGTGGTGCATCTCGATCGACTTGACTTCACCAGTCTTCTGGGACGGGTTAAAGACGACAGTCTTACCAGAGTTGAGGGTACCGGTTTCGATTTTACCGACTGGGACTGTTCCGATACCAGAAATCTTGTAGACGTCTTGAATCGGTAGTCGAAGCGGCTTATCGACTGGCTTGTTTGGCATTGCTGCAGCGTCAATGGCCTCGAAGAGGGTAGGTCCGTTGTACCATGGGCACTTGTCGGACTTTTCAAAGACGTTGTCACCGTTGAGGGACGAAGCAGGAATCATTGGGATGTTGTCGAGTTGAGACCCGAATCCAGCCATCTTGAGAAGTGCTGTAACTTCGCTAACAGCTGATTTGTACTTATCTTCAGACCAGTCAACACCGGAGATGTCCATCTTGTTAACGTGGACAATCAGTTCCTTGACACCAAGTACCTTGGCGAGGAAAGCGTGTTCCTTGGTTTGTGCGTTGACACCATCGTTTGCAGCACAGAGGAGAACCGCTGTGTCAGCTTGGGAAGCGCCGGTGATCATGTTCTTGACGAAGTCTCGGTGACCAGGAGCATCGATGATGGTCCAGTAGTACTTTGGAGTGAAGAACTCCTTGTGAGCGACGTCGATGGTAATTCCACGCTCTCGCTCTTCCTTCAGTCCGTCCATGACGTAGGCAAGACCAAATCCGGCCTTACCTGCCTCAGCGGCGAGTTTTTCGTTCTTTTCGATAACGTGAGCTTCGATGTGTCCTGAGTCGAGCAGAAGACGACCGACAGTGGTCGACTTTCCGTGATCGACGTGACCTACGAAGACGATGTTACGGTGTGGCTTGCTTTTATCTTCCCATTGTGATGGCATACTAAATTACTCCTTAGCATCCCTGCGACAAATAGCCCCTATTTGAAAGAAGCGGTAATAGATGGTTGCTTTTCTGTTTGAAATTGTGCTTGAGTCTCGCGGTTTTACTTGTAGACAAGACGTATGACGAGTGATTCAACTTGAAGGTCGTTTACACGGTTGTTTCGAATCTTGATGGTCCAATCACCCTCACCATAGGTGCTGTCGCTCTCTGAATCGGTAAACAGGTAGGACGATAGCGTCAGGTGAACGCAATCGTTGTCGTCGCTGTTGCAATCACCATCTTCGCGCTGATCGACGCCTGTGTTGGAGGTGTTGGTTGCTTCTTCGTCCTCTTCGTTGAATGCATGCAGGTCCAGTTTGGCTCGACAGTTGTTGCCTTCGCCTGGAGTGATATCCGTGCAGTCAGCGTCAATCTTTGGGTAGGTTAGTTCGCCGACAACCTTGCGAATGGTGTTTCCTTGGTCTTGGTCATAGTTCACCGTGAATTCAAAATCAAGTTCAACGGGGCTACCTGAAGTGTTGCCTCCCATCTCAAAATCCAACCACGAGGCTGCATAGGATACGTACACTTTGATGTCATCGGAATCGGTCAAACCCTTGCCGTTGGTGATGGTCAGCCCAATTTCGTATTCACCTGGACTAAGATCCTTCCATTCGACGATTTCCCCTTCAAGATCGTTGTCGTTGGTGGGATCTCCGTCACCATCGGCATCGTATTCGATGTCCAAATCCCAGTGATATGTCGAGACGTAATCGTCGGAAGAACCGGAAGTCGAATCACCTGCATCGAGTTCAACGCTGACGTCACTACCCGCTGTTCGGTCGGTGTTTGATTTGTCTAGGTCACAGGCCCACACATGGATGTAACTACCTGTATCGACGTCTTCGCCCTCGCAATCCTCCTCAGAAGAGTACGATGTGATTTCAGCTGTTGGAGGCAATGCTGTGGCATCGACAATGGTTAGCGTCTTGGTCGTTGATTGGCTTTTCGAGCCATCGCTTACGATCAATTCCACCGTATATTCGCCGATTTCGGGATACGCCCAATCGGCAGTTCGACCAGTCGCATCGATGGAATTGTCACCGTCAAAATCCCACTTGTAGGTCAGCGCAACGCCGGATGGAAGAGAATCCCTAGCATCGAAGTCAATGGTTTGGCCTGCCCGAATGTTTGTAGCAGGTGAATAGGTAAAGACGGCCACGATTTCACCCGTGTCCTCATCTTCGTCTGCACCGAAGCAGCCAGCAAGTCCACTGATCATCATCAGCACAGCAAGGAAGGTTGCTTTTCTCATTGCGCCCATGACATTGCCTGCCTTTCCGCCATTTAGAAGCCTTTTGCGAATTGTTCGCCTAAAATGAGAACAACGTTGTTTGTCGGTTTCCTTCGAACAACTCCTTCGCGTTCCATCCGAACGCTTCAGTAATTCTTCCTAATGCTGCAGCCATTCGTTCAGCATAGAATCGACCATCGTAGCCTGGAATACCGCCATCGTCCTCTGCTTCAATCCACGGATGGACCTGCATTGGTCGCTTTGAAGCATCAGTGACGACGTAAGAAATTTTCATGCCTGGAGTAAACCCAAGGCCTCGCTCGATCAATATCATCGCGGCACGAACTTGCGCCATGCTCTCTGGGCGAGCATAGTCCTTGGTAAAGTCAACTTCACCGTTCGATTGAACGCGCCCTTTGCACGACTTGGCGAGAATCAGGCGCCTTGCATCGACGCTGTGATTCTTGAGTGACGCAACACTTTCACGAGCATGTTGAACAAGTGCTTCGCCCTCGTCGGCAAGCGCATATGTGAACGTCTTCTTCATGCTCGTTGTTAGGTACTCGAATGAGTCCGTTCGCTGCGTTTCATACCCCCGAATCAGCATCTCCTCGCTCGGATAGACGACCTGCCCAACGTAGCGCTTCTTTGCACCATGACTGAAGAACACCGAGAGCCCTTTCTCGTATTCGAGTACGGCAGAATCACGACTGTATTGTTTGGCAATGTCAAGACCAAAATCGATCATCGCTTGTTTGGCACCCTCATAGGCTGCAATTGTTGCTTCGTCATCATCCTCCTTGAGAACAGAAGGTGATCCTTCAGGAACAGGTGAACAGACAAAGATGGAATCTGTATCTGAATATACGACGTGATGGCCTTCATCTTCTAATTTTTGAATGATGGTCTTGATGTTTTGACGCGCCCATGCTGTGATTGAAGAGCCCAAATCCTTGTGTGTAAAACGGTAAAAACCAGACGCAAAAACACCGTAGAAGGAGTTCATCATAATCTTAACAGCATATTGCATGGAATCATGAAATTCTTCTTTTTCCACTTGCTCGTCTTTACGGGCGAGTTTGATTTGCGCTTTGTGTTCATCTCGCTGGTTCATTAAATCCTCAAGCAGTGTTGGAACCAGACCTTTGCGGTGTTCAGCGCTCCAAAACACAGCTTCAGTTGGTGAAACGTGGGTAGGATCCGCTTCAGCAGGTTGTTCAGGATGCGAGGGGTCAATCCGCGTGGTGTAGCAGACGTTGTTGCCGATCATGATGCTTGGATACATGCTCTTGAAATCCAGAACTGCAATCCACGGGTGCAAGCCTGCTTCAACATCGTGAACGTAGCCCCCCGTGATTTGTCCTTCCTTGGCTTCTGCGCTTCCAGTTAGTGGAACAGCGACGTTCTTTCGGTCGGCTAAACGAATCACAAGACTGTCAAGTAATTGCGATGTGCTTCCATTCGCAGCCGTTTCAAAGGCAACTTTAGCGACCGATGCGACCGCTTCTTTGCGTCGAATCGCCTGAATGGAATGAAGGATATCGAGCGGTAACGCAGCATCCCGGACACAGTATTCCATGACTTCATCAGGCCGATTCGCCCATTCTTCGTCCATGTTGGATGCATCGATGTCAATCTTCTGTTTGTCCTCATCCTCTGGAAACAAGAGACGTGCAATGAAGGAGAGCGTTTCACGTTGCGGCCGCAGTGCTTGACGCGCTTGCCACCAAGCATCGACGATGGCACGTCCAGCGAGATTCCAAGCACGGTTCGATTGACGTCGAGGAAGGACGCCGGTTCTCGTTCGCTTGCATTCCGTTTCCAAAAGAGGCGTTCGTCCCCACCCCAAGAGGTTGCTTCGAGCCTGCCATTGCTTGCGACTGGTGTGATGATCCATCCGCTCGACCAATCGAGGAAAATCGAAGTTGTCGATGTTGTAGCCCGTAATGATGTCAGGATCTTCTTCGCGAACCATGGCCGTCATCTGTTCCATGATGAGGTCTTCAGCGCCTGTGTATTCGTATACGCGGCGAGAACCATCAATCATATCCTCAACCCAAACGGCAGCGCAGAGAATCGAATTGTTGGCTATGCTCGTCTCCAAATCGTAGGAAAGGATGCGCCATGGGACTTGGAACGGCTCACTTTCCTTGACGTTCTCAAGTTGAACAGAGACGGTTCGATCAACTTGGTATCGACCCACACCACCGTGCTTGATGACGCGTAGATTACGTTCCCCGTCCTCATCCTTTCGTTTCCGCTCATCGATAAGAAAGCCGTCTATGGAGAGGTGCATTCCAACGTCGTTGTTCAAGAACAGTCGGTTGACAAATGGAATATCACCGGAGTAGATGGTCCAACCTTGCTTCTGTAATTCACTGCGAAGCGAAGGGACATTGAACGGTTGAACTGCCTCAATGGTCCAGACGGGTTTCTCGCCCAAATCGGTCCATTTCCATACGGGTCCGCGGACATCCATTACGTCAGATCGTCTTCGCAATCCTTCGATTCGGCGCTCCTCATTCTCCGTAACGGGTTGGTCTTTGCTGCGCTTTCCAACCGTCGCAATCTCGAAGGTAGGCCGCAGTCCAGAAACGAGAACACAGATGGATGCACCGTCTTCGCAGCGCCCAAATAATTCGACGGTTGTCTGCGGAGCATCTTCGTCACCGTGCGAATGATAACGTCCACTGACGACACCAAACCGGCCCGACCATGCCTCCATAGCAACGCCTCGGACTCAACCGTCTTGAAACCAAGCCTTAGCCCAGTAGGTCAAAATATCAACGTTTTCGCAAAAATTCGATGAGCAAGAATTGAAAGCCGAATCTCCTTAGCGGGAATCACGGGTTGAGATTATGAGCAAAGATATCGACTGGGACAAACTGACGTTTTCGTTAACACCAACCGATACGATGTACATCGCTGAAACGACCGGCGATGAACCATGGATGCCTGGTGATCTACGTCCTTATGGCAACATCTCCATCTCACCTGCTGCAGGTGTTCTCAACTACGGCCAAGGTCTGTTTGAAGGGATGAAAGCCTATCGAACCGACAAAGATCGTGTTGTTTTCTTCCGTCCGGATGAGAACGCCCGACGAATGCAGCGCGGAGCGGATCGACTAAAGATGCCCCCTGTTCCAGAATCCATTTTCATCGATGCTGTAGAACAAGTGGTTCAAGCCAACATCGACTGGGTTCCACCGATGGGTCGAGGAGCGATGTACGTCCGACCATTGTTGATGGGAAGCGGTCCCGTTCTCGGGGTTTCTCCTGCACCAAGTTACTCGTTCATGGTTTACGTTACACCGGTTGGACCGTACTTCAAGGGTGGAATGCGCGCCATTGACTTGCTCATTTCTGATGAATTTCATCGTGCTGCTCCGGGCGGTTCTGGTGGTGTCAAAGCGATTGGAAATTATGCTCCGGGCATGATGCCGAGCAAATTGGCCAAGGCCCAAGGCTATGCAGAAATCATCTACTTGGACGCAAAAACCAGCACCTACGTCGAAGAGGTTGGGGCTGCAAACTTCTTCTGCATCAAGGACGGTGTCCTTTACACGCCTGAATTAACAGGGACCATTCTTCCAGGAATCACCCGAGACTCCATCATCGCTCTGGCTCGTCACATGGGTTACGAAGTGGTTGAAGAGAAGGTTAGTGCTGAATTTGCAATGTCAGCAGACGAAGCATTCTGCTGTGGAACAGCGGCGGTTATTTCACCGATCGGTAGCATCACCCACGCTGATACGAAAGTGACCTACGGCGAAGGAACTCCCGGGACAATCACCAAAACGTTGTACGACAAACTTACAGGTATTCAGAGCGAAACTGAGGACGATATGTTCGGCTGGTTGCACGAAGTACCTCTCTGATCACTTCTTTTTCTTGGCCTTGGTCTCGACGTGCCATACGAAATACGTCTTTTCGTCGAGAACCAATTCGCTCTTGTAGACCATGCCGTACTCGCTTGGTTCAATGGTTCCATCAAAGGTAAACTGGAGCAACAGAAGGCCATCGCTGTTTGACTTGAGAACGCCTGATCCATCTTGGATACCGCCAAATTTGACTGCACCGAATCGCGTCTTGTTGATCTCAAGGTTGGTCTCACGAACCTTGACTTCGTAACCCGGAGACATTTCAGCGCACCTGATTCGTTCCTTGGTTTTGGTCTTCGTATTGTATGCTATCTTTGCAGCCCTGAGAACAAATGGATCGGTTATCGTACCGGAACCACTCTGAATTTCAGGGGACGATGAAACGTGTTCTGCCTGAACACCAATGCGTTCTTTTCGTCGCGTCAAAATCATCGGAACGACGAGCAGGAACGCCAAGACAAGGAAGATGATTGGGAAGCAGATTGGCTTGAATGGATTCCGGTCTCGTTCAGGAGGTTGCTCGTAGGAACGGAATTCGTAACAAGATCCATCGGATTCAATCCTCGGAACGGACGACCGGTTGTACGGATCTCCACCACATTCAAGTTCAAACGAATCATTGAATCCATCACCATCGTCGTCAAAGTCAGCCTCAAACAAACCAAGACGAGTGTTGTTGTTCGGTAGACCATCGAGGTCGTAATCTTCTGCGACAGAGAGATTGAACGTGGTTGATATTTGCTTTCCAGTCAACAAATTGATTGCCGTCACTGTGTATTCCGTCAAGTTCGACGGAATGAGTGGTACTCCGTAGATTGTTCCGTTGCCGTTTGACGTTCGAGCCATGGTATCGCCGCCGAAGAACAAGCCGTACGGTAGAGCAGGTGAAATCTCCCAAATGTCAACCGTCATGCCTGTGATGAGTGGTTGCAAGGAGACATTGCGCTGTCCTTGCAGCAACTCGAATTCAGGTAGTCCATAGCTCACAGATAGGTCTTCGTTAAAGTCACAAATACCATCACCGTCACTATCGACAGGGGTATCGAATTTATTCTTGGAGTCGGTTGGGCCGCACTCAGCTTCATCAACATCGGTCCAACCATCGTTATCGTCGTCCATATCTTCGATCAATCCCGTTGTTGATTCACCAAGCAATTCGTCTGGGTCATCATCACCATCGGTGTCTCGATAAGCAGCAGCATCGTTCGGGAAGGCATCAGGACCTGCTTCGCAGTAATCAACTGGGAGTGCAGGAGCAACCGGTCCATCGCAGACACCATCGCCGTCTGTGTCTGCGTTCCAAGGATCAGTACCCGTGTTGTTCGCATCGATGTAGGCACTTGTGTTCGTCTCGATTGTGTTATTGAAACCGTCCCCATCGATGTCATCGTCAATCGCATTGCAAACATAATCCCCATCGAGATCGTCTGGAGTGTCCGAGCTATCCAACGGGTCGGAGAAACAGTCGCCCTCAACGACATCGGTGTAGTTATCGCCATCATCATCAAGATCTTCAATTAAACCGCGAAGTGGGTCTGCGTCACCAGGCAAGTGGTTCGGTAGACCATCAAGGTCCGTATCTTCCAAGACACTGATTTGGACAACGAATTCATCGTTAAACAGACTGCTATTGGCATAGATGGTGAAGTTGGTCAAATGCATCAGTTCGGTTGGCGTTCCCCAAATCGTACCGTTGTCGGCACCCAAGAACAAACCTTCTGGCAAGTCAGGTTCGATTTCAAAGGTTGAACCGCCAATGATCAATTCTGGTTCAAGTGCAACCATCTCGGTGTTGTTCACGAGGTACAACGGTCCGAGTGACATGTTGTAGAACAAGTCCTCGATGGTGATGTTGACGTAAACGGTGATTGAACCAACATCGTTGAATGCCGTAATCGTGTACATGGTTCGGTTCTGTGTCTTTGTCGCAACACCTGAGAACGTACCGTTTGTTGCATCGAAGAGCAGGCCGGATGATGGGTCAGGCAGGATGCTCCATGAGGTGACGATGCCACCTGTTGAGATGGCTTCCATCGTCAAGACAGTTGAATTGTTGAGCAGAATCACATCATCTGGAACGTATGCCACCATTGGAACTTGGTCGAGTACGGTGATGTTGATTTGCGTTGTAGCTGAACCGCCCGTGTTGGTCGCCGTAATCACGTACGTTCGTACATCCATCACCTCGGTCGGCGTTCCCGTAATGTGGCCTGTTGTTTCGTTGAACTCCAATCCTTCAGACAAGGCGGGCGAAATGTTCCAGGTTAGTGCAGGACCACCAATGTTCACCGGCAGCACATCGATTGAGGTTGTATCGTTGGTCAGTGTGAAATTCTCAGGAGTGTAGGAAATCTCAGGGACAATGTCGAGGATGGTGATGTTAAGGTACGCCATCAAGGTACCGCCACTGTTGTTGGCCCAAACAATGTACTGCGTCTTATTCTGAATCGCAGTCGGCGTTCCTGAAATCACACCATTAACAAAGCTCAATCCGTTCGGAATGGTTGGTTCAATCTCCCACGTTTCGATGAGACCACCCGTTACATTCGGTTGCAATGTCGTCATTGCCGTACCACGAGTCAAGATCAAATCGCTCGGAACGTACTCGATGTCTGGAGCAGGTTCGTTGATCGTGATGTTGATCGAGGTTGAAGCAGAACCACCACTGTTGTTGGCCCAGACGATGTACTGTGTTAGTGTTGAGTTCACAGTCGGTGAACCTGAAATCGTCCCATTGTCAAAGATGAGACCGTTTGGTAGGGCTGGTTCAATCGCCCAAGTCTCTGGGATTCCACCCGAGACGGTTGGTGACCAAACAATGGCTTGTTCTGTGCGGATGAAGGTCTGATTTTCTGGGTTGTAGAACACGTTGACAACCGGCTCATCGACAGTGATGTTGATCGTGTGTGTGGCTGAACCGCCTGTCGTGTTGGCAAAGATGGTGTACATGATCGGTGTTGTTTGATTCACGCTTGGTGTACCGAAGAGCACACCATCGGCAAACGTCAATCCAGGCAATGGTGACGGTGAAATTCCCCATTCACTGACGTTTCCACCAGTAACAATCGGATGCAAAGATGTCATAGCAACCGTACGCGTCAAGGTGAGATTTTCTGGGTTGTAATCCAAATCAACGATTGGTTCGAAGATGGTCAAATTGATTGCGTGGAAGGCTGCACCACCCGAGGTATTGGCCCAGACTGTGAAGGTTGTACGCGTCATGTTGACCGTCGGTGTTCCGCTGATGACACCGCTGCTGAAACTCAATCCGGAAGGCAGCAATGGATCGATGCTCCATGTTTCTGCTGTACCGTTGGTCACGGTCGGTGTCATCGTAACCATAGCAACACCTCGAGTTAATGTCTGATTCTCCGGGTTGTAATCGAGAATGACACCCGGCTCAAGGATGGTGAGATTGATTGTATGCGAAGCAGAACCGCCCGTCGTATTGGCATAAATTGTAAACATCGTTAATGTCAAGTTCACCGTTGGTGTTCCTGAAAGAACACCATCTGCGAAGTTCAGTCCTGCCGGAATCGATGGATGGATGCCCCATGTCTCAACGCTTCCACCTGTAATAGTTGGATGCAGTGTGGTCATAGCAATGCCTCGAACCAACGTGAGATTCTCTGGGTTGTAGTCCAGAGTAACGATCGGCTCAAGGATGGTGATGTTGATGGTGTGTGTTGCTGAACCGCCTGTTGTGTTGGCATAGATGGTGAACATGGTCGTGCTCAGGTTCACCGTTGGCGTACCCGAGAGGACACCGTCTGCAAAGTTCAGTCCTGCTGGAATCGGTGGATGGATTCCCCACGTCTCTGCGTTTCCACCCGTGACGGTTGGGTGCAATGTCGTCATTGCATCGGAACGAACCAATGTGAGGTTCTCTGGATTGTAGTCCAATTCGACGATCGGTTCCAGGACAGTGAGGTTGATTTGTGCACTCGCTGATCCACCGCTGTTGTTTGCGTAAATCGTGTAGGCCGTCGTGGTCATGTTCACTGTAGCAATCCCGTACAGCGTACCGTTGTTTGGACCGAAGAAGAGACCGTTCGGGAGTGTTGCGTTAATGCTCCACGACGTGATCTCTCCTGGACCAGAAAGCGTCGGGGCAAGAGGTAGATCACTGCTGGATTGGCCTCTGGTCAGCGTCAGATTCTCCGGCAAGTACGACAGCGTTGGCAATTCATCGTTCACCGTGATGTTGATGCTGACGTTGAACGAGCCTCCGGTGTTGTTCCCGTATACGGTGTAATTTGTGGTCGTCCATAGTTCGGTTGCAGTTCCCCATATCGTTCCGTTATTGGTACCGAACAAGAGCCCTGCAGGTAATGTACCCATCAACACCCAATCTGTTGGAGCGTCCGCAGTACTATGCGGAACCGTTGGTACAAGCGGTAGGTCATTGCTGACCGTGTTGTTGGTCAATGTAAGATTCTCTGGGTTGTAGGTGAACGAAGGCATCCGATCATTGACTGTGATGTTGATGTAAGCCGTACTTGAACCGCCGCTGTTGTTGGCCGTAATGGTGAACATGGTTCTGTTCATTTGTACATTTGCTGTTCCAGAAATCGTACCAGTGCTTTGTGAGAACTTGAGTCCGCTTGGCAGGGCTGGTGATATACTGTATCCGTAGGTTGTCGAACCTGTTCCTGTGAACAGATTGCCGTTGGATTGGTCGTGATAGACCGTTGAAATCACGTCGTTATCATCGATGAAGATGTCCGGCCTCGGTTGTTGAATGGAGGACATTGCTGGAGTAATGCTGCCA
>DAPT01000062.1 GCA_002502215.1 Euryarchaeota archaeon UBA124
ATGAATGCCATCTGAACCGACCCGTCCGCCAACCATGTAGACAAGATCGCCAGAAGTAGGATTCTTCTCATGAGATTCGCGTCCGTCTGCAAGTCGTCGCGGCATCAAGCCAACCGTGCCACAATAAACAAGTGGCTTTCCGATGTACCGCTCATCGAACACAATCGACCCATTGATTGTTGGAATACCCGATTCGTTTCCACCTACTCGAACACCAGCATGAACCCCACGGAGAACCCGAGATGGGTGGAAAAGTGTTGATGGTAAATCGCCCTCCCAATCCGGTGGTCCAAAACAGAAGACATCGGTGTTTGCGATTGGTCGTGCACCGAGGCCCGTTCCTAGAATATCTCGGTTTACACCAACGATTCCGGTCATCGCACCACCGTATGGGTCGAGCGCAGAAGGTGAATTGTGCGTCTCTGCCTTCATGCAAATCGACCAATCATCGTTCCAAGCAATGACGCCAGAATTGTCGTGGAAAACGGAAAGCAGCCAATCGACATCTTTCGCCATGTCATGCGTTGGTTTCATGATGTGGGTTTTGAAGATTGAATCGATGACCGTTTCTTCATTTGTTTCGGTATCGATGTGATGTATTTTGCTTGCAAAAATTTTGTGTTTACAATGTTCGCTCCATGTTTGAGCCAAGCATTCTAACTCCACGTCCGTTGGAGCATCGGGAGAAATTCCTGCAGAGGTCCGGATAGCCCTCATTTCTTCATCTCGGTAATGATTGCGGATGGTTTGCATTTCGTTGAGATTCAATGCTAAAAGGCCGTCATTCGATAGCTGAATTAATTCTTCATCGCTCAATTCAAGATTGATAATTGTAGGCGCCTGTCGTTGAATCGTTGGGCGTTCAGGGTAAGCCAAGTATGATGCCTGTCCTGAGTCAATCTCTTCCTTGGTTGTTCGGATTGAGGTTTGAATAAGCCCGTTGAACAGCGTTGACGCTAACCATGCATGATCTACGTCTGAAGGTAGTTGAAGGAAAGCGTATGAAACGTAAGTGGATATTGATGACTCTCCCTCGGGAAAGAGTACTTTGAATCCGTCGTTTGCCGCTGCACCTGGGTTGTCTGTCACCCCTGGCTTAAACCCAACAGTGATAGTTAGAGAGGGAGTATTTGGGAAGAAATTTTTGTCCTCAAGAATGGATGTGTTTGTTGCGCCGAACTCAATGATTGGATCAGAGAATATATCCTGTACTCTTGGTTCGATTTCAGATGCAGTGTATTTGCTTCGAATAAGATATCCTCGAATGCTTCGGACTTTACCGACGTCAATACCGTGATCTGCAAAGAGTTGTCTCTGAACCACGTCTCCAAGCACATCGCGCATACCATCCGTTTGCAATGGCGTGACCTCAACTCGGACGTCCTGGACTGTCATTGGTTCCGACCCGAACACAGTTCGTCACATACGCTCTTTGAACACTACGGAGAGGTTCACTCGGAGTCCAACATAGATTTTAGGAACCTTCCAGTGTAACTTCCGGTTACTTCTGCGATTTCTTCAGGCGTCCCCTCGGCGACAATTTGTCCCCCACGATCGCCTCCTTCGGGCCCTAAATCAATGACGTAATCGCTGCATTTGACTACATCAAGATGATGTTCAATGACCACTACGGAGTGGCCTTTCAATCGCAATTCGAGAAGTACATCGATCAACAACTGAACATCACTAAACGAAAGTCCTGTTGTTGGCTCATCGAGAATGTAGACAGTGTGTTTGTGCGGAGGTCGGCGTAGTTCACTGGCAAGTTTGACTCGCTGCGCTTCTCCTCCGGAGAGGGTTGTTGCTGGTTGTCCGAGACGAATGTATCCTAACCCAACAGCATTGAGTGTCTCAAGTGTGCGGTGGATTTTCTTGTGGTTCTTGAAGAACACAACAGCCTCACTTACTGGCATTTGGAGGACGTCGTGAATTGTTTTTCCTTTCCATGTCACTTCAAGGCATTCTCGAGTGTATCGTTTCCCATTGCAAATATCGCACTCTATCCAAACATCGGGTAAGAAGTTCATTTCGAGTTTAATGGAGCCCGCACCCGAACAGGCTTCACAACGGCCGCCTTTTACATTGAAACTAAACGTTCCTGGCGTGTATCCACGCTCTTTGGAAAGCGTTGTATTTGCAAATAATTTCCGGATTTCATCGAATACTTTGGTGTACGTAGCAGGGTTTGAACGCGGAGTTCGCCCGATTGGTGATTGATCGATAATGATTGCTTTATCGACGTGTTGGAGTCCGTCAATTGTAGAGTGCTTTCCGGGAAGCTTTTCCGAATTGTGGAGATGTCGTTGCAACGCAGGTGCCAATATGCCTGAAATGAGTGATGATTTTCCTGATCCTGATACCCCTGTAATGGTTGTAAAGCAGCCGAGCGGGATCTTTACATCGATGTTGCTTAGGTTGTTGTGTTGAGCATTTTTTATTTCCAACCACTTCTTGTTTGGAGATTTGCGTTCCGTAGGAGATTCAATTGATCGACGCCCTGAAAGGTAGGCTCCAGTGACTGAATTCTTCGCTTTCATGACCTTCTTAGGCGGCCCATTCGCAACGACAATGCCTCCTTCAAGACCAGCTCCCGGACCAAGGTCACATATCCAATCTGCCTGACGTAGCGTATCCTCATCATGTTCAACAACAAGGAGTGTGTTTCCTAGTTCTGTCAGTTCCCGCAACGTCTCAAGAAGACGCTCATTGTCCCTTTGGTGAAGTCCTATCGATGGTTCGTCAAGAACGTACATCACACCGGTTAGACGTGAACCGATTTGTGTAGCGAGTCGAATCCGTTGACTCTCGCCGCCTGAAAGTGTGTTGGCTTTTCGATCCAAGGTTAGGTAATCAAGTCCAACCGAATCAAGGAAGCCAAGTCTATTTTCGATTTCTTTAAGAATTTCACTTCCGATGAACAGCGACCGATCGTCAAGTGCGGTCAGAACATCAGCATATTGTTCTGGAGGGCCAGCAGCTTCAGGGTGGAGGGCTTTAATCAACTGATACGCTTCATGAACGGAGCTTTTGCTAACCTCAGGAAGTCGGATTCCACCAACAGTAACAAACCGCGCTGCTGGATTCAGTTTTTCACCATGGCAGGCATGACAGTCCAGATCGGTCATGCAGGAAATAAGTCTGTTTCGGGTACGATCGGATGAGGTTTCTGCATATGTTCGCTCAAGTCGGGCAATGATTCCCTCCCATGGCCGATTCATCTTGTAAACTGAACCATTGTCGGATTCGAAGTGAAAATAGATTATCGTTGAGCCAGAGCCGTAGAGGAGAATGTCTTTCGCATCTTCATCCAGAAGTCCGAATGGAATGTTCGGAGAAATTCCATAATGCTCACATACTTGTTTTAGCAGTTTTTTATACCACCCTGGGGACATTGATTGACGCCATGGAAGGACGCACCCGTTTGCGACGGTGAGGGTGTCATCAATGATTA
>DAPT01000114.1 GCA_002502215.1 Euryarchaeota archaeon UBA124
ACCATCGGCACCATTGGAACCATCTGCACCGTTGCATGCGTGGAACGTTGTGTCACGCTCATCTGTATCGAGGACGCCATCGTTGTCGTCATCAAGACCTGTGTAGATGGTTGTCCCACCATCAGGGCAATCGGTTGTTGTTGCTTGTGTTAGGTCAATCAGTGTGACAGAAAGATCGTCATCGTCTCCGTCATCGTTTCCAACACAACCAGCTAGGCCAACGCTCGCCATGAGCGCAATCATCAATAATGCTACCATTTTGTTCAAGTACATACTATCACTAAACCTCCCATGGCTACAAAATAATTACAAGATTGCAAAGTATTCTATTGACGATACAATAGAAACGGTATCTATGGTATTGCTCACGAGAAAGCAAAAAATCCTCTATACAGGAGGATGAATAATAAGTTATGAATCAAACGAGAAAACATGGATGATGATTTGAATTCCAAACCAATCATCCTGTTCAATACACATGTCTATCCAAGACATAAGAACGACCATGTTGCACCATTTATGCATGAATTAGCAAAGGTATGCCTTTCCTTTGCTCGAGTCGTGGTTCATTGCCCTCATGCACCCGGCCTCCCTCTTCAAGAGATAATCGAAGGTGTCGAAATTCGAAGATTCGCATATGCGAAAGAGGAGAGTCAAACGCTTGCTTATCGCGGAGATATGCACAAGCAAGTCAAGAAATCGATAGGCAAGGCGTTCCTTTTTTACACCTTTTTGAGAAGGTGGAAGAAGGCGACCAAAAAACTCGTTCGAGAATTAAATCCTGACATCGTTCACGCCCACTGGCTCATCCCAGGTGGGTATGTAACTAAGAAGGCGATGGGAAGGAAGCCCCCTCTCTTCATATCGATGCACGGTACTGATGTGTTTTTAATCGATAAAATGAGAATCGCTCAACGTTTAGCAAAGAAAGCAATTCATTCTGCTCGTAATCTTCATTTCGTATCCGAGGAACTTCGATCAATCATAGAACGACGTTATGGAGATACAGGAGGTCGAGACTTCGTATTACCGATGGTCTTCGGACTGGAAAATTTCTCTCGACCTGCCTCCAAACCCCGTGAAACAAAACGAATCCTCTTTGTCGGACGGCTCATGGAAGTAAAAGGGGTTGATATCCTCATCAAAGCGTTTAGGAAATTTTCGGAACATGATTCATTGTCTGACTACGCATTGGACATTGTAGGTGATGGTCCTGAGCTCGATTACCTAGAGCAATTGTCTCGTCAAGAACAGATCGAAGAGAAGGTCGTGTTCCATGGTTCCAAACAACGAAGCGAAATTGCAGGTTTCTATGAAAATGCCGATTTATTCATCTTGCCTTCAAAGACAACCGCATTGGGGGAGAAGGAAGGTCTTGGACTTGTAGTGCTCGAAGCGATGATGAGTGGCGTTCCAGTCATTGGTACCGATTGTGGAGGAATCAAGGAAACGATAGAACATGAAAAATCTGGAATTATCGTACCTGAAAACAACGTAGATGCCCTGCATATGGCAATGGTAGATTTGATTCAAGATATTGGAAAAAGAGAGCAATTTTCTCATCATGCTCATGCTGAAGTTGCAAGAAAGTACTCATCTGAGTCGCTGATAACTGCAATGAAACAATGGTATGGAGTTGATTGAATGGAGACTCGCACTCACTCCACAAATGTGTCTACAATAGTCGGCAAATCGCTAACTGCCGTCATTGTCCTTCTTTCCTTTTGGTTCGTTTGGCAACAAATTCAAGCAAGTGAAATCGATGTTATTGATACGTTATTCAGCTCCGAGCCAATCATTTTCTTATCGGTGTTGTGCATATTCGGAGTCGTTGCTCTGAGTCCAATTATCTGGAAATTTTTGATGCTTGGTTGTGGTAAAGACGTTTCTTATCGAATGTGTTTTGCTATATGGTGGACAACGAATATTGCAAAGTATGTGCCTGGAAAGGTTAGCCTCATAGCCGGAAGAGTCTACGTCGCCCGAAGGTATGGGAAAGGAATTGTCTTGGAATCGTTTGTGTGGGAATTGATCATCAGTATTTCTTCCGCTGTATTAGCTGGCCTCTTTCTTCTCGACTTGGAGGGAATTTCATTCTCTGCAAAAGGAGCATTGATTTCTATTGCAATCGCAAGTTTGTTTCCTGTTATTAGTCCTAAACTGACACAAAAAGCCGTACGGAAGCCGTTTGCGTTGTTAGGACGGGGTGAATGGGATGAAGAGACAACCATGACTCGTAGAATTTATTCAATTACACTCATTCTCATGATGCTTTCATGGCTTCTGTGGGGATTAGCGCACAAATTCATCTTAATGGGACTTGGTGTTGATGCTTCCTTACTGCACCTCATCGGTGCCTTTTCTCTTGCTTGGTTGGCTGGATTTTCTGCATTCTTTCTTCCGGCAGGACTCGGCGCTCGCGAAGGGGTTTTCACAGTCAATCTAACGTTCTTTATTGGCGGAGGTGTGGCTGGAATTCTTGTGGTTCTATCGAGATTGATCAATATTTTCACTGAAGTCGTTACCTTTGGAATAGGAACACTCATGTTTTCAAAAGAAAGGTTCGAACAAGAGTAGTTACAACTCTTTGCTTGCTGACTGGTTTGTATTGTTCTCGCTTGAACGATATGTGATTGTTTCTCCAAGTAACCCCAACAGGAAGAACTGGACTCCAATGATAATCAACAAAATTCCTAAAGAAAGAAGTGGACGATCCCCAATACCCTCATCAAAGGCGTACTTGACGATGACCAAATAACTGCAGATTGCTAGACCTACCGTTGAAAGGAAACCCCCTACTTTGCCGAACAAATGCATCGGCCGTTCAAGAAAAGCCATCAGAAAGGAGACCGTGATGAGGTCGAAAAAACCGCGTAAGAGTCGCTTTGACCCATATTTCGATTTCCCATGCAAGCGTGGGCGGTGATTGATCGCAATCTCACTAATCCTAGCACCATTCATTTTCCCAAGCACTGGCGTGTACCTGTGCATGTCGCCATACAAGTTGAGCGATTTTGCTAAATCTGTGTCGTAAGCCTTGAAACCACAATTCATGTCATGTATTTTGATTCCGCACATCAATCGAACCAATCGGTTGTATATTTTCGACGGCCAGCGTTTGAAGATGTTGTCGCGACGCTTTGCCCTCCAGCCACAAACAATGTCGTTTCCTTTCTCAATTTCTTCAATAAACCGAGGTATCTCTGAGGGATTGTCCTGCAAATCGCCATCCATTGTGATCGAAATTTGGCCCTTCGCAGCAGCAAACCCTGTCTTAAGAGCGACTGCTTTTCCGAAGTTTCGCCTGTGTTTAATGACTCGAACATTGCTTTCTGTTCCTTTCAAATCCGTCATAATTTTAAGTGAGTTGTCTGTTGAACCGTCATCGATAAAAATAATCTCAAAAGGCATATCCTCAAGAATTGACTTTATTTCCTCAACCAGTGGAATCAAATTATCTTCCTCATCAAGAACAGGAACTATGATTGACAAATCTAATTGCTCGGCATCCATAAACGGCCGACATAGAGAGGGGCCAAATAGATATTCACTGGGGAACATATATATCACAAACAAAGTCGGGTCGAAACGAGTAATCGACATGTCAAGTTTAATTGACAAACTTCGAAATTTCGTTGGAAAAACCAACCAAAGGTTCGTTCAATTGTTTGAGAGGTTGGGGGCTTTCTCGAACGAGAAAATTTACCTTGTGCTCCTGTTCTTAACCTTCATAATTTGTGCACCACTGGTCATTGCATACGAGATAGAGAATGATTCAGCGAGAGTTGAACACAAAGATTTGGATATTTTCAGAGATCGTGCGGAGACGATTCTTGATGGAGATTTACTCTACAGAGACACAGAATACGTAACATTGTCTCCACCCATCATCAATTACCTCTTCGTTCCTGCTGTACTCTTAGGGAACACTGCATTGATTTGGGTTTGCTGGTTTGCCATGTTTGTTTTCTTGTCATCGGTCATTCTGTATCAAATTCTGATCTCATTTTTCGAGAAACGTTATGCGGTTGCGGGTTCTGTTTTTTTCATCGTGTCGCCTTTTTCAATGTACACCACGATAATGATGATGCAGGATGATGCGATAATTGTGAGTTTCTTACTTCTTGCGCTTTTGTTCATTGTTCGCAAAAGTTGGTACAAAGCTGCTGCAGTTTTTGGTTTGGGAGCAATGACAAAGGTGTTTCCAGCGCTCTGTGCACCCCTCTCTGCCATTGGGCCAAAGTTATGGGAAGATCGATTCAATGCAATGGTAATTGGACTTGGGATAGGTATACTTGTGACATTACCATTTCTACTCTATGCGCCCGACGAATTTTTGCAGTTTCTCAATTTTTACCTCACTGGCCAGCAACCAGCCTCTGGCGAACAACTAGCCGAAACCGTTTCCGATGTTGAACAACGTGGGATGTCGTTTTGGCGATTTTTTGGAGAATATATCTACTTTGTACCAAGTTCCTTTCTACACTTGATTTTTGTCCTCGCATTGCTCATGACATGGGTCGCAGCCTTGTTGGAGAAAATTGAAATTGTACCCGCTTTTGTATTGTGCATTTTGTGGGTTTTCATATTCTATTCGAAGGTGCACTATGGCTACCATCTGATGATTTTTTCACTTCTCATTCCTTATGCATTACCACATCCTAAACAATTAGCAGGGCTCGGATTTGCTGGATTCTTCATGATTGCTGTCCATCGGATATGGAGAGATACTTCAGTTATTCAAAACCCTGTTATCCACTTGCTGTTAGCCTTCGTGATGTGGTTATATTGGATCAATTGGGCATACATCCTCATCAAGAATCGGAAAAATCATTTCTCAGACATGAGGTCCTGTAACCAATCAACACTCCTTGTTGTTTCTTGGCTAACAGTGTTTTGTTTTTGTTACTATATTGCGTATACGAT
>DAPT01000050.1 GCA_002502215.1 Euryarchaeota archaeon UBA124
GATTGCAAAAGCAGGTAAAGCTGGTCTCGAGAAGGCTGGTTTGAACAAAGCAAGCGCCGCTAAATTAGCGGCAGCTGTCGCAGCAAAGAGCGCAAAATCCACTGCGAAGAAGACCGTTGCAAAAGCCAAGGGAACAGCAAAAAAGGCCACATCGAAAGCAAAAGCGACGGCAAAGAAAGCCGCATCAAAGGCGACCGCTGCTGGGAAGAAAGTCGCAGAAAAGACCGTCCAGAAGACAAAGGGGGACCAGAAGGTGAAAGCCGTCAAGTCCGACGATGGTCGCAAAGGGAAGACCCTGAAGGTTCCACGAAGCGTGACCGACATGCCTTGGTTCCGCAAGAACTGATTCAATACAAGCGCTACATTGTAAAACCGTCTCGATTGATGGTTTCCTATGCCAAGGCGGAAGTACGGTCGTTTACGAAAGACCGTCGAACTACCTTCAAAAGAAAACTGCTCACGATGTCGATCTGGGAAGCACTGCCCCATTCCAGGACATTCTGGCAAAGATGTTACGCCACATCGAGCGTGGGCAGGGCCTGAATCGACTGAGAAGCGAAAACGCTCACGTTCGTGAAACATCGATACCGAAGGTTTCGGTTCCACCTTCTTGTTCGATGAGTTCTCCATCCTGAAGTGCTTGCTCCTCATCCATTGTCTGACGCATGGATTGAGCACGATGATACACTTCACGCAGGGTTTGATCGGAGATATCGAGATAGACGCGAGTCGTTGCAATGCTGGTGTGGCCAAGCAGCCGCTGGATGGTGACGAGGTCTGCTCCGCGTTCGAGCAATCCTGTTGCAAAATTATGCCGCAGGACGTGTGGTGTAAGTTTCCCTTTCGGTAATCCTGCTTCGATTGCGAGTTGATCCATCAGGCGTTGAACACCACGTGGTTGCAAACGTCGACCTGCTTGATTGAGTAGGAAGGGGTGTTCATCCTCTCGAAGTCGAGAGGAACGGATTGGAAGGTATGCATCGATGCAATTCTTGGTTCGTTGTGTAAACAGAACGATACGGTCCTTGTCACCCTTACCTCCAATCACCTTGGCATGCAATCCCTCGAGTTCCATATCGGAAAGGTTGAGATTGCAGAGTTCAGAAACACGCATTCCCGTATCCAACAAGACCGTTACAACCACCGATGCGATGGCATTTTCCGATGTGTTTGCTGCCTCGATGACCGAAGTAAGTTCACGTCGGGTCAAGGTTCGAGGTAGTTTACGTCCTGTTCGGGCGCGAACCAGATGGTCAGGCCAGCGATGGCCAAGCCACTTGATTATGTGACGAGCTGCCGCAAGGCGAGCATTGTAGGTTGAAGGGCTCAATTCGCTCATGGAATGTGTCCAACGATCGATTCGTCCATTCAGTGGCTCAAGCCGTTTCGCCAGCATGACAACATCCATCGATTCTAGATCGGATTCACTGAGAATCTCTTCACCAGGGAGCGGTGTCTCAACAAGCGCCCGCAGCCCATTGAGGTAGGTTTTGCGCGTGTTTTCGGATTTGTTTTCCGTACGAAGTTGTTGATCGTAACAATCCAGCCATGGAAGGTTCTGGATGTGAACAAGACGTGGAGGAAGCTGAATGTCTTCATCGGTTAGACGAAGCTGGCTCGGTCGTTGAGCCTTCGGCTGTGTGTACTTTCTCTCCATATGGCATCATTGCCTCGCTGTTCCGCCGAAGCGGATGTGCATCCCGTGTCCTTGCGGACGCATTGCAGTATGCACACCTCCATATGAATCTGTTGAATGAAATACGGAATGGGGCTCAAGCGATGCTTTCATTTGAAAAAGCGGTCGAGAAGATTACCATGAATTGCCCGGATTGAATTCCCATGAGGGTTGATTTGTTTGCTGTGGGCTCTTAGGTGGCTTTTTTCTTCGAAGTAGTCCAAAGACCATGAACAGCAATAAGACGGCGGCTACAATGCCTCCATAAAGCGCATAATCGAGCAAATCAAACGCTTCCGACGACGTATCTGCATCATCGGTTTGTTCGCCAGGTGTTTCTGTATCATCCTGGGTATCTTGGGTTTCATTGGTTTGATTCTCTGTGGCGTTGTCCAAAGGACTCTCAACTGTAGTTTCATTCGTTAGAGAGGAGTTGTTCTCCTCTGTATTGTTCTCAGTTTCGTTTTCTTCAGGAGGTTCCTCAACAGTTTGATTTACAGCAATTGTGAGAAGCTGGTCCGAGAGTGAGTATGCCATAGAGGAACTGGTTCCAATAGGGCCAGTTGAATTCACCAATTTTGCTTCCCATTCACCTTCCAAGAACATCGGATCTTCGACGATGAAACCGAGCCCTGTTGTCAACCATGCAGGTTGAGCAATTCTGAGACGCAGTCCGATGGAACCAAAGATTTCGATTGATGATTCCGTGTCTGAATAAGAGAAGTATTGGATGGACCCATCAGGCTGCAAATCAACCGGGGTGCTTGGCAGGATTTCAGGTGTTGAAGCACCAGTTTGGACAACCATTTCAACGATTTCGCCGTCATTGTGAACATCGACCTGAAGGTCAATATCGATGTATAGGTTGTAATCGATTGCTATTCCAAGAACGAGAAGCGGAACTTGTGACCCAGGAATGTTGCTTGCGATGCTTGTAATGTAATCCATAAGATCCAGCGCTGGAATTTCAACATCAACACTCACGGTGTTTGTGCTGTCCGTGCCCGTTGTTGTATCAATAACGGCTAGTTCACCCCAATAATACACGCGGTCAAACAACCCAACAGGGAACCAAGATTGGCCCTCGTAAATTTGTCCTTCCGATGGCATTGGCATGTCGTAGATTGTGACATTGTTCGTGCCCAAATCCCGAATGAAGACAGCAAGATTCATTTTTAGTGCTGTTTCTGTGGTGATTGTTTGATTGACCTTCTCAAAAGACATTTGGTTGTCACTGTAGATTAATACAAGATCGTACTGTGTTGTTTGTGTGATTCTTGATTCGACGTTAATTCCGATTCCAATTCCTCTCGAAATGAATTCAAAATCAGTCCACGATGGAGCAATTGATGTTTCTTGCGTGTTCACATTCACGGTTGTGATTGTTGCGACTGTTTCATCAAGTACAGTGATGTTGACATTCTGATTGAACCCATCAAGCGAGACTGAATCGACCGAGAATGCCTGAGTCAAGCGCGATTGAGCCCCAAATTCATCTTCGACTTCGAATTCAAGGAGATAATCACCTTCCATAAATTCAGCTTCAAACATTGGTTCGGTTGACAACTCAACACCATCAAGTATCCATGAATAACTGAGTACATCGTTATCTCCGTCCCAAGAGGTTGTCCCATCGAAAACGACTGGTAACCCTTGTTTGAAGGACCCCCCTATGTCGCCGCTAATTTGCATTTTTGCCACGGGAAGGAGGTTTGTGACTTCAAAGGTTGAAACTGAGAGAAGTTGATTGGTCAAATCACCTCGAACCTCGACTTTGTACACCGTTTTTGTGAACCCATCATCTATTTCTGTTACATCACTCATCCAACCTCCCATCGGTGGCTGGATTGAACCTGTGGACGTTGTTCCCGAGTGAACAAGCGTCCAATCACCGTTGACCTCTTCTTCGAACACCTGATAATTTTCTGATATGGACTGCGATTCAAGGACACTGATGGAAAGGAAAATACTGGCAACATCGACTTCGCCGTTTGCAGGAGGATTGCTACGATAATCAGTATAATCTGCCACGAGGAACAACGTTGGAGACCATGAAATCTCTTGTTGAGCATCGTGTGTTGTCTCAGGTTTGACATTCAACAAGCCGGATTCTTCTGGTGTCACAGTAAATTGAATCGAACAAACAAGACAATCCTCCTCGGCAAGAAGTTCCTCAGGCGAACTACCGGATCCATCTGCAACGCCCAAACGGTATTCTTCGAACGCATCTGCGTTGAACATCAATACGTCGAGATCGTTCGGAGCATCGGTCCGAACAGCTTGTACTCGTATTTCATCACCGAATTTCACGTTTGGAAAACTCACCCAATGGAAATCATCCTCGACGACGTCGACCCATGTGCCGATTGAGACGGAGAGATTGTAGAGAACCGGGTCGGGTTCCGAGGTATACACTCGAATAAGGTAGGTTGATGCTTCTGTGGTGTTAAACCATGCACGAACGCTGTAATCTTGTAATCCCCCTGCGCTTCCACCATGATATTCGTAAGCAAAGGTTTCGATATTGCCATTAACAAGTTGATACAACTCAAAATCAAGGTATGTGAACCAAGAGAGTTCCTCAGCCACAACTGCGACTTGTTGGTCGGTATCAAGAGCTACTTGGTACCAATCTTCGCCGTCGATAACACCATTTTGGCAATCAGAGATACACACCAAACCCTCAGGAAGGAACGAACCAGATTGTATTGGAGTAGCAACTTGCCAGAAGTTGTCGCTCTCATCGGTTCGACTGATGACATAGTTGGAGCCATCATCGCCCCATCCATCGATGGTTGTTATTTCGACAAAGAAATCCACCGTAGCATTGATGGAGTTGTTCAACAGGAAACTTTCGTTGTTGCCGGCATCGATTTCAAACTGTTGTTCGGGGTCCAATAAATCGGTTGTGTAAACGGATGCATGCATTGTGACTGACGCAATATCATCGAGATTTTCTACAAATATTTGCGAGATGGTGTAGGGCTCCACGGTAACTCGGTACCAGTCGAATTCATCCACGCCTTCTGATCCGCAATCGGGCGAACAAATATAATCGGTTGAAGAATCAACCAAGATCGTCGCAGTATTGCTTTCATTGTCTGCTGATGCTGATGGCAAAAAGGTTGGAAGGCTAATTGTAAGGATAATCAGTATGGCGAGCATGCTAGCTTTCGTTTTCATATTAAAACCTCATGCCGTTTTCATATTAAAACCTCATGCGTTCGTCTCTTCGCCCGGTGGCAAATCGGTTACGATTGGCGGAGACATCAAAACGGCTTTACGGAGCGTTGCCCGCAATGAATCCAATTCACCGTAACAGATCAAGACATCATCGTAGCGAAGTTGAACGCTCAACTCTGGATTCCACATCATTCGTTCACCTCGACTAAGCGCATAGACGGAAGGCTGGCCACTGTTAGCAAAGATTTCATCGATTGAATGGCCAATGAGATTCGTATGATGGAGCAATTGAATGGACAGAACACCCTCACCGGGAACGGTTCGCAATAATTTGTCCAACTCAACTTCCGTGAACACGGCATCGTTGATGACGAAATCAACAATTTCACCAGCAACGTTGACGCCACTGGCCTTCTCGATA
>DAPT01000009.1 GCA_002502215.1 Euryarchaeota archaeon UBA124
ATCAAGAAAGCAATTGAAGAAATTGACATGCGGACGCATACAGGTGAACATCCACGCATGGGCTGCGTAGACGTATGTCCATTCATCCCTATTCGTGGGGTTACCATGCATGATTGTGTTGCGATGGCTCAACGTGTAGCACGTCAAGTCGCTGAACAAAACGTACCTGTTTTTCTGTACGGATTTGCTTCCTCATCTGATATGCGAAGATCTTTATCAGCTCTACGAAAAGGTGAGTATGAGGGGCTTAAAGATCGTTTTAACAATTCAACAAACGTTCACACAGATGATACTCGTATGCCAGATTTTGGATCCGACGAGTGGAACGAAATCTCTCAGAAAAGTGGTGGCATTACGATAGGCGCACGCGACATATTGCTGGCATACAACGTAAACATCGACGATTCTGATCCGTATGTTGCACAGCAAATCGGTTCCCTGGTACGAAGTTCTGGACGATTATTGAAATCTCCGGATGGCTCTCAGAAATTCCGAACCAGAGGTCTGTTGTTAGGCGTACAAGGAATGGGAGTTCCACTTGAATCCCACGCCATTAGTCAGGTTTCAATGAATCTGCAAGATTACAAAACCATCAATCTTCATCATGCATTTGATACGATTGATAATCTCTGCAAAAATATGAACAGTGCTACAAAAGGGAGTGAACTTGTTGGATTGGTCCCGCTCGAGGCAATGCTTGAAGCAGGCCGATGGTACGGAGGTGATGACTTAACGGAATCAGAATACATCAATATAGCAATTGAAAGACTTGGCTTGAATTCAATAAGTAAATTCGAACCAAAAGAGCGAATCATCGAATGGGCAATAATGGAGAGGGAAGCATGACGTGGGCAGACAAAACATTACGAGAATTTCAGGATGCCCTAGCCAGTGATGCGCCAACTCCCGGAGGTGGATCAGCTGTAGGTGTAGCACTCGGACAAGCGGCAGCGCTCGCAATAATGGTGAGTGATTTAACGCTGTCAAAGGAGACGTATGAATCCGGATGGGAAATAGCAAACCAGGTGAAAGCGGTTGCGACACCCCTGCTTGATGAGGGACTAACGTTGGCATTAGAAGACAGCGAATCCTTCGATGCTGTGGTTGAGGCGTTCCGATTGCCTAAAAGCACTGATGAAGAAAAAAATGAACGCAGAGATTCGATTCGAACCGCTACATTGAGTGCTGCAGTTGTGCCTTATCGTACCGCAAAAGCGTCAATGAAATTGCTAAAATTATTGCCAGAATTAACCGAAAAAGGAAACCCGAATGCTGCTTCGGATGCAGGTGTTGCAGGTCTTCTAGCATCGGCTGCATTGAAAGGTGCTGTTTTCAATGTCCAAATCAATCTTGAATCGCTACCGGAATCGTATGGAGTCGAGATGCGAACATCGTTGCCTACCTTGATTGAAGACGGACGAATCTATTCGAGAAAATGCATGGATGCTGTCAGAATTAAATTATCGAACCAATGAACCTGTTTTTATTTCTCCGTCGATGGTAACCAACTTGACGTTACCATCCTCATCGTCAGCTGCGAGCATCATGCCTTGACTTAGGACACCCCGTAGAGGTCGTGGTTGCAAGTTGGCGACAAATACAACGGTCTTGTCGAGAAGCTCATTTGCTGAATAATATTCCTTAATTCCAGCACATATTGTTCGCCCATCGTTGCTTCCATCGTCAAGTGTAACTACGAAAAGTCGATCAGCATTCGGATGGTCTTCCACGGATACGATTTTTCCGGTGCGTAATTCTACTTTCATAAAGGTGTCAAAATCAAGATATTCGATTCCTTCAGGTGCTTGTTTATTCATGTTATTTTTCTCCTTTTTTCCGCCTTTGACGTCGTGATTTACTTTGTTTGATTGTGGTGCATCCTCAACAAGTGATTGCTCTTCTTTTACGATTTCATCAACATCCAACCGTTTGAAGAGCGGTTCATAAGAGGAGGATGGATTGCATACAGGGACAGACCAATCAATGGCTTGATGCCAATTCGTGTCACTTAGCTCCTCTTCAATACCAAGCATGTTCCATAATCTTTGGGCGCTGAATGGCAAGAAAGGGTTGGTAACGATGGCAAGGTATCGACAAATTCTCCAACCGAATGCAAGTGATGAGAGAGATTCAATTCGTCCTGTAGCACCAACTTCGGATTTAAGATGCTTCCAAGGGGTTGATGCTTGCAACAATTGGTTACCATGTTGTGCAGCGGTCATCGCCGTTCGCAAAGCTTCTTTGTATCGATGCTTTTCAAGCGAAGTAGTCGTGTCCGCATGCAACTGTTCCAGCGTTGAACACATTGAGTCGTATGTTTCAATTGTATCAAAAGCCGGTAAAGACTCACCGCCTGGTGTTTCTGGGAGACGGTTTGCAAGTGAAAGCACCCTGTTCGCAAAGTTGCCATATGTCGCGATGAGTTCATTGTTGATGCGATCGACGAACTCCTTCCAAGTAAAATCTGTATCGTGGGATTCAGGCATGTTGATGCTAAGATAGTAACGCAGTGTATCGGGGTCAAATCGATCCAAAAACGATGGAAGCCAAATTGCATGTTTCCTTGATTTGGAGAATTGGCCTCCACCTAACATGAGGTATTCCATTGCAGGGACGTTGTCCTCCAATCGAAGGTCTCCTGTCGATGGTAATTCAATAGGGTGATTTGCGTTCTTTCCATTACGCGCATGATTGAGGCCCATCAGAATTGCTGGCCAAATAACGGTGTGGAAGGGAACGTTGTCCTTACCCAGGAAGTAATAATGGCGTTGAGATAAAATGTCATTTTCAATCCACCAGTTTTCCCATGATGAGCCATCATCGTACTCTTCTGACCAGATTTGTGAACATGTTAGATAACCTTGGACTGCTTCAAACCACACGTAAATGCATTTTCCATGCCAATCGTCTCCTTCGAGAGGGACCTCAATGCCCCACTCTAAATCTCTGGTAACTGCCCGCGGTCGCAGCCCCATATCCAACCATTGCTTTGTCATTGCTCGAACATTCGGTTTCCAGACAGAATGATTGTTTTCTGCGTGCTGCTCGAGTGCTTTTTGAAACAAGTCAAGACGATAGAAAAGGTGTTCCGTATCTCGGATTTCGACAGGTAGTTCTGGATTCATTTTGGAAATCGGATTTTTTAGTTCATAAGACTCGTACGTGGCTCCGCATGCATCACATTGATCTCCACGTGCACCATCTGCACCACAAGAAGGACAGACACCCTCGATGTAACGATCTGGGAGAAACCGTCCCCCTCCGTCAGGATGAACCTCGAAATATTGTTGCATCGTCCTTTTTTCGAAAAATCCTGCATCATAAAGTAACTTGAAATTTGATTGAACTTTCTTTTTATGGCGAATATCAGTTGTTCGATTAAACAATGAACCACCATAGGAAGAGCCACGTGAATCGATGTTGGGCATCCATGTGCAGCCTAAATCCAGCAAAGCTTTCGAGTTAACACTGTGGTATTCATCGACGATGTCTTGCGATGAGACGCCATTTTGTTCAGCAGTTACGGTGATTGGTGTTCCGTGTTCATCCGATCCAGATACCATCAATACTCGGTTGCCACGTGCTCTCTCGAAACGAGCGTAAATGTCAGGAGGGAGGTAACATCCAGCAACATGCCCAAGATGTAGGGGTCCATTTGCATACGGCCAAGCGACACAAACCAGTACGTGGTCACCGTCCGCCATGTTTGTCCCTAATCGGCATTGATTTTCAAATCAACCCCACCGTTTAACAGAAAACAACATTTTCAAGAAGCAGAAGGTCGTGGCTAAACCATCCAAAGGACAGGAGTTCCCGTTCAACATGAACCTTACTTTACTCATTTTTTACACAGCATTAGCCCTCGGTGTCTCGTTTCTTTGTTCAATTCTAGAAGCGGTTGTTCTTTCAATTCCTAATACGCAAGTTGCCGTGTGGCAACGTGATGGTGACAGACGTGGAGATGTTTGGTCGAAACTCAAAGCTGATGATGCAGTCAAGCCTCTGACGGCCATTCTAACCCTGAACACGATTGCACACACAATGGGTGCTGCTGGTGTCGGTTCCGAGGTACAGAATCAATTTGGTAACGAATATCTAACGATAGCCTCGGTGATACTCACCCTCGCAGTGCTTTTCCTCTCAGAAATCATACCCAAAACATTGGGTACAGCATACTGGAGACAATTGTCCTTAATGACAGGGAGAACACTCCACACGATTACCGTTGCACTCGTCTTCATCATTGCTCCAATACAGTGGATGAAGAAGATCCTACCTAGTGCAGATGGTCAACTCGTTACCCGTGATGATCTTGTTGCACTTGCTGATCTTGGTGAAGAAGAAGGCGCACTCATGGAAGACGAAGAAACCGTCATTCATAACCTCTTGAGACTCCGCGAGATACCGATAACTGAAGTTATGACACCACGTGTAGTCGTCACTGCCTTGCAACAAGATTTGACCGTTCGCGAAGTCCTTGACGAATATCCAGTCTTACGATTCTCACGCATGCCTGTCTACTCAGAGACCGTTGACGAAATCCAAGGCTTGGTCATACGATCTGAATTGTTGGTTGCAGCAAGCCGTGATGAATGGGATCGAGTAATCAAGGAGTTCATGAAACCAGTACACTTCCTAACGACCCAACAAAGCGTTGATGTTGCGTTGGATATGTTGCTGGAACGTCGACAACAGTTTGCTGTTGTCCAAGATGAATTTGGGGGAACTTCTGGTATTTTAACAATGGAAGACGTCCTAGAAACACTCCTCGGTGAAGAAATTGTTGATGAACTGGATGAAGTTGATGACATGCGAGAATTGGCACGTGAGCAAGCGATTTCAAGCGAAGAGGAGTGAATTCTTCTCCATCCAGTTTTCAATGAGTTCATCCCTCTTCTTGTTTGAGGCTTCATATGAATGCTTCAATTCTTCAACGATGTGATACGAAAAATTCGATGTTCGAGTAGAGTGTACATCGATAAGGAGATCTGCGTGTATCCTACCCAAGGTTAAGTCATGTTTGGCTTGCACAAGCAAGGTTGGGCATGATGGAAAACCCCACTTTGGTGTCGAGAGTTTATCGATTGAATCAACTGTGAAAATCTTATCATTGATTCGATTATAGTATTTCAATAATCGATTCATCATGAATCCGTGCAAAGACGTCGGAATTTTCAGATATTCACAGGTTTGATTGTTAATGTACACATAGGAGGTGACAGGTGACTCAAGTATCATTCCAAGTGCCTTTTTTGACGTTTCTATTTCGTCTCGCATTGCACGTTGTGCGACAAACCCTCCCAAGCTGTGACCGTGAATTACAAACCCATTATCGAGCATGCCCCGAGAATCGAATATTCGGAGGACTTGTTCAAGATCATAACATACGTGCAATGCTGCCCAATTCGATACACGTTTGTTTCCACCGTGAGCACGCATCTCAAACAGAATGCAATTGTATCCTAACTTCTCGTATACTTTACTACGACCGATCATGTTTGAGGCACGAGAATTCCATCCGTGAATGAGAAGAGCAAGAGGCTTGCCCTCTGTGAAGGATTTGGACAACCAACGCACAGGATAACCTGCAACGAGATGTTCTTCCCATGTCCATTGTTTGGGAGGATCGTCATTCACCCGTCGAGTGGGTAATCTCAGCATGAGACAAAGACAAACTGCAAACCATAAATCGATTGCAACAATTGGAAGAAGGTAAACAAACCAAATCCACTCAAAAAGATACGTTAGAAGGAACCCTACGACAATCCATACCAAAGCATGCGCGTAGAGTGCTGTAAAGCGATGTGACAGCATGAAGATTGATTCCTTCAATTATCGGTGTTATCTTCCTCTTCGGCAGAATCCTCTTCAGATTCCGTCTCAGCAGATGCTTCTGATGCAATTTTTTCTTCCTTCGCCTTTGCACGTTCTTCAACACGCTTAGCATACTTTTCACCGAATTGGCTCATGCTTTCGAGTCTTGCACGGAATCCAGACGTTGCCTTTTCTTCAGGAGCAGAACGAACGAGAAACGATCCAAACATCAAATCAAACAGTCCTTGATTCAAATCGCTGTTACGTGTAAATTGCCAATTAATTATCCAAAGAACCATGAATACTGCGCCAACGGATGTCAGGACAATCGGTGCCGTTCCACCATCGGAAATGGAACCAGCCTGCGTGAATACCATGACAAATCCAATGAGTGACAGTAGGCCAATGTTGTTGACGAAGAGAGAATGAAGGAACATTGGTTTTGTTCCATCGCCTCGGATGTATCGTGTTGACGAGGTGTATTGCCCAAGATTTCGACCAGTGTAAAACGGCAAGAAAACAGCGTTAAACAACCACACCAGAATCGCTACGATGAACAGAATTGTTGTTTCCAAACCACCACTGGATCCACCTGTGAATGCGGACATGAACAATGCGCCGATAAGAACAGAAAAGTTTGCAATAAAATTAACCCACCAGCAGATAACTCGGCTTAATTTAGGTGCAATCTCAAATTCCGAGGAAAGTCCTGCAGGGCGAGCTTTCTTGACTTTCTTTTTCTTTTCCTTTTTGGCTTTTGCAGCCGCGGCCTTTGCTGGTTTTGCTGCCTTGGTAGGTTTTGCTGCCTTGGCTGCTTTGGCAGTTGCCTTTTTTGCAGGCTCCTTATCGTTTGATTCAACTTTGTCGAGTAGTCCCATATTCTCGCCTCATTCATGTGTACATTTCGGAAATCTGCTTGTAGATGGCAAAGTCACCGGATTCTACGAAGGTTGTGATCGAATCGTCGGGCATGTTACCGAGTTGCTCATCGATAAGCATGAAGAATTCACCACGTCGCTCATCATCGATGGCACCAGGGTCTGCTCCGACTTCCTTGAAAAGATCAAAACCATCCGAAGCCAAAAATTCTTGAATAGCCTCCTCGGGTAACTCATCTCCAAGCAAGTCATTGACAATTGTGAAGAATTGCGCAAACAGTTCGTCTGCCTCGTCCATGGTTGCTTCTTCTTCATCTGCTTCATCATCTTCTTGTTCTTCGGAAATCGTTTCTTCTGTTACTACGGCTTCGACTGGAACGGATTGACTCATGAGAGAGCGACGCTCTGCCATAAGTTCCTCTAGTTGCGGGACAAGCACACGAAGAGTATCTTTGTCTCCTGCAGCTTTTGCAGATTTGTATTGAGGTTTTAATTCGCGTAGCATATTTTCTACTTCTGTTAAGCGATCAGTTTCTTCTTCATCAAGGAGCTCAACGACGGGTGCATTGCGAGTTTCATTGAGTGCATCTTCACGTTCCTTCTTCCTCAAGACGATGATGTCTCGATCGAGTGAATGCCCAAATCGGTCCGCATATCGATCGAGGAGAGAACCCGACTCGCCAGGTCCTAGACGGTCGATTGCACCATATATTTGCGGTAGTGGTTTTGCAGATCGTTTTGCCCACAATTCGCCGTACTCGTTGGAAACTGGTTCGGATTCCATGGATGGTGCAGGTTCAGGAGCTGGCGCAGGGATGGCTGGAATCGGTGCGGGGGTAGGCGCTGGTGGTAATTCGGGCTGTGGAAGTGGCTCAGGCATCGGAGCGCCGGGCAAAGGAGGAAGTTGAGCGCCTGGAAGTGGTGGCATACCTGGCAAAGGTGGTAGTGGTGAGGGCGGAGTCTGTGGAGTTTTGTTCTTTTTTCGACGTCGCATTCACTCACCTCTAATCTACTGGATGCGATTCTACCCTTGAACCTTACCACAATTAGAACAAGAAATTGCATGTCTAACCTTCTAAATGATTAAACCAATTTGGCCCAACCTTTCAGACTGAGAAATGTTGCTGCAGATTCAGACACATGCAACATATCCCCTCGAGAAACGTCGTGTTGTGTTTCTCCGAATCGTAAGATTGCATCATCGACAATTATTTCCAAATCGATACGATTCTCTTTGCCAAACACGAAGGCTTCAGTTAGTGCGTCAAAGGGATTCGATCCATCTCGATCAAGTCGCTCAAGAGGGAACTCTGTTACGCGCATGCCGGTCTTACCATGGAGAGAGGTGGGCCAACGAATTTGACGACGTACATCGATTGTTACGACTTCATCGGTTTCTCCTGCCGCACCTAGCACGATTGATGCATCGGACTTAACCAGATCCAGGAATAAACCTTGATGAGACCCTAATCGAGAAATCTGGCCGCTGGCAACGGATTGACGGCGTTCTTCATGGAGAAACATGTCCGCTAATTTCTGAATACTCGCCGGCCCTTTGCCAGGTTTCCCTTCCCGTTGTAGATTTTCCTTGAGGCCGAGATGCAACCCCTTCATGACACGGGATGAATCTTCATTTGCTTCGGCTATTGTCACAAGTTTATCGATTAAGGTTGGTATTTGATTGCGGATTCTTTTTGTCCAACCTTTTGCATTGGGATCACTAAATCGAGTAAGACCACCATGGACATCAACACCTTCACCACGAATGTGGGAAACCAACTCACGACGGGCTTCTGAGTCGAGATGAAACAACGACGGATCACGATAATGCAAATGAAATCCTCGATGTCCAGAAAATGTAACCTGTAGAAAAGATTCATCAAAACCAAATTCTGGTTGGAGAAAATCGTTCCAAAGAGAGTGTGCCTGATCACGTATGACATCCAACATACCAGGAAAGTCCCGATCGGTAACGCCAGGAAGGTGATCTCCATCCAAATCAAAGATGAGATCTGCTCCATGCCAAAGCTTGTCGTTCATTTTTAATTCGTAAGGCTTCTGCCAATAAGCAGTAGAATAGAAGCATGAATGCATCGCTCGTTCAGACAAAAATTGTCGTAACTCATTCTCGTTCCTAAAGGCCTTGTGACGCAAAGGAGGAGCCCCCCCGAAAGGAATGAACATCCACTCCCTTTTCGGCATACGGGGTGGTCGCCAGAATGTCGATGTACGGTAATATTGACCAAATCGGTGTGCGAAACGCGCCCAGCCGGTCGAAGCCATAATCATGCCTAGCGTTCACAGTTCTTGAACGCAACCCTACTCATTTTTCATGTAGAATTTCTGCTCTGTTTGACCTACGACTGTAACCGTGTCTGCACCGCTTACTTCGACGTAGTGATTCCAACAGTAGTAATGCTGGTTATGGACCATGGCATTTCCAAATGTTAGACGGATACCGCAGGTGTGGCAACGTGGTCCAATTTCACCGTTTGGAGCCTGCGCAAGTTGGACATGTTCGTTGGGCATCTTCTCACCTGTTTGCTGCTGAAAGTCACGGTTCTAAAATGTCGTGATGGATTGTAGTCATTCTGGAACTGAACTCTTGCTGACCCAGTCAAGTAAATCGAGTGCCACTTCGCAGGATTCGCTTACCTCTGGATTCACATCCGTCAGATGCTCCCGAAGGATGCTGACAGCGATTGGATTTCCAATTGCACCTAGGGCTTCTGCAGCCTCGTGTCTCACCATCACATGCTCATTCGGATCGGAAAGAATACGACTCAATGTCGGGATGGCTTCGTCTTGTTGCATTTGCCCCAATACGTAAGCCAATTCATGGCGCAGCAAAGCGCTGCTTGAACCAAAGGCTTCACACAATGCTAAACAAGATTCTGGGCTTCGTATGTTCCGGAGTTTGAATACAGATCGCATTCGTTGGAACATTTTTTTATCTTCATCGAGAAGTATGCTACGAAGTACTTCCAACTCAGTTGTTTCAGAAGGCGGAGCAGGATCGACCGAGCCGAACTCACTGGTTTGCGGTCGCTGATTCAACATAATCACTCCACTGCGCCGATGAAGGTTAAACTTGCAGTGTCAAAATCCTCGCGAATCATGCCCAGTTCTTGACCTTCTTGGAGAAATCTACGAATGGATGAACGACCCTCTGGCTTGTAATCGATGGTTCGTTCGTTGACATACATCGTCACAAATTTCTGGTTGGTTTCATCGTCGATTCCACGGCCCCATGCTTTTGCAAATTCGAGCGCTTCTTCAGGGTGTTCAATCGAATGTTCGATGCTCATCTTCGTGTACATCGTAATGTCTTCCATAATGTCTTTGCCAAGATCCCGACGGACAACGTTGCCACCCAATGGCATTGGCCATCCATCCGTACGGTTATTCCACCAGACACCAAGATCGATCAAAACGTTAAGATCGTGTTCGACATACGTTAGTTGTCCTTCATGAATAATCAACCCACATTGGTAGGTGTCATCGAGAACTCGAGGAATGATTTCATCAAAAGGAACAACTTCAACGTTCACGTCACCCCAAGCCAATCGCAAGCCAAGATAAGCTGAGGTTTTCAGGCCTGGTACAGCGATGATTGATGATTTAGCATCTTCAAGTGATAAGCCCTTTTTTGACACAATCATTGGGCCGTATCCTTCTCCCATCGAGGCACCGCAATTCATGAGTGCATAGTTTTCAGCGATGTCAGGGTATGCGTGAATCGATACTGCTGAGACTTCAAGTTCGCAATTCATGGCGCGGTGATTGAGCGTCTCGATGTCTTGCAATTCATGGACGAAATTATAACCGGGTGTTGGGAACGCGTTGGTGGTCATAGCGTGGAACATAAACGCATCATCAGGATCGGGGGAGTGCCCTATGCGTACGATGAGGTTCCCATTCTCGTCACGAGGTAGATTGGCCATAATCCTTCCAATGCAATTCCCTTCAAGAACCAACCGCTCCATTTTGAAAACAAAACAACCGCTCAGATAACGGATTGTTTATGTAAGTGTTAACTTAGTTCGGTACATGGAAAGACGAGCCTTGTTGAAAAACGCGCTCGCAATTGTTCTGGTTTCCGTCACGATGTTGAGTTCAGTGGGTGCGTCTTCGACCAGCGGCTTCTTTTTCGTTGAAGCATTGGAAGTCGAAGATGCGGATTCAGGTGTGCGGACCATCGAAATGGATTCGAATGGACACATCTTCGCCTCATTTGGCTCTATTTTGTACAAAATGACAGAATCCGGTACCGTCATTGAGGAACGAGTCTTCTCGAATGAAATTACTGCCACTTCCATGTCACCGGACAATTCGAGACTCGCCTTAACTGTCCGCACCGCATCGAGTGGTACTGATTCAGTGTATGCAATTTCCACCGGTGATCTAAGTACGATTGTTGCAAGTGACGCTACACGAATGAACGCTGATTTGCTTGAATGGTCCCCCAACGGTGCAGAACTCTACACCAATGCACCAGACAATGGTATTTTGCAACTCAGTCGAGAAAACCTAGAACAAGAAGCGGTTTACACCGGAAATCACTCTGCATCAATGGCCTGTGTGGATGTGTCAGAAACCACAGGAGCGGTTCTCACAGCCGATGTGAACGGTTTGATTCAGTTATGGGACAATGACGGTGAGGTCATCCACCATGAGATTCTTTTGCAGTCTAGGATTTACGATTGTCATATTGG
>DAPT01000054.1 GCA_002502215.1 Euryarchaeota archaeon UBA124
GCATCCATTATCTCAAACGAATCAACTTGTTCCTCATCACCATCTCGCCCATCCATCGACGCGCCCTCATCAAGATCAGAGGAAGGTTCGGACTCATCCGCCATGATTTCACCTTAATCGAACAATGAAATGAACGTAACGGAATCAACGGTGCGTCTCTGAGAACCATGATTTCGCGCCGCCCTTGACGTCAAACCCCTTACCAGGTTTTGTACCTACAACGGTTGAAATCGATGCTTCAGACGCGATTTCCTGAATCCGATCACTGATTGGGCCGTTGATAATGAGAGCCTGGACGCCTTCCGTTCCAGCAGCCGATTTCGCTATTGAGCCAGCCCCCATTTCTTCACTTGCTGTACCATCAGAAAGGATGAACACTGCTTTGTTCTTCCCTAGACTATCTTGGTGATCGAACATTTCTTGAATTTCAGCTGGTGCAATTTCAGACTCATAGACTTCAGTCATATCTTCGGCCCATTCATCGTTGCTACCACCGTGTTTTTCCTCGTCTTCTTTGTCTTGAGCTTTCATGGTTTTTGCAAATTTCGAAGCATCGACTTTCATCGACAATGTTTTTGTGATTGTCTTCTGCGGCAGAAGCTCCCATTCTTGACCGACGGGTGCTTGTGCAACAAAATCCACTTTGAGAATAGCATGCAGTTGTCGGAACAACATCTCGCCACCACGATCGCCATCAATAGCAAGGGTAACAGATTGCTTTCCATTTGCTAAATCAATCAACTCCTGCTTAATGTTACCAGCACCGTCAGCGCTAATTGCATTTTTCACGCCACAATTAAGCAAATTGATGACATCGTTTCTTCCTTCAACAATAATGAGCGAATCGGAACTTTGGACGTTCGGGCCGCAGGTGAGACCGTGAAAATTGGTTGCAGTTCCGACCGTCAAAACAGAGCGGACTTCTTCGACAACAGTCTTCGATGCGGCTTCCCCAGAGTTTACTAGTGCAAGCAGGAGTTCCTTTGCTCGATCGACCACAGCGGTTCGCTTCGTTGCGCGAACATCTGAAATTTCAATAACACTAATCTTTGCTTGACATGGACCAATACGATCGATGGTTTCCAATGCGGAACCGATGATTGCTGTTTCGACATTGTCCATGCTGCTTGGAATGAGAATCATTCCGTGCACCTTTCCACCTTTTGTTTCCATCTCAACATCAACGTGACCAACACGAGCAGTTCGTTGCAACTTCCTAAGTTCCAAGTCATCGCCGAGCAGACCTTCAGTCTGGCCCATGATTGCTCCAATGATATCCTTTCTCTGTACAGTACCGTTGACTTTGATGTCAGCCTTAATCATGTACTTCATTGCTTTTCCTTGTCTATTTCCTGAATTGTTTTTTCGACCCAAATAAAGTCCTCCTTTCGGCCTCCTCACAGTCGGCGCATCAACCCGCTTGGGGATGCAGTGCAACGGTTTGACATAAATGTCCAACCAAGTGAATGTGATTCAGCAATTGACCCTGTGGCTTTTCCCTTTTGAATCCTGTGGACAAATGAAGGGAAAAAATCAGATTCGCTGATTCCCGATTGAATAAAACCTGAAAAATTGGTGAAATCATCGCGTGGGTTCAAGAAGAAGTTCTCCTTACGTCGGTTCGTGTCCGCCGAATCAGTGCACCGTCTTGCTGCATTTCGCAGTACAATCGAGGTCATGTTACTCGATGGCGTACTCACGCGTGAGGAGAAGCGACTTATCATCCGACTCTCGTCTTGCCTCAATCTCGATTCGCACCAACCTGCAGAGGTCTACCAAGCAATCATGGACAATGCTGAAACAGAGGACGGGGACATTCTCACGGCCGAAGAGCAACACGAGGTTTACAAAACAGTCTTTGAGGTAGCAATCATCAATGCATCACTTTCCAAGGACGAGTTTAGAGTCATGGCGCATCTTCGAGAAATATTTTCAATCGACGATGAGGAACACAATCTCGTCGAACGAGAGTTAAGAGACATGGTGAAGGAACGATTTGAAGACCCAAATGTTGTTGAAAAAACCCTAAACACTCTTCGAGATTCAGTTCGAGTTGTAACAACTTTATTCGACAACGTTCGGAAAAAGAACAACGGTGAAACGCGATGAAAGCGACCTCACTCGATGATTATCTTGATGGCTTTTCTTCCTTTCCGAATCGCCGCAGTAAGCGATTGTCCATGCTCCGTGAAGCGTACACTTACGGCGTACCTGGTATGATGACGAAGTCAATGACCGATCGCCTTGCTCAGTCTGGGCATTATTCGTTTCATATCGGCACCCCTGATCCGGAAATGAGGCGCATTGCCTCATGGATGCTCACCAACGAAAAAGATCGATTGAAGATTGCAAAGTTCATTCCAAAGATTTGGAAACGCGGCGGCCGAGAGGATCTCAAACTGGTTGGCCTCCTTTTAGCGAATATGTCCGACGATGAACTTGGGGAAAGTGGCTGGACCGTATTTCTCCAATTAATCCAAGACCGTGTGTCCGTAGAAGTCTTTCTTGAAACCGCAGAGGAATTCCTACGAGGAGGTCGTGAACTACCTACCGACACTTGGATTAGTGACGCCGCTGCTCAAAGCGAAGTATGGGCTCAATTGATGGTTCTCATCCTTTCACTCGATGAATCTCGAGCAAAATCACATACAACGCTCCTCCACGGCACACCTCGAGGCGGGGAATTGTTTGAACGGATTCGCAACCGACTTATCGAAAGAGTATCTTGATGTGCCTCAGACTCTTCCTGATATCATGGCAGAGCGCTTTTTACCAACGGAGGACCCTGTCCTTGAACAGGTTCTAACATGGACCGTTGAGCGTGATGCAAGAGATGTTCGGCGCCTCCTCGAATGGTTGCCGCAAGCACGCTCCAATCGAGAACGACAGGCCCTTCTCGACCGAGTAAGAGATTTACTCGATGAGTTGGAACAGGCGATGTCTGCATTGGACGAACTTGTGTGAATGCCATGTCGCTGCTGTGTCTAATTCTTGCAGGAGGAAAGAGCACTCGAATGGGTCAAGACAAAGCATTGCTTTATGACTCAACCAACATCTTATCCAAGAAACTTGAAGCGCTAGGATGCAGAGTCATCATCGCATGTGGCAGCCGAAAACGAGCGAATCATTTCGAATCCGATTGTTGGTTTGACCCACCTCATACGAATTCGCTTGGCGAGGTCATCTACGCATTTGTTGCGGAACACGATGAGGAGGTACAGCTCTTCCCATGCGATATGTACAGGCTTGATGATGGTGCACTTGCTACGATCCTCGCTCAGTCGCCAGGCGTTCCTATTGACACCGAAGCGAATGAACAATTCACCCTAACACGCATACCCGCACAATCCAACCTTCCTGAAGCAATGAGTCTGAGCAAGCTGTTCTCCGGCTTGGGGCGTAACAACCTGAATTCCCTAGGTAATCGATTGGAGAATTTTAATCATCCAGACCAAATCGATGACCTGAGCAAATCAGATCAATAATTTCTGGATACATCTGGTGTTCCTCAACCTGGATTCTTTTCGAGAGGAGAGCCCGTGTGTCAGAATCAAAAACAGGAACGCGGCGTTGAGCAAGAATCGGGCCCGAATCAATGCCAGAATCTACAATATGCACCGTACAACCACTTACTCGAACACCGGAAGCCAATACCTTCGTGTGCGCATCTGCCCCGGGGAAGGCAGGGAGCAAAGAAGGATGGATGTTAATGATCTTGGGATAGTACCTCTGAACAAAATCGGCGGAAAGCAAGCGCATGTACCCTGACAAAACGATAAGATCAACATCAAATTCATCCAACTTATTTCGTATTCGCGATTCGTGCTCAAGGCGCCTGTCCTCTTTTGGTAAATCGAAGTCCACGGTTTCAACAACAACAGGAACTCCATGTTGCTCTGCATATTCGATGCCTCCAGCGTCATCTTTGTCTGTAAAACAAACAACGGTTCGATGGATACATTCATCCTGATTTTGATGAATTAGAAGTGCATTCATCCCGGTTCCTGACCCCGAAAAGAAAACTGCAATTCGGAGCGGAGTTGAAGGACGGCCGCCCTTCTCTACAATCTGGACCTCCCCCATGGACAGTCGAAGGACTGCTTGATTTCAGTCCTTCCGCTTCGCTGAAACGTATATCGTAGTTGTAACACGCAAAAGTGCGGTTGGAACTTCAGCCGAATCAACGTTCTTTTAGATGAACTGCAAGACGATTTGCAATTGAGATTCCGACATCGGTACAAGAAGCAGTCCCGCCGAGATCGTAGGTCAAGGAAGAACCGTCTTTGAGGTGCTCAGCAACACTTTGATCGAGAATTTTGGATACACTTAGCAAATCGTCATCGTTCGAGCGACGCGCAAGCCAGTCCAACATCATTTGAACAGAATTAATGCTTGCAATTGGGTTGACCTTGTTTTGTCCAGCGTGCTTTGGGGCGGAGCCATGGACTGGCTCAAAGAATGCATGGTCATCACCGATGTTTCCAGAGGCGGCCATACCCATTCCACCTTGCAAGACAGACGCAAGATCGGTTGCAATGTCTCCAAACATGTTTGAGGTTACGACGACATCGTAAAATTCAGGCGTTCGTGTTAACCACTGTGTAAACGCATCGATGTAACCGTAGTCCTTTTCCATATGCGGATATGAAGCCGCAACCGCATCAAAGGTTCTGCGGAAAAGCTGACAGCCACGTGTAACATTGCTTTTGTCAATGCATGAAACTCGAGAAGCGCCATCGACGGGCGCTCCATTTCGAGTATTGCAGATATCAAATCCCATCTTGATCAGTCGCTCCGAGCCGTGCGAGGATATTGGCCTCGGATCGTAAGCGACTTCACCATGCAGCCCAGGGAATTTGATTTCTGGAGGCTCATAACCTTCCAATCCTTTCGCACGCTGAGCACTTCGGTGTAGAAGAGAATGATAGAGCCCTTCAGTGTTTTCACGAAGAATAACCATGTCGACCATATCAGGGTCCCAGATGTTTGTGAACCGTCCGTGGACTTTGTGCGGAACCCCTTCGTAGAGACGAATTGGTCGAACGTTTGCGTACAAATCCAAGCCACTACGCATTCCAAGGATGACTGAGCCGCCCGCGAGATCACCATTGGGGAGTCGTGCACCTGGGTAGCCGATTGCCCCCATGAAAATCGCATCTGCATCATCTCGACAAAACTCAAAGGAACCTTCTGCCCACTCCTCACCAGTAGCAGCATAATGCTGCCCACCACAAGGAATTACAGTCTGCTCAAAACCATGGTTCGTATGCTCTTGGATCGTGTCCAAAATACGCTGGGCTTCGACCGCCACTTCCTTCCCCGTGCCATCGCCGGGAAGTACTGCAATAACGTGGTCGCTCATGGTTCCTCGATATGGCAATACTACATGAATGAGACCCATTTCTCATATGATGCGTTCAGTGCCGGAACAGCCTGTGGCCAGTAAACAGCATGGAAACACCGAGACGATTCGCTGCATCAATGACCTCTTGGTCCCGAATCGAACCGCCAGGCTGCACAATCGAGGCAGCGCCAGCAGCAGCAGCTTGCTCCAATCCATCAGCAAATGGGAAGAAGGCATCGCTTGCAAGGACACATCCATCGGCACGTTCTCCAGCCCTTCGAGCTGCGATGCGTACTG
>DAPT01000110.1 GCA_002502215.1 Euryarchaeota archaeon UBA124
CCTCGACGACGATGCTTTCTCCGTCCGCGACCTCGCTGTTGCACGTCTTCTTTGGTCAAATCAAGCGGCGCTGTCAAGACATCAAGTTCGGGCTGAGTCAGTGGTTCAACAACAAATCGAATGGTGTAGGATTTTTCTGCAGGCGTGTCCTTCACGCGAACGACTTCACTTCGGTTTGAGCGTCGAACATCTGTAATTTCGATGGACCCTCCGGCTCGTTCATTGATGATTTTCATCGCAGTTTCATAGTCGATGTCCCAACGTTTTGGTTCTTTTACCTCCAGAACAAACGGTCTTCCTCTGCCAAGACAACGAACATCGATGTCTTCCCGACCCATTCCATGGAAAGCATGTTCGCGACCTTCAAAAAATTCGATGATTGGATTCCCAATAAGATCTTGAACACTCGAAGGATATTGTTGGCCGGTGAAGTTGCATTTTGCACACCCCCGCCCTTTGCAGGCCCTGCAAGGCCACCGAGTCTGCGGGATCCCGCGTTCATGTTTTTTGTATCGCCCGTAAATGTACGCACTGCGGACATCAAGTGTTACTGTAAGTGTAAGCACATCGATGAGTGCAAGAATATCTGGTTTGTCATTAACGATTTTCACGCCGGGTAACCGTTCGCTTAGCATCGTCGAGATTGCCCTAACGAGGGACGGCTTCAATGCGTCAGACCCACCAGCAGCGTACTGCTTACGAATGCCTTCTTCATGTTCGATCTGGTCCTTTGGAAAGCGTGCGCCAATTTGCAATTTTTCGATGTCATACCCCTGAAGAGAATCTGCAATTACATCCGTCAATAGGTCGACTTCCTCGAATAAATTTTCACAGAACGGGCACAACGGTATTTCTTCTCTGATGGCAATTAAGCGTGGATTTCCTTCGCTGATAGAATCGCGTATTTGCTGACCCGAGGCTTCGTTTGTCTGTTGGTATGAGCGCTTTCCGCCAAGTCGACCCAAACAGGAATTGCATGTCCCCATTCGAAGCAGGTGTTTCAGGCCTGCAGGGGATGGCGCACGTGGAATTTCTTCGGTGTGCGACTCAAGTTGCTCAGGCTCATCGGCTTGTTCAGGCGGCTGTTCAACTTCTTCTACATCATCCCAAAGAGAATAATCAGTTGAGCCGAACCCAGAATTAGCGTACTTCATCCAATCATCGTTGTCGTCTGGTGTTGAGTTGTCATCCATTGCATCACCTACCGCCGGTGGGACAACCCATTCGACCGCAACCTTCCGTTACCCGTCCCATTCAAGAAGACACCGATTCTATTCCTCTTCTGAGTCCGGCTTTGTGAATTGGTGAAGAAGACCCAAGGCTGCGGTTGTGAGGACAAGACTCGCAACCAGTGACAGGAAGATCATTGCAGCGGAGAAGATTCCAAAGTTGCTGAAAAGACCCATTGGTGAGAGAGCAATCACCGAAAATCCTGCAATATCGGATGCTGCACTACCAATCAGGGCAAGGCTGCAAGCGCCACCAACGGCATGCAAGGCTTGTTTGTGGGAATCACCCTTTTCCCTACTTTCTCGATACCGTTCTGTAACGTGGATGCAATAATCAATACCGACTCCGAGTGAAATCGTGGCAATGGTGACGGTGACGATGTTAAGGCTCGCACCCGAAACTTCCATCAAACCGTAGAGCCAAACCACGACCAGAAGAATTGGTACAAGCGTAACCAGCGCTTGTCTTATAGATCTGAAACCAATAGCAAGCGAAACGAAAACGAACAGCGAGCCAAGGACAAGGGACGACTGCATTTCGTCTTGCATCTCAGTTGATGCAACAAAACGAGTCACAGGGCGACCTGTTGTCATCACCCAAGTCAGAGGTTTTTCCTCAGTAGGCGCAGTTCCAGAGCTTTCCTGTGTACCGGTTGAAAGATTCGTGAACACCTCAAGATCTCGCCACAACTTGTCCATTGCCGGCGCAAGACTGGGGAAGTCCTCTGGTCCAGTGATGCCAAACCGGATCAACATATGTTCGTACTCTGCTGGTTGTCCATTGATGTCGAGCCAAGGTGTCGACGTATTGAGTTCGACTTTTGGCATAATGTAGAGGCTTACGATGCTGGATGGTATCGAAGGAATTGGACCGATTCCCGGTACACCATCAAGTGAAAGGAATCCAAACATAAAAGCAAGACAATCCCTGTCATCCGTATCAATGAATCCGAATTGTGTCGTGTTGCAACCTACTCCGTTTCCTTCCACATCTGGATTCCAGCCACGCGCTCGAAACGGGGCATCGTCGAGAACCATGGAGCCCTGGGCAGCGAAGACCAACTCGTCAAGTGCGAGAAGATCGATGTTCCCATCAGGTGTTTTTGTGATCTTTTCTGGTATTCCCTCCTCGGGCGTGTTCATGCGTTCTCGCAACTCATCGATAGCAGCGTACACCCTCGGATCGAGAACATCACCTTCAATCAGCAACATTGCAGGCTCTCCCTCATCAGAGAATCGCTCGTTGACGATGTTTACACCCTGGGCAAAGTCTGAGGATTCATCAAGAAAATCTTCGACTGCAAAATCACCTTCAAGATTGGACATGGCAATGCTGGCTGGAACAGTGACAAGCAATGCCAGTAAGGCGATAACAATCGAATTCTTGAATCGGCCACTTTGAATGGTCAAATTTCGTAACCATCGTTCCGGTACAAGATGTGTAATTTGTCGTTCTTTGATGGCCTTACCTTTGCGATTTTCTAGCCATTCATCAAAACTCATTCGAAGCAATGGAACCCACAGACCGGTGAGCAGGAATGCGGAGAGGATGCCCATTGCAGCTTCAATTCCAAAACTCCGCAAAGCAGCAATATCCGAGAAAAGGTTGGCTGAAAAGGCTGCTATGGTCGTAACTGATGTGAGTAAGATTGCCCGACCTACTCGAGTTAATGTAATAGTTCCAGATTCAGAGGCAGTTTTGCCGAGTTTACGTTCCTCCTTGTAACGATGCAGAGCGTGGAGAGAATCGTCAATCCCAAGGGCAAGCACAAGAATCGGTAAGAGATTTGAGAATTGTGAGCGAGCAATAATGTTCAAACCGAGGAATCCAGTTAGATTCGATACGTGACCGATGAAACCTTGCATCCACAGCAAAGCGCCGCCGAGGGCAACTACGACGATGGCGACATCGCTTACCCGACGCAGACTCACATACAGCAGGCCAAGAATAATCAATCCCATCAATACGATGAGCCCCGTCGATGATTGCAATTCTCGGTTTACTTCGACATTCACGCCCTGTCCAACAAGCAGTGTGAGAGAGGTGCGGTCATGGGAACGGAGATGACCTTCGAGATCCATGTATGTCCATTCAACAGAGCACCCAACCTCTTCTTCCTCCTTTAATTCAAGACAATATTCCTCGGTATACTGCGGTGGATGGAGAACAAGTTCGCTGTTGTCCAATCGGTAACCACCTACGACCAAACCATCGTCCGTGTTGCGTATTGATTTCTCTTGTTTGGCATCTTTCCAGGCGATTTCCCAACCACCCACCTCTAAGGATGCGCGGTCAAGTTGAACCAACAACCACGATGCTGAACCGCTCCAACGGCCGTATCCAGTCATTTCATTTTGCCAATTTCCTTCGGAATCAAGCGACCCCCCAATCGGTCCTTGTTGTATCGAAGTTATGTCGGAGACAAAACCACGATCCAGTGAAATCCATCGAAGAAAATCGTTGTTGCTCCCTTCAGCCATTCTTGCTGCAGCCATGTCAATGTGGGCTTGCGTAATGTTTTCGTCATCAAAACTTAGACATTCAATCGGAAAGCAATCGGTCCAATTTGTTGGTGCTGGGGTAGGAACGCCCAGCGAAGAGAGCCCTGGTTGGGTCAAAATTGAGGTATTGTTCATGAAACCTCGAAAGATATCTGCCAAGGACATGACCCCGGTCGTTTGGTGACCGGTTACCTCGTTAACGAGGGGCTTAAGCGATTGTCCGAGCGGGTGGTCTTCAACCAACTTTGCCTTCTGGTCGATTTCCTTGAGGATTGTTAAGTTGAGAATGCCTCCATCAGGTTCGGAGATTCCTACCCACGGCTCTCCGGCTTCGATAATTTGCTCCACAGGAGGTATGTTGGAATAGTCCGGAGTCCCTCCATCAATTGTTGATGCACGTTCCCAAGTGCTCATGTTTTCAACGTGGGAGGGATCTCGAACAGAGACAACAAATCCTAGGATGATTTCACTCGTTGGAAATTCGGTATCGATGAGGCTCTGAGCGGTCAACTCTGGGGATTCCATTTCATAGGATTCCATGTCAATCGGCTGTAGCGCAGTCAAAACACCCGGAATCATGAACAATGTCAGAACGAAGACGGCGATGTGGACTCGATTTCGATGAGCAACCATGCCCTTTGAAAATCTCGCAAAACGAGTGTCCATATCCACAGGGCTGGGTTATCCTTCATCAATGAATGTATCTTATTCCATCCAATTGCCGTGGAAGTTCTCAGCATTATCAACTCGGACGAACAAATCAAGAGCAGTCCACGTTAAACTGTTGAAACCAGATGCCATACCTTCGGGGCCACCTGCTTTGGCCGTCATAAATTCAAATGTGTCCGATGGTGAGTGCCACTCTTGCCAAAACGAAATATCGCCGCCTGGGCTGAAGAAATTGAAGGTAGGATATCCTGCAGAGAAAAATGAACAGTGATCGGAAGCACACGATTCAGCGATCTGCCATGTGATTGGATTACCCTCCGTTGGTTGATACGCTAAGTCTTCGTCGATGGTTTGTCCAACCCAATCGTACATTCGATTCATGTTTTCATCGCTTGCTCCAGCGATACTGATCGTCCAATCGTACTTTGTTGCAGAGAACAATTCGCCTGTTAGTGGGTCAAGAATCGGCTCTGTGACGGGTGTAATTGGATAGTTGAGTGAAACCATATCGAAATTCATGTAGGCTCGGACTGAGACATTCTCAGGCAGATTTGCGACGTATGCCAACGACCCGAGAAGCCCTTCTTCTTCACATGCCCAAAGGGCTGCGACGACGGTGTGATCGAATTCCATCTTTGCAAGCGCTTGTGCCATTTCCAGAGAAACTGTAGAACCAGAGGTGTCATCGTTTGCACCTTCATTGGTTCCGCCGCTTGGAGGAGTGAATGCATATGCGATATCAAAATGGCCACCGATGACGATGTATTCGTCAGGCGTAACCCTGCCCCAGTTGTAACCGACAATGTTGAGTTGGTCCGGGTCATCATCGTACCGAGTGATTTCAACATGGTCAAAGCCCATGTCCCACATTTTGTCTTCCATAGCCTCGGCTGCAAGTTCGTACCCAGCCCCTCCTTCGTGGATTGAGGCACTTGCACACCAACGGTTGTTGTATTCTGACGTGAGCATGTCAATAGTTTCGTACGCTCGACGTCCGTCAACAAGCATGAATTCATCATTGTCAACAAGTGGAAGCGTTGCGTTCCAAACGTCCTCACCAGCTGTGACGGTCAAGACCACATTATCTCGCTCGCTATCGAGAACCAAGAATGTGAGACTCGTTTGATCCGCACCAAACGTCATCTCAACGTCGTCTCGAAGAACGTTATATTCATCCATGAAGAAAAGTCCTGGACTACGATTCATTGTCCAGTCGACAGATGATGTTACATTGATGCTGAAGTATTGCCCACGGAGCACACTATCTGGAGTCTCAACATTGAATTTGGAGACTGGGGTAGGTTCAACTTCCTCGCCAAAGCATCCACTAAACATTGCGAGAACAATGGTAGTGGCGAGGAAGACGGGACGCATTGGTGGATGGTCAATGCGCTTCCATTTAGCAATTCGCCTTTTCAAAGGGCACTGCCAAATTTGCAATCAAGCGTCAGCAGTCGTCTCAACGTCTTGACTCGATCCTGGGACCTCAATCATTCCTGCGAGCATTAAGCCGCCGACAATGATGTGAGCCAGCAATGTTAATGGGAACAGAGTTTGAAAGAGGGCAGGATTGTTGATAATTGGAACGCTCAAGAACATCGTTCCTACTGGCATAAGCGCAGGCAAAACGAAATCCATAGCTTCTTCGGGTTTTCTCATCATGTAGGACACCAAACCAATGAGTATGAGGCTTAATCCCCAAGTAACTGGAGACATTTGCCACACTGTTGCGCCAGTGTCGAACCCATTCTCGAGTGTATCTGTTCGATCAGCTTCGTCAACATATGCAGGACCATCGTCGGTTACTTCATTATCAGCATCAAGAACTCTGTCGTATTCATTGACGATGAAAACGTTGCTTCCCAAGCCGAAGGTAAAGGAAACCATGCTGACGATGACCAACATGCTCGCAATACCAAGCAGTTGCTTCTGGATTCCGCCAGTGTTTTCCATCATTTCACTGATGAGCAGATACAATCCGCCGAGAATCATCGTTGTACCCAAAAATGCTGCAATGAGTAATGGCATCAATGTGTCAGCACCATCCACGAGCGACTGTGTCCCGCGAGATCCTACAGCATCAGAGGCAGGCCACATCAAAAATGCACCAACAAGCAGTACAGGTCCAAAGGTGAGAAGATAAGGGGTTAGACTTTTCTCGCTCATTGGGAATCACCGCTCGAACCTAGGGTAATTAGCATATTTTTAGGCGTCGGAATATCTTTTTTTTCCATGACCGAAAAATGAATCAGGTGAGTTATAATACTTCCATCCATACTATGTTGTGAAGTCAGGATTTGCTTGAAGGAATCAATTATTAGGCTCTTTCGATAACTCGAACGATTCCCGTGCATGTTAACAGTCATAGGAAAGTATAATCCTCAAGCAGTGAATGCTTCAGACAATAGATTGGATGAAAGAAACGATTTCACTCAGGTTGTTCTGTCGGCAGGCCTTCTGCAGACCATCCTTTGGTACCACCTTCAACGATGGTGACATTGGTGTAGCCGTACTCAGCAAGGACACTTGCAGCAACAGCTGCCTGCCCACCGCCACCGCATGTGCACACGATTGGCTGGTCTGTCGATTGGAATGTTTCCTTGTCATGGAAGGCGCTTTGTGGGTCTGCCTTGTAGAACAATGTTCCAAGTGAAACGTTCTTTGCTCCTGGGATGATGCCCCCGCCCAATGCGTTTGCATCCCGAACATCGACCACGGTGACTTCAGCGTCGGAGTCGAGTTTTTCTTTTAGTTCGGCAGGAGTGATTGTTCCATGATTGGCTTTTGCTTCGGATACTCGGTCGCTAAATGACTTGGTCATACATCGACCATTATCGACCCCTACTTCAACTCATTCACAAGGGCGTCAGCAAGTTGTTCATACTGTTCAATGGAATTGTACAACTGTGCTGAGATTCGAAGATAACGGCCCGCAGGAGATGGCCATGACCAAACCGGAACCTGAATGTTGTATTTTTCTGAAAGAAGCTCATGCAATGGATCCGGTTTATGCATCACGACGTTGGGAAGCAAAGTTTCCGTCACTTTGATGGTTGAAATGCATGCAATCATTTCATCAGGACAAGGTGGCTGAATATTCAGTTGTTCACACAGTATGTTCCGGCCTTGAATCGCAAGTTCGTGATTGTGTTGCATGATACCCTCCCAACCACCATCAACCAAATCAGCCATTCCTTCAATCACCGCAGGTAGGGCGCACCAACCCGAGATATCTTGTGTCCCCGTCCAGTCAAATTCATGCCGGAATCGAGTCGTTTCACCAAGAGGGAATGTATGGCCGTGGCTGATTGTGAGCGGTTGAATCTTCTTTTGTTTGTCTTTTCTTACGTAAAGAAATGCGGTCCCTTTTGGAGCGCAGAGCCACTTGTGACAATTGCTTGTTACATACGATGCTCCAAGAGTGCCTAGATTGAGTGGTATCATTCCAATACCATGCGCAGCATCCAGGAGAACTTCAACTCCTCTGCTTTCAAAATACGCAGTCAATTCTTCGAAGGGCATCAGAAGCCCAGTCGGGCTTGTGACAGTATCGATCATAACCAGCTTTGTTTTCGATGTGTATGCAGATTTCATCAAATCAATCACCGTATGTGGACCTTCTATCGGGAACGGAATGGCGACTTCAACGACCTTGGCTCCCCACCGTTGAGCGACAAAATCAATACTGTTTCGGCATGCTTGATACGCATGATTTGGAACAAGAATTTCATCGCCTTCTTTGAAGTGTAAGGATCGTAAGACTGTATTGACTCCAGAGGTGGCATTTGATACAAAGGCCAAGTCTTCAGGAGAGCAATGAAGGAATTCTCCCAATGCGTGTCTTGATTTTTGAAGAAGGCCAGGCATCAATTCTTCAAAGAATCGAACCGGTTCCTTTTCCATCAAGTCTTGCCATTTTCGCTGTTCAGCAATCACAAAATCTGGACAAGCTCCAAATGAACCATGATTGAGAAACAATCGCGTTGGTTCAAGCGACCAATGTGTGGAATATTGGGACGTCATAACCGTGGTAATCTGATGAAGTTCTCAATTGTGACGGTTAGGATTTATTCCTTTGAGTTGTTCTCATATCTTATCCACTCGTCGCTGGAGTCAGCATCACGATACCAAAAGTCGTCTGATTTTGGAGGCCACTCAATCCATTCATAACCGTCATCAACTGAACCACTCATACCGACTGGAGGGGATTGCTTTCCTGTTAACCACTCTTCAATGGATTTGTTTGGAGAAATTGCATTGAACATTTGATCAACGGATTCAGCGTTCCATTTTCCTTCACCGTCGTCCTTACCCTTGCCGCTTCTGAAGATGACAATGAGCATGGAGCAGAACGACACGCCTACTGAGGCCATGGCAACGTACAGTACCCAAGAAGCAATCGACTCTTCGACAACCATGCTCATCTGGTCTTGACTTCCCGTAGAATTTTCGCTAGGACAATCAAACCCGTTGAGCACGATGTAGTTCCCGTCGGGACAGATTTGGTATTCTTCTGAGATGTTTGAGCCGGGATCTATGATAATATTGGTAACGTTGGTTTCGTTGGCGATTTGCTTTGATTCTGGACAAGCGTCAATATCTTCAACCACGTCGAGTGTTACAGGGCACAGATAATAGAATTCAACACCTCCTGATTCAGCGGTTGTGTTTTCATCGCCGGCCGCACAACAGTCCAAATCTTCGGTCGCATCGTGACAACCATCTGCATCTTCGTCGGTCTTGGAATTGGAAGTCCAACCGGTCATCCCCCTTGGACACGCATCCAATTCGTCGTACACACCGTCGTTATCATCGTCGAAATCCTCGTCAGTGTCTCGGCAACCATCACCATCGTGATCGGTGATTGTACCGGATGGCCACGAAATTGCTCCTGGACTGCATGAATCAGAACCATCACCGACCCCGTCATTGTCATCGTCAAGATCCTCAATGTCCTTGCATCCGTCTTCGTCTGGGTCAGACCCTGACCCCAGGACTCCACGTGGGCACTCGTCAAGTTCGTCTATGATTCCGTCTGCGTCATCATCGAAATCTTCAGTATTATCTTCACAACCGTCCATGTCATGATTTGTATCAGGGTTGCTGTCCCAGTCCAAATCACTTGTTGGGCATTTATCTGCATCATCGCTTACTCCATCACCATCGTCATCGTCGTCGCAAGCGTCCCCTTCTCCATCGCCGTCATAATCGGCTTGATCGAGATTGTAGGTGACGGGGCAATTGTCTCCTGCACCTATCCCATCGCCGTCTCGATCGACGGCAAAGTTGGTGAAGGATTCGTACCAGGCATTGTTGATACGAACGTCCTCCCAAACAAGCAAATCTCCGTTTGGGCTAATTGCAAGAGGGTACATGTTATGATTCCCCCAAGATTCAATCGGCTTGAAATCCAGTACACCACCGTTCTCATAATCGACAAAGGCCAACCCACCGTAGTGTGATGTCCCATCAGGAAGGATAACGTCCTCCTCACCGCCTCGGCCCTGTAAGTAGACCGAAAGGTATCCGTTGGGACCAACAACGGGCTTTGCGGCGTAATCGTTGTTGTTTGAATCCGTATTCCCGTATCCAATACTGGTGTGAGATTTGTACGTCCCTTGGGCGTTTATGGTTGCGAATGTCTGATAAGTTGAGACCATAAATTGTCCAGGCATTGAAAAGTACTGTCCGTCATAATATCCTCCATCAAACGATTGGAAATGGAAGGTAATATCCCCGTTTTCTTGGGAAAACAAACCTGCAAAACCCTCGTCGCGCTGATTAAAATAATTTGGAATATCATTCCCGCTACTCGAGGTGATCGGCTCAGCGATTTCCCAGGTTCCTTGGTTGGACAGTTTCGCTAGGAAGGCTGTTCGAGCGTTGTGTTCGATCAAGTTACCAGAGAAATTACTCTGAGTGTACAAATCATCCAATTCACCATACGTCGTGCCTAGCAGGTACATACTTCCTGAGCTTACCAGAGATTCCGTGAATTTCATAGAAGTATAATTCACCGCAACATGCTGCTGTTTAATCCCGTTTGAATCAATGCTGAACCATATGTGACAGTGACCGTCGATGGAATCAGATGGACAGGATATGGTTTGCGAGTCGTACCGAACACTTCCTTTGGTAAAGGCAAAGAAATGGGTTTGCGTTCCTTCAACATCAACAAGAAGTGGGTTGTAATCGTAGGTAGGCCACTCGTGGGACACCTCAAGATTTCGCGCCCACTTACCACCATTCTCATCAAAAGCCCTCACAGTGTATTCTTGAAGGCCGCCATTGTTATCTTCCTTGAAAACAATGATCAAGTTGTTATCAGAATCGACCTCTTGCTTGATGACATAATCAACTGTCCAGCCACGTGTTTGAACAGAGTCTGCGTATTGCCACCCAGTTTGGTCGTGGTATGCGACGGCCAATCGGTGTCCATTAACCTCCACATCAACTCCGTCACCAAACTCAAACGTGCTGCTGTGATAAGTTTGCCAAGTAAGGAAAAATGTATCTTCGTACAATACATGCAAACCCATCAATCGGCAGGAATTGTGGTTTACATTGTTGCAGTCATTGCGTGTCGTGGTTACGTTTTTGCTCCACAGTAGCTCACCCGAGGGATCGTATTTCAAAATGTAGATACCGCGTTGGTCTGAGGTATGGGATGCATCCCCTGGATTAGCCGGCTGGATTTGCACATTGTCATCCACAAAAGCGACGTAGAAGTTTCCTGACTCATCATACCCATAACTTCCATCCCAGAACCTCTTAATGTGGGTGGAATAGAGCTGCAGGTCCTCAGAGGAGCGAAGTTTCCAACCATCAATCCATACCTCGGGATCAATTTCGTTTGGCTCTTCTGCGGCAACGGAGAAGGTTAGGGTTGTTGAGATTAACATCATGAAGGCTGCTGTTACTATGACAAATTTCCTCATTACCTCGATCATATATTTCTAGGATTTAAAGGAATTTCATCTAGATGAAGGTGAAATATAGATTGGTTGAACTTGTAAAATTTTACTGCAAAATTGGTCTCAAATTCGAATTTCGCAAGCGGGAAAAGTTGTTGAAACCCGCGATCTACGCAGTCATAAATCAAGCCAAAAACGGGACACCTCGTGAAGACGAATGCCAATTTCAACTACCAGGTAGTCAGTTTTTTCAGATGGCCACAATAAATCAGCAACATCGAGTTGTAAGGGATTGTTGTTTAATATTTCAAAGGTCAAAAAAATCACTTTTGTATTTAAACAGGTAAAAAGTAACAAAAATAAAAATCCAGAGATATCCCGAGTTCAACAGGTATAGATTTCAGTGGACAAAGCAATGTCTAGATTAAGACAAGAAACATCAAATGTTTGGCTTTGCAATTTTACAAAAAGCGTGGTGCGGGGGGCAGGATTCGAACCTGCGAA
>DAPT01000126.1 GCA_002502215.1 Euryarchaeota archaeon UBA124
GAGCTACTGTGAAATTGCAATGAAGTCTGATACCAATGATACGGTCCGCTATCGAAGACTGGGAGGACCCTTCGGGGAGTGAATTCCGGTGCAAAAGCGGAAACCCGGGCTGGACTATGGGTCCTCGATCGACTTCGGGATGAAATCGAGACAACCGACCGGCTCTACAGTACGCCCTGATACCGAGGGTCAGGCCTTCGAGGAAACGATGAACAAGGCCGTTAGGTATCAGGGCACAGCTTTTCTCATATTTTTCACCGTTTGAAGCGATGTCATCAAAGGCTTCATGCTTCAGCAAGTCATCATGGAAGCGAACCGTTCGTTCCGTCGATGTCTCATCGGTGGAACGTTTGATCGATTCCACGCAGGGCATCAATTGTTGATTCAAACTGCATTACGTCAAGCAGATTTTATCGAAGTTCACGTTACAAACGACGAAATGGCTCAGTCAAAAGACCACTGGATTCAACCTCTCGACGACCGAATGGATGCACTGCTTTCTTGGTTGGGTGACGCAGCACTTCACAGATATGAAATCCATGTTTTGAACGATGTACACGGGCCTGCTCCGAGCCATCGAACAGCCGACAGCATTGTTGCGACCATTGAAACGATACCAAGGTGCCATCAAATCAACGAACGCCGTTATGAAAATGGCCTCCCTCCGTTATCAATTCTAGAGGCCCCTCACCTCAACGACGAACTCGGAGGTATTTTGTCATCAAGCCGAATCCGACGTGGCCTCATCGATCAAGATGGTCACCCGTGGATTCCACCATCATATGAAGGAAAGATTCTGCGAATGCCCGAAGTCTTGGATGACGAGTTCAAGACGCCTATGGGGGAATTGTTTGAAGGGCCCGAGGACGCACCAGAGGTTGCTCTCTCAGCAATGTTGGAGGCACTACCTCCAAATCATGGGGCACTTGTCGCCGTTGGAGATGTAACCGTCAAGGGATTAATGGACATGGGAATCCTTCCAGATGTTGCATTTATTGATGGCCAAACCAAGCGCGAAGCATTGGACGTATCTTTGCAAGTTCAATCCGAACAATTTGCACTGAGCAGGAGTTTGGTCAATCCTCCTAGTCAGTTAACGCCTGCTCTGTTGGAGTCCGTTCGTTGGTCTTTGGAACAAGATGAGCCGGTCCTTATCGAGGTTGATGGAGAAGAGGATCTCGCACCTATGTTTGTCCTTGCTGCGGCTCCACTCGGTACGATTGTCGTCTATGGACAACCCCGCCAAGGCGTGGTTATGCGCATCTTGGATCTGGAAGCAAAGCATCGTGCGAGGAATCTACTTGTTCACTTTGAGGAAGAAGGATGAAGGAAAAGCCACTCGTCACGGTAACCGTTTGTGCACGAAACGGAGCGCAATGGGTCGAGGACTGTTTGGATGCGATACACGCTCAAACGCATCGACCCTTAGAAATCATTGCCGTGAACGATGGTTCGACTGATTCCACGGGAGCATTAATGGATCAATGGAAGCAATCAAACGCAGAGTCTGATGTTCGAATCTCCATCATTCAACAGGATGCTCTAGGGTTAGCTGCAGGTCGGATGGTTGCACTTCAGGAAGCTCAGGGTGATTGGGTTGCAATCACTGATATCGATGTACGCCCCGAACGAGACTGGATTGAACAGTTGCTTGTTGCGAACGTCCCTGTTGGTGATGAGACCATTGTTGCCGTTACGGGAAGAACGATTTTTCAAACCCATACCGACATCGTGAGTCGCTTCCGTGCAATTGAAATTGCCTCGAAATATCGAAGTCGGCCTAGACGAACCTCGTTGGCCAATGGACCATGTTCGATGTTTCATCGCCAAGCCCTCATCGACGTTGGAGGTTTTGATCCAGACTGGTATCATGCAGAAGATATGGAGGTGAGTCTTCGACTCTTAAAGGCAGGTGGGAGCATCGTTTACGCTCCTGATGCACTCGTTTCTCACGTACCTGAAGTTGGAGTTCGCCGTTTCTTGCACAAGCGACGACGTGATGCTCGTGCACACGTTCGGATCGTTCGGCATTACCCTTCAAACCAACGTTTAGGACCAGGGTTTGATTTTATCGGAAGTGCTGGGATTGCGCTATCGATCTTCCCAATCGCATTGTTGATGCTCTTGAGTTTACTCCCGTTGCTTCTGAAACTTCCAACAGATCAATCACTGCAAGATCTATGGCAAACTCAGTTGGCTTTGGGTGGATTAATGCTTGGTGTGTTGATCGAGGTGATGTTGTGGCGAGGTCCATTGGGTGTCATCACTCGAAGTATGAGGAAAGACGGTGGAAAAGGGGGTTTTGTTCTTGCAATATCCGTCCGCATCCTCGTTTTAAGATGGTCAATTGCACTATGGCAAGGCCTTGTGCTTGGCTGCTTCGATGCGCTTTTTGCTCGGAACGGTCACAGACGGTTGTTTGGCTGATCACATTACAGTCTCGTCACCGGGTGGTGCTCGACTTGCTGCGTTGAGTGCAAAACCGAATGCTACGAGTGTGATTGATACGGAGTAAACACCAACATCGATCCATCCAGTGTACATGACACCGTAAGCGATGTAGAATCCGAATCCTAAAACGAGGCACCAAGCCCCAACAGCACGCATCAATCCTCCTTTTGAACCGACCAATGCAGGCCATGTATCGTTGAGAACGAGGGAGCGGGCAAATCCAGCGAGGCCATCCTCCGTTTGGTCGTTGAGTGAACGCAGCCCAAGACCGAGAAGAGCAAGACATGCAGCAATGAAAACACCGTCACCTATCACAAAGAAAGGAGCATCGTCCTTGTTGCCGAATGCATCAGCAAGTGCTTCGAAGGTGAGAAGTCCACCCCAGGAGACGCGGTAAGTCGGGTGGATTTGTCCCATCATGTTGAGCAAAGCGAGCACAAGACCCCATGCACCGACAGCAACATACCACTTTGAGAGGGTCGCTGACGGGTTGAGGAAGATGTCTGCCAATCCACCAGACTGGGTGGTTTCTTCGCTGCTCATGGACTTGCCGACCTCCATTTGCCATATAAGAACAACGAATCAGAGCGGGCGTTGTTGTCGGTAGCGATTGTTGAAGACAATTCGCATGTTTTCATCAGCGCTAATCATGATTTCTTGGGTCTCAACGTTGCTTGGTATACAGGAATTGATTTCCTTCGAACGACCGTATCGTCCGCGGCTCCGTGTTCGAGCAGTAATCAACCCAAGCATGTCCAAATTTGCAATAATACCAGAAATCCTTCGTTGGGTGAGCGATGGGAGGTTGAGATAGGAGCATGCTTGATCGTAGACATCGTACAGTTGCCCTGTTTGAATGTTTTTTAAGCCGTTACGTTCGTTGATAAGAACCGCAGCAAGGACAAGTTTTTGTTGGGTTGGAAGGTCTGAGATGACCGGTTCGATCTGATCTGCTTCAATTTGATGTTGAGCCATTCGGACGTGGTGTTGCTCAACTTTCTTATCTCCGAGTTGTTCTGCTTTTTCAGTCGAAACACGAAGCAGATCGAGTGCACATCGAGCATCGCCATGTTCTTGCGCTGCAAAGGCAGAACAGAGCGCAATTACGCCTTCTGAAACCACTTCGGGTACGATGGATTCATCCGCTCGTTGCCGAAGAATATCCTTGAGTTGTTCAGCATCATAGGGCGAAAAGAGGATGTCTTGTTGTCCAAGCCTCGAGCGAACACGGGGGTCAAGGAATTCTGTAAATTTGAGGTCATTGGAGATGCCGATGACACAGGCTCGAGCCTCATTGAGGAAGGAATTCAGATTTGTAAGATTGTAGAGGAGGTCATCGCCAGCTTTTCGGACAAGATGATCGATTTCATCAAGAACGATGACGTAAACGCCTTTCCTTGAATCCATTCGTCGGACGAGTTCCTTGAAGACCCGGTCTGTTGGCCAACCTGTGAAGGGAATTTCATCGATTTCATGGTCTTCAAGAAGGCTGTTTCCGATGTGTGAGAGAACTCTGTATTGTGTGTCGATTTGTCGACAATTAACGATGACCGGTGTAATGTCTCTACGCATTTGTTCGCCCTTTTCTTTCAGTAGATTGGTCACGTGGAGCGTCACCGCTGTTTTTCCAGCCCCTGTCACGCCGTAGAGAATCATGTTGGAAGGTATCTGCCCGTTGAGAGCTTCGACAAGGTTGAATGCAATCCTTTCGATCTCTTTCTCTCTGTGAGGCATGACAACAGGCCGATGACTGTGGTGAAGAATCTCCTTATTTGTAAACAAACTTTGCTTGGAGAGCAATTTATCGAAGATGTTTTTCTTCATTTGTTGACCTCCATTATATACCCCTAGTTGAGGGGGGCTTACCTCAACCATCGGGATAATTTGCCTGAGTCCGAGTCCCCCTCATAAGGATGTCCGTTGAAAATAATTGAAGCCCTTTGTTCTTGAAGAAAAGAGGATTTTATTTCAGTGGACTGATTTCAGGAAATTTCCTTATATCGAACAAAAAATATCTTAATTTTCAACATAAATCCATGCCGTATTCTGGAAAATCCAAGTGTCCCCGTCCTCGAGGTGATGAACATTTTTGGGGTGGTCTGGGAGCGATTTTGTCAAGACGGGGTCAAGTTGAGAATTTTGGGAGTCAATGAAAGTGTGCGTGATGAGGAGCGTGACATCGGACTGGCGTTCTGCGAGCGCTTGGATATCATCTGGTTTGTGATGATGATCGGATGGAACCCATTGCGGGAACCCCATCTCAACCACAGCAAGTTGTGACCGATGTATGGCATTTTCAAGATTCTCACACGGACCTGAGTCGCCTGAATGAACAAAGGAGCATCCATCTGTGTGTTGGAAACGATAGCCGAATGGGTCGACTGCATCAACGTGATGCACACGAAATCGTTCCCAGTCCCAACCATCGATTGTCCCAGAATCGGTCTCAACAAACCGAACGTTATCCAAAGCATCATCGAGACTTCCCGGGAATGCAAGCGAGCATAATTGACGAAGGCGTTCTCGAACACCAATCGAGCCAACAATGGTAAGCGGGCGTTCACCTTCTCGGTCTGAAATGTACTTCTTTTCGAGCAAAAGAAAAGGCAAGCCAAAAACGTGGTCGCCATGAAGGTGGGTAACAAAGATCGTCTCGATGTCAGCAGGTGAAATCCCCGCACGTCGTAAACTCAACAGTGCGGTCGGAGGTGCATCGATGATGTGTTTCCCATCGAAAATGAGGAAAGAATGATGACGAAGATGCGGTAAGAATGCATTACCTGTACCGAGCATTCTCACCTCGTGGGTCATAGGCTCTCGTCAACAATCCACTCTTTCAACCCTGTGTTGCAAGTCTATGGGCGTAAGAGAATGATGATAAGCGGGTCACAATTGGAAAAAAACGTCGCAAGCGCTGAGGTGAAACAATGAGTAACTGGTCTGCAAAAAACCCCTACAATTCGAAAATTACGGAATCGTACGTTCTCAACGGAGAAGGTTCGAGAAAAGAAACTCGTCACATCGTCTTCGCTCTTGGAGATTCAGGTCTGGATTACAAAGTCGGCGACGCCCTCGGTGTGTTGCCGGAGAACCCACCCCACATCGTTGAAGAACTTCTTGAAGTTCAAGGATGGGATCGAGAACAAACCGTTGAATCTCACAAGGGCGAAAAGGACCTTTATTCTGCTCTGAAGAAGGATTATGAAGTACACATGGCAAACAAGAAATTTGTTCAATCTTTGACCGATAAAATCGTCTCATCAGGAATGACCATCTCAATGAACATCGTAAAGCGTAGTCGCGACAACATGGGTTGGTCGAGTTCAGCTGAGGGTGATTTACCACCAGGACTGAATTCAAGCTTGCCTTCAGATGACCCTGCTTCAAAGGTCAAAGCGATCGTTGCAGATGCAAAAGCCATAGAAGATTACCTATGGACTCGTGATTACGTCGACATCATGCGTGAATTCAACGTAAAGTACACACCAGAAGAATTTCTTGTACTCGCAGATCGACTGAAGCCACGTCTTTATTCAATTGCTTCATCTCACGATGCTCACCCTGGTTTTGTCGAACTAACCGTTGGAATCGTTCGTTTCAATTATCACGACCGACAACGAGGAGGTCTGTGCACGCAGTACATGGCTGATGAGGTTGTTGTGAACGAAACCGATGTCGGAGTTTTCATGTCACCAACAAAATCGTTCATCCTCCCTGAGGATGAAAACACGGACATCATCATGGTGGGCCCTGGAACAGGTATTGCGCCATTTAGAGCCTTCATGGAACAGAGGGTTCATGACAAGGCACCGGGTCGAAACTGGTTGTTCTTCGGTGATCAATCTGAAAAAACTGAATACTACTACAAAGATGAGATTGAAGGTTGGCTCGACGGTGGAGATTTGTACCGATTTACTACTGCTTGGTCGCGAGATCAAGAACAGAAAATATACGTCCAACATCGACTGAAAGAACACGGTGCTGAAGTATGGGAATGGTTTGAAAACGGTGCTTATTTCTACATTTGCGGCGACAAGCAGTACATGGCAAAGGACGTCCATCGAGCCTTGATTGAGATCGCAATGGAACACGGTGGAATGTCCGAAGCAGATGCTACACACTTTATTGAGAAGACCATGATGAAGGAACAAAAGCGTTACTTGCGTGACGTTTACTGATCATTCCTCATCAACTTGGAATGCCCAAACAGATTGCTGTTGCCCATCAATCTCGATCTTTTCAACGCAAACGACAAACGGAGATTTTCGAAGGGCCCTTGAGATAATGTGTGCTTGAACAGGTATCTGTTGTCTTTTCATTGCGTGGACGATTTCTCTTGTGGTTGTCGGACCATTCTCTCTCAAGAAACCGACAATCCAATCGGCCTGCTCACGTTGCAAACGACGTTCGTCTGTCCATCGCTTGCGCATGATTGTGCAAACTCAAACACCTGTTTAAACACCTGTACCCGGAGAGGTGTCTATGCCTGAAGGCCCTGAAATCCACCGGGCAGCAAACAACATCCGAAATGCAATTGAAGGACAAATCATCACACACGTCGAATGTCCATATGCCACGATTCGAGGTCAAGAGCATCGATTTCTCGGCAAGGAAGTCATACGAGTAAAAGCACGTTCAAAGGCCATGCTAATCCACATTGGCGACGATGTTCTCTACAGCCATAACCAACTCTACGGTCGCTGGACTGTTCGTAAAGTTTCGAGCAAAGAACGGAAAACCAATCGTTCGTTGAGAATCAAATTGCAAACCGAGACCCACATTGCTTGCTTGTGGTCTGCTACAGACATTGAACTTCTCGAACCATGGGAGATTGAACAGCATCCATACATTGCTCGCTTAGGTCCAGACGTTGCTGACGAAGATGTTGAACTGTCGTCCGTTCTGGAACAAGTGAAAAACAAAAAATTCGGAGGTCGGCAATTGTGTCACCTCCTCCTCGATCAGTCCTTCTTGGCAGGTGTCGGCAATTATCTTCGAAGCGAGATATTGTTCCATGCTGGCCTTAACCCAACTCGGAAACTCAATTCTCTAACATCAGAAGAACAACTACAATTTGCAGAGTCGGCAATATCGACGACAAGGTTAGCGTATGTCCAAAGAGGTGTAACCGTTGACAAGGATTTGTATGATCTCTTACGAGAACAAGGGATGTCTCGTGGACAGGCTCGACATTACGTTTTCACACGAGATGGATTAAATTGTCATCAATGTCAAAGGCTTATTTCACACACAAGGCTGAGCGGAAGGCGGCTTGATTATTGTCAATCCTGCCAACCGCTTTCCTCATAGAGTGCCTCGCTGTGCAAAAGGGTATGGGTTTCAAGAAAGTCTTGATTGCGAATCGTGGCGAAATTGCGCTTCGTATCATGCGCACCTTACGAGACATGGGAATCGAAGCGGCAATCATTTACGGGAAAGAAGACCGATTATCGCTGCCGGTTCAACTTGCAGATGATGCAACCTTCAGAGACGTTATCAATCCACTGGATGCGTATCTGGACATCGAAGCAGTTGTCCAAGCAGCGAAAGACATGGGCTGTGATGCAGTTCACCCTGGGTATGGGTTCCTTGCAGAAAACGCCGGGTTTGTTCAACGACTTGAAGAAGAAGGAATCACCTTTATTGGTCCCAGTGCTGATGTGATTACACTCCTTGGTGACAAAATTGAGGCTCGAGCAGCAATGGAGGCTGCTGGGTTACCGACCGCAAAAGGCTCATCAGAACCAATTTCTGAAGCATCGGTTGCATCTGCACTTGCAGACGAGATTGGTTACCCTGTCATCATCAAGGCAGCGGCCGGAGGCGGTGGAATTGGTATGCAAATCGTTGAACAGGAAAACGAGTTTGAGAGCGCACTGAAGCTTTGTCAGTCACGTGCGAAATCTGCTTTCGGGGACGCTCGTGTATTTGTCGAGAAATACATTCAAGGTGCTCAACACGTTGAATTTCAAGTCCTTGCAGATGGAACAAATGCAATTCATTTTGGTGAGCGATTCTGTTCCATTCAACGCCGACATCAGAAACTTGTTGAGGAAGGGCCTTGGCTTACGCCGGAAAAGCGACATGAAATTGGATCGCTGGTTTGCAAAGGAGCGGAATCCGTTGGATACAAAGGGCTAGCGACATTTGAATTCTTACGTGATGCAAACGGAGATTTCTACTTCCTCGAAGTCAATCCTCGTGTCCAAGTCGAGCATACCGTGACGGAACTTATTACGGGTCACAACTTGGTTGAATTGGGGGTACGTGTCGCTCAAGGGGAAGCACTCCCTCTCAAGCAGGAAGACATTACTTGGCGAGGTCACAGCATTCAATGTCGACTCAATGCAGAGGATCCCGCTGAGTTTATACCAAGCCCAGGGCGTCTTTGGGAGTGCCATTTCCCATCAGGATTTGGGGTACGTGTAGATACCCATGCTCATCCTGGGTACGAAATGCCCGGATGTTTTGACTCGCTGTTAGCGAAACTCCTTGTTTGGGGCCATGACCGTCAAGATGCTATTCGACGCATGCGGACAGCGTTGGATGAAACTGTCATCACGGGTGTTGAACACTTGATTCCACTTCATCGGAGGATTATGGATGAGGAAGATTTCATGAACGGTGATATTACAATTCAGTACATCGACATGCATCAAGAACTCCTCGGATGATTGGTGAGAGTGACGATATGGACGTCCTCATCGTTGGGAGTATTGCTTACGATAGCATCACATCTCCTCAAGGGTCGGCTCACAATACGTTGGGTGGTTCTGCGACATATGCTGGCCTAGCAGCATCTTTTCATCAGCGGCGATTGAATCTAGAAAGAATTGGTCTTGTCGGTGTAGTCGGCACCGATTTCCGAAACCAGGATTTTGCCACTTTCTCCAATGCAGGACTGGATACGACAGGCCTGGAAGTCGTTGAAGGATCAACCTTCCACTGGGTAGGATCGTATCATGGGAACATGGCCCAAGCCGAAACGCATGAAACACACCTGAACGTATTCGAAACGTTCGAGCCAAAAGTACCTGAACACGGGACCACTTCGACAATCACATTTTGTGCAAATCTCCACCCTTCGATTCAACTGTCCGTTCTTGATCAATCCACTCCCGCACGTGCCTCAATTCTTGATTCCATGAATCTATGGATTAACATCGCCCACGATGAATTGATTCAAGCAATGAAGCGCGTGGACATCGTCGTCATCAATGATGGAGAGGCGACGATGCTCGCCGGTACGGATAACCTCGTGCAGGCGGCAAAGGATGTACAGTCAATGGCATCCATTCCAATACTCATTGTCAAGAAAGGCGAACACGGTGTTCTCGCATTGCATGGAAATAAGTTGGTTGCATTGCCCGCATACCCAACAAGTTCTGTTGTCGATCCAACCGGTTGTGGTGATACGTTTGCTGGTACGCTGGCTGCCTGCCTCGCTGCTGGAGAAGGTGTTATTGAGATGGATGAACTCCGTAATGCACTGATTCATGCAACCGTTTCTGCGAGTTTTACACTTGAGGGCTTTGGCATCGAGGGACTCGAATCGATGACAAAAGAATCCTATGAAAGCCGATTGTTTGATTATTGTTCAATCTCAGGGATTTCAACTGAGTCGTCGTAGCCCAAGCTGACTGGTTTGCACCGGTGTGTTTTCCTGTGATTCCGTAAGAGAACTGAACGAAGATGGAACATGGTTGTCCTCTTCAGCGATGTGTTCACCCATTATTTCGATGAGTTCATCATCAATCCCTTGCTCGCTTAACCCCTCGATTAAACCACGGACTTTATTCCGAAGTGAGGAAAACCTACGCAGGGGTTCGTCATCGGGTTGCCGGCGAGAGCTCGCAATCCTACGTTTCGGAGATGTCCTGGGTTGTAGCCGCTTCCTTTCTCCCCTCGAATTTCGACGGATTGTCGTACCTAAATCCGATGGTTGGGCGCTGGCTCCGCTTCGTTGAATCAATCCTTGTTCAACAAGAGAAAGAGCTTCTTGCTCATCTACCAACTCTGGGTCGAACAAGGGCAGGTCTGGGGAGGAAAAGGCATCCGGGGTCGAAGGGATGTGGGCTCCATCAGGGCCAACGAAACTTGGGAGAAGCGTCGTAGGAGTGGGCGTCAGTGAAAGCGATCTGGGTTCTCTAACGACTCCACTTGCTTCTTGAATCATTTGAGATGAACTCATCGTCGGTTGATGCATAGGGACTGGGAGCGGTGTGTCGCCCAAGAAGTGCGTGGCTGGCAGCTGACCCGGGCCCGGGTTTTGATGCATGTCCAATGGACTTACGTGGCCCCTACGAGTCCCAGCGTTTGCAATTCCTCGCGCAATGATTCCGTGTTGTTGAAGCTCCGATTCATCAACAAGGACATGCTCTTGATTCATGGTGTCTTTTGCCCACCTTGGCAGAACCTCATCAATTTCAAATTCTTCATTTTCGAGCGCTTTCTCTCCGAGAAAATTTGTCAGACTTCTCGCCGGTGCTAGATCCTGAACTGGGGCAGGAATGGCTTGAGCAGCAACGTGCGCTGCGTGACGAGGAAATTCTGCGTCCTCATTTAGAAGATCTACACCTATTCGAGCTTCTTCGAGTGTCAAACCATCGTTCATACGTTGAATCATTGTTGACAATTTTAGCAGACGTGAATCAATCGCATGCAGAACGTGGCAATCGCCAAGTTCGGTATCTAGAGTGAGTGTTGGGCGTTTGGTAAGGACCCAACCTGAGATCATTGAGATTCCAATTCCGAGTCCCAACAGGCGTAAATTCGGTGGTGTAATCACTCGCCAAGCTGCGTAAAGAAAGCAGAGGCCAATGAAACCAACCCAGCTTGGAATCAGTGTGGTGTTATGGTGCTGCATTCGAACAATTCTATCGTATCGAATATCGATGCAATTTCCATTTTTAAATTCAATTGAAAGTCTGTTCTCTCCAAGACTGGCTCTCGCTCGTCCGCTTTCGCCAGCCACGCGCAGGCCGTGGAGAACCATTCTCTCCCCAGACTCCGCAAGGCGTTCGTTGCGCCCTCTTGTCTGCATCCCGTCTTACAGATTGAGTCACCCATTATCAATGCATCCCCTTTGGAGACGCCTCAGACAATCGTTCCGAGTTCACTCAAACTGCGCCACATCATTCGATTTTGCGAAGGAGTGCACTCCCCATGATTCTCGGTTTTGAATCTAGCTGAGCGATGAGAACTGAAGGGGCATCATCGATGCGTTGCAAGAGTGGAGTTTCCCATCGAACTGAAAAGTCACTCTCCTGAACGGCTTCAACCCGACCAACATTGAACTGTAAATCGATTGATGCGTGAACGACATCGCCTACCTCAAGTTTCTTCTTTTGAAAGGGTGAAACGGTCAGTGTCATGGATGAAACAATGTGTGATTCAAGAGCAAGCGGTCGGAATGTGTTTGTTTTTTTATCCTCAATTTCGGGGTGAACGATTAAGCACGTACCGGATAGACTCTCCTCTTTGGCATTTCGAAGAGCAATGCCGACTCTGTCACCTGCTCCGGCGCGCTGAACATCATCGTCCATGACTTGCAAGGACTTCACCGACCCTGTTCCTCCATGTGGCAACATTGCAACCTCATCATGAACCGAGACAACACCTGATTGTACATAGCCAATGGCAACCAATCCGATGCCTTTGACATTGAAATGCTGGTCGATAGGAACCACAAGCGGTTGTTCTTCAATCGATGCCAACAATTCAGCGACGTTGTCCATGATCGTGAAAAATGCATTCCGGAGTTCAATTCCATCTGCTTGTTCAAATGTCCATCCCGAGAGGCCAGCTTGCTTAAACAAAGTACGAACCATATCCTCGTCAATCCACTCGCCTTGGGGTGGTGCAATGACAGCAACGCCGTGTTCAATTCCAGCACTCGAAAATGCAACCAAGGCTTCACCGAGGGTTGCATCGATCGCCGTAACTTCAATCAAACCCGCTCGAGCTGCAGAAAGGGCATTCAGCAGCGGGCGCAGACGTTCTGGGTATTTTGCGGGACGGATTAACGAGAGAATACGTGCTTGACCATCAACGCTCTCTTTGTGAACATAGGTGTGTACGTCACGCTGATCGGTTGGCTTGGCAAGTTCTCTCGCAAGCTCATCGCTTCCAACCATTGCGATGTTCAAGACGGGCATATGTCCGCCACCAAACCTTCTCTCATCAATCCTCTTGTTTGGATTTCCGCTTTGACAACATGTTGTTTCGAATGTCTAGAGCAATCGCCCATTCCTTTTGTTCCTCGTCAGTGACTGGATCCAATTGAGGGATTGGAATTGGCCGCATCATGGAATCGATGGCTACCATGAAGAAATAGCCTTCACAGATGACGCGTGTTTCCCAATCTGATTTTGTCATTGCACATGCGGTTACCTTCACGCCAGCGGTGTGTGTACTGGTAAAAACAACTCTGCCGGTGACCTCGATTAGGTCTCCTTGTCGAGCAGGGGCTTTGAAAGTAAGCGTATCGATGGAAATGGTGACAAACTCACGGTGAGCAAACTTGGAGCACGCAATACCTGCAGCTTTGTCCATGACCGAAAGCAGTCGACCTCCAAACAATGTGTCGTAAGAATTTGTATCCTGGGGAAAGACTTCTTCAATTAAGGTAACTGGTTCAGTCGAGAACGGTTTCATGTCTCTCGCATGCCTCCATATGATATGAACCCTTAGCGTGAGAATAGAGAATGGTCGTTGATTTATCCTGTTTTGAACACGAGCCGAGATGGACGCAGGAGCGACGAAGTTTTAGTCAAGTGTTGATACGGATGTGTTAGGTGACACCATGCCAAATGAAAACCGACGAACAAAAATTGCGCTTTTCCTCGTGACGTTGATGATTCTGACTCCGCTTGCAAGTGGTGCAAGCATCGATAATTTCAGTTCAGGGTCGAACGAAGTTGATGTTCTTGTTAACGACGCTTCAACATACTCAAACAACGTTGATGGTTCAATCGATTTGCCTGTGGGTGAGTCGATCACCAGTGCGAGCATGGCGGTCAGTTCTGACCCGGCGATTCATGGTGCGCACACACGAATCGATACCGAAACCATTCCAAGGGTATGGAATCCAAATTTCAACGGTCAAACAACCTCCTTCTCGGCGGTTGAAGAATTCCAATTTGAGGATGGTTCCACCTCCACTCCTGTTTCGCTCAAGGCGGAAGGAATCCTTACCGATTTTGAAGGTGACATGGCTGGATTCATCGATGGTACAACACCGCCTCTGCAGTCTGGTGCTCCTTGGGAGCATGGCTCTCTGTTTGGTGGTGTGGTGGTGCCAAGCAACTGCGCTTCTGGCAGCGATTGCTGGGGTACAGGACTCTATGACAATGATTACACCGACGACAACAACGGTGGTGCATTCAAAGAAATGCTCCTTTCACCAACACTCGACCTCACCTCAAGTTCGGCGGTGAAAGACCCGTCCGTGTACTTCGATTCCTTCCACCAATTGATGACACTAGCAACATCCGGAGCAAACCCATTGTATCGATACGCAGATTGTGCCTACGTTGAGATGCGATACTCTCCAACTGCGTTTTTCGACCCAGCGGTCTCACCATGGGAACACATCGACATCGACATCCAAAACTCATCGGGTATATCCTTCGGTTCTGGGTACTATCAGGTGGGTAACCAAGGTGCCCAAAGCAAAATTGATGGACGTTGCGGCGGTGTTTCATTCAACGATTACGCCCTCGCAGGAACCTCGATTTCTGCCTTTAATCAGGATGGATGGTCGAACGTCAAAATCGATCTTTCTGATTACGGCGGAAATTACATCGAACTCCGATTTGTACTGGAATACAACGATGTTACTCCCGGAAACGGTTACAACATCTATAACGCAACATCGATGCCGGGCTGGTACATCGATAACTTCCGCTTTGGGAGCAATCTACCTCAATCAGGATGGATGGGCGTCCGCAACATTCTACCGAATGTCCAAGGTGGGGAAAACCACCCGAATGGCTATGGTCTTTTGACCGTCGAAGCTGAGACCACCACAACCGCAGTGTTGTCAATCGATGTGTTGGATTCGCTTACGGGTCAAATTGTCACAGACAAGAACGGAAACACAATGTCGGGTCTAGTCGGACCAATTCATGAATTGTGGGACATCAATTCCTCTACATACTCAACGATCGATTTGAAATTCAATTTTGATTCTGGACCTGATCAACTTTCAACACCGATCCTTCACGGTTTTTCCATAGGTAGCCGTATCGGGACAGGTTTCAATCAGAGCATAATCTCTGCTAACCCCCCAGTTAATGGGATTTGGGCGGCGCAAGGGCTTGGAGATTTGATGATGTACAATCCAACAATTCCCGACCACTCCTACAACCCTCCAATGGAACGTTCCCACTTCAGTTATCCAATTTCATCCATCACCCCTGTCATTCAAGACGACTGTGCCGAAGCACCTGAGATATCACTGGCCATGGATGGATACGGCGCAACCCTAGAAAACAATGTAAAGTACACGCTCGGCGAAACCACTGGAATGCCAGACTCAACGTTCGGTTTCACTGCCGTCCTTTCCTATCAGAACCCGTGCAATGTCGGTGGAATGTGGTTCGATCTTGAATTTGCTCACCATGCAGAGCAAATCCAGATTGACGTTGCCGACGATGGCGATGTTGAGTATGCGTTCACAGAACCAGCGTTCGACATGTTCGGACGTCAAACCAAATTCATTAGTTCAAAGGATGCGAACGATGTTCACTATGGTTCAGACGCACGTACGCTCACACTCGGTTTGTCCGGATCTGTCGATGGCGGTGAGTTCATGCTCCCTGTCGGCGCAACAATACAAACAGCTCAAGTCGGATTCGACAACAACCAAATCGTTTCGACCACAAACACCAACGAAGGGTTCACTTGGAAACTTATGTCCGGTTTGGAAGAAGTGAGCCTTGGAGAAATCGGTAACATTACACGAGCCTCGAGTGAGATGTACCCTGAAGAAATGAACCTGACCTCAGCATTGAACACACTGATGCAAAGCACTTTGACTCCAACAGCACACATCGACGCAAACGGGAACGGCTGGAAGAAATTCCGATTCAGTATCGAAAGCCTCAATGCAACCAGTGGTTCAACCATTGATCTGGTTGGCCTCGACGTCGTGTACCATGTCACACAATACCTCTCGACCAACGCCAATTTCGCAAAGGAACTTGCCCAAGGTGTTGCCCTTTCCAGCGCAACAACAGGCTATGCAACCGTTCCGATTGGAGTTTACGCACAAAGCGGTGGAGGTGTTTCATTCTCCAGTCTGTCCGTGTCCACTTCTCCCGGCTATGACACAACAGCATCGCTCGTTGGGAGTCCTGTCGGTCTCTATCCAAACGGAGAGATTTATGAAATCATCACAACACACACGGTCTCCTCCTTGACGGGTTCGGCATTCCAAGAAGCCATACTCATCTTTGAGTCTGCAACAGGAATGATTGAATTATCGTACTCAGACTTGAATGGATTTATCGAAGTTGAGAACTCGAACAATTACATAACACTGCAGTCTTCGTCTGTCGCAGACATTACAGAAGGCAAAGAAATCACGTGGCGCTTTACCGTTAACAACGTCTGGGAAGATACGCAAGAAGTCCGGATTTACGCTGGTCAGACAGCAAACAATGGCGTGAACGGATTGCCCGACGCCATCGTTTTGGCACCGGTTGATGGAAATGCAGTCGAAAACGATGCAGGGATTATCTCCTTTGAGGTTCTGAATGAAGAGGGGGTTAGCCAAGATCTCGATGCTGGAAACTCAAACCGCTACGTTCGTATGACCGGTAGCGTTCGACTCGAATCAATCGATGTGGCTCCAGATCCGCTGAGTTACTTCACAGTCGTAGAGGAGCGAAGCATCAACAGCACCGGCGAAACGCCTGTCTTTGAGTGGACTGAAATTGCAAACCAGACAGGAACAATTGGAGGCGATTTCGATTGGACCATGGATTTGGGTCCGACCACTGCTGGTGAGCATTACTATCGATTCCGATTAACCGGTTACGAAGGCGGTGACACCGTTTGTCCAACATCGGTTTATCGCCCGGATGATGCATGCGCAATCCCATTCAATCTTACGATTGACCAATTTGCCCCTGAACTTGTATCGGTCAAGGTACTGAACGGTCAGGTTGATCCGAACTATGAATCGAATTGGCGAAGTTTGGTCGACGATACCTGGGTTATTCCGTCAAACAATCAATACATCAAGGTCGGAGTAACGGACTTCCAAGACCTCCCAGCAACGATTAATCTCTACTACTGGGTCGAGTATCAACACGATCAAAACCTCGATGGAGTTGCTGATGAAAATGAGTACGCTATGGTTTCATTGACAAGCGATGGAGCGTATCCAACGGCGAATTACACAGGCAATTACAACGACTTAGCAAACCAAGAGCAAGACCCCGTAGGACGTGTGAGCATGTTCCTGGAAGGCTTTGACCTCGCTGGAAACGCTATCGATGGTGGATCCTTCGGAATTTTCGATGATGAGGTCACGTATGCTTCGATGCCTTCCAAATCACCAGAAATTCTCAAGTTCAACATTGAGAATTCTGCCGGACGACCATTGCTCAATTCAAACCACCCGTCCTACGAGGGTGATTGGAATCAAACCATGTACGCAGGAAACGAATACCACCTCATTGTTGAGGCAGAGGATCGAAACGGTTGGAGGGACATCGATTACATTCAGGTGGATTTGACAAACGATCGAGATGACCTTACACTGTACTACTTCCCTCGTAACGAGACAGCGTGGACAGACAGTCCACACATCACCATTGTTCCAGAAGGTGAAAACTCCGATGGCCCACAGTTGCTGCGAATGGATGGCGACTATCTCGTCAATCCGTTTACGGATGAGTTCTATCTCGACTTACCAATCCGCGTTAACTGGGGAATTGTAGGCTTGCAAAGCCTCGCCTCTCCTGTAATCTCAATTGCCGATTTGGACGGTAACGATAAGCGAAAGATTGTTGGTTCGACAACCGAAATTACTCAGTGGTATTACTCCGATGGAATTCGACTCGACATTCGAACCGATGAAGCGAACGATTTGATGATAACACCGTACTTTAGCGACATCAGCCCACCGATTACTGCGGATGTTCGTGAGGGCTATGTCTACCCAGGAAACACGATTGCTTTCGAAGGCCAATACGCCTACATCGATGGTATCTTGGACAGCGTTTACATTCTACCCGAAATGGAGTTGACGCTTGAAATCACACGGTTGCAGGCACAACCAAGCACAGCTGGAGGGGTTCAATACTTCGCTTACGGTGCTGGTGGCGCAGATGGAACCAAACAGGATGGACAACCAACGTATCACACCTTCAAGGGTGGTGCATTCAACATCAACATCACGGCTCCGACCTCGACGAACGAGTACACCTACCAGTTCAAACTGGTCAACCTTCCTGAGGGGGCTCTTGATACAACGGAAGCCGCTTGTGCTACATCGACCTCCTACGGATGCGGTGATTTCGTCATCAAGGTTGATGCAAATGCACCTGCCGTTCGAGCAAACACATGGACAGCAAGGGATGAAGCTGGCACCGTTCTGGAAGAGTCTGTTTCGACTTCCAACTTCAGATGCATCGACGTTACAATGCAAATCGATGAGAAGGAAGCCTTGTTCCAGGGTGATGTATCCGTGGCATGGAAATTCTACATCGATCCAACAAACGACGTCACTTGGCCGTTCTATGGTCAAATTCACGGCATTGATCCACTTACTGCACCGCTTTCATTGACGCCGGTTGCTGGCGGATATGCGGCGAGCGCTGATTGTGTTGATCTTTGGCCTTCCGTCGACCAAGAACTTCCAACTCAGGAACAAATCAACAACATCGAAGTTGTGTTCTGGGTCGTTGGTGCTGATTCAGCAGGCTCTGCTGTTCTGGGCGGAGGTCCAACTGGAGACGGATCGATTGCGCCGATTTATTCCGGTGAGGCTCGTTACAATTCGATGTACAACTTTATCTTCGAAGAAGCAAGTTATTCCGTCAAGGAAATCGATCTTTTGCCACGTTCGCCAGAGGTTGGTGAATCAATGACCTTGATCATTGAAGTCGTCAACACTGGTTCAAAGGCAGGCGAGGCAACGCTTCGTATCCAGTCGGTTGTTGACGGCGGGATTCCTGTAACAGAAAAGACGATTACATCGAGTCTCATTTCAATCGATGGCGAAGTCGACGTAGAAGTTGTCTTGGAATCCTTCGTAACGCCAACCACAGGGATGTATTACCTCATCTTTGATGATGTGACCGGCGAATTGCTCTACAATGGTTCGAGCAGTGGAGATAGTTTCAATGTCAAGATTGCGAGTGATAGCGACGATTCTGGCACGCTGATGCTGATTATTGTCATCCTCATCGGTCTCATCCTCGTCTTGGTTCTCGTTGGTTTCGTCGTTGTTCGTCGTGGCAACAACGACGTTGACGAATATCTGTACGAAGATGAGGCTGAAGGAAAGGCCTACGCAACATTACCTGGTCAGCAAGAAACGTCTGTACCGCCAGCGAATGTGTCGCCTCAAATGGCAGAAGCAATGCAAAAATTCCCACAGTGGTCACAGGCTGAAATACAAGGCTACTTCGACCAAGGCTGGGATGTCGCTTCCCTGCAAGATTGGCTTGAAAACCAGTGATGGACGTGACCACTTGAGTGTGGAATTGTCCTGGGAAGACATTGTCTGGAGTGATCCAGATGGTGGGAAGATTGTCTTGCATGGCGTGCTTCCAACCACGGTTTATCCACAAGCATTGAGGCCTCGCATGGAGTGGCACGCACTCGCACTGCTCGAGGGTCCTGAGATTGAAGATGTGTGGGTACTTGAGGAAGAATCTGAAAAGGAATCACCGGGAATTAACCTTGCATCGGCTATCTTGGGTGGAGGAATCGATTCCGCTCTGATAGAAGATTTGACACAACTCGATGAACTACAAACCGGACGATTCCCAGATCCTGAACCGCGACGTTTGCATCGTCTAGCACTTCGACACAATCGCCCTGTGTATTGCATAGAGCCGACACTCGACGACTCTGCATGGGAAGAGCAACGAACACTTGAGGCGAAAGTATCGACGCATTGGCGTAAATTGCTCTCCATGGTCCGCATCGGAAAGAAATGGAGAAAGGCCGTTAAGGTTCGAATTTTTGATGCAGTGCCTCCTCCGAAGAACGTCGCAAAAGACATGGCGACTGCAGCAGTCCTTACAGCAGCGTGGTGGGATTTAACAGAATCACGAATCAACGCCGCTCTTTCAAACGCCAGAGACAAGCGATTTGCCCAACGTTTGCGCGGCGCCCTCGCACAAGAGCGTGAAAAACACGGTGAGGCAGCGACTTTGTTGTTGCCAATGGTTCAGACGTGGCGCCCTGCAATTCTTGGAATGCTCAATTCCACTCCTGAACCAGAGGAGATTATTTCATCATCAGGGCCGTCGGAACAACAGGAGGAGGAATGATGAGCGGCAACATTGACGTTACAGTTGAGAATCAACTCGTTCGTTTCGTTGCTCCAGAACCAATCGACGGCAACGCTGTCGTCGAACATCTTGACGGACAGCGTGTTGGGAAAATGGTCATCAAAGCCTTGCGGAGGCCGAGAGCAACACTTGTCATCGATCCAGAGGGACGGATTACTGTCCATGGAACGCATCGCGTCGAGGCGGCTCGTGATGCTGCCAAGGAACTCTTGCTCCGACTCGGGAAAGACGATACAGGTTTGAAAACAGAACTTGGTCCGATCATCGCATCCTTTTACTTCAATACGCCAATCAAGGTTGAATCCATTGTCGGTCAATTGGGTGCTGGAGAGGGCCAATACGATGAACGACTTGACTGCGGAATCATCAATGATGAACGGCACGATCTCGTTCTTCACATTTGGGAAAACGGACGTTGTGTGGTCACCGACGGGCGGCACCCAAAGATGGTCGCGATGGCTGCAGTATACTGGCAATCGAAGTTCAAAGACCTCGGAATTGCAAGTTTTTGAGGGTTCAGCATGGTTGATGCTCAACGGCTCTGGAAAGGACCGATTCTGGATAATCATTTCCACCTGAACAGAAAAGGTCGGTTTTTGGATGCGGCAAAGGATTTCAAGAATGTAGGCGGTACCCATCTTGTCCTTGTACACTGCCCAGATTTTGCATCTCCGCCTACGTCCATCAACGAACATCGAGCCACCTATCAAGACACCATTGCAATGGCTGAGAGAGTACGCTCCGAGCACGATCTCCATGTGCGTGTTGTCCTCGGGCCTCACCCTGCAGCATTTGCACACCAGTTTATTCGATGGATGGAGCAAGACGGCGAAAAGGGCAGAGATCGGGCATGTGAGAATTACAGAGACAGCATCGATGCGGCCCTCGAATTTGTGAAGGAAGGTCAAGCTCACGCAATTGGCGAGGTAGGTCGGCCGCATTGGGACGTTTCCGATGAGGTTTGGAATCTCTCTAATCTCCTCCTCGAAGAAACGATGACAATGGCTGCACGAGAAGGGATACCACTGCAGCTTCACGTCGAGGGTGAATTGGAATCAACGTATCGTGACTTATCCGAAATGGCTGCGCGGGCGAACCTTCCAACCCACAGGTTGATTCGTCATTATTCACCTCCTCAAATTGATGAATCGGTCACACGCGGCCTCACATCAAGTGTTCTTGTTGGTAAGGGCGCTCTCGATCCATTGCTTGCAACGTATCAGAAAAATCAAACAGGTTTCATGCTGGAAACCGATTACATGGATGATCCACGACGCCCTGGTGCAGTCCTTGGTCCGAAAACTGTACCAAAACGTACTCAGCAATTGATGGAGGCTGGTATGGAAGAAGAAATGCTTTGGAAATGTCACGTTGATGTTCCGAATGCACTCTACGGTGATGCGTGAGAATGGTAAATCTCTTTCAAATTCATCCATCACATTCATGAAATCCTTCTGCATCGAATGGTCATGGCAGGCAACGGTCGGACACTGGGAGCGCTCTTGACAGCGTTCCTTTTCCTGTCCCTGTTACCGCTTCCCACATCTGCGCAAGGCGTAGTTGGGAGCATCTCTTTGGAATGCAGCGAAGACCCAGACATCAATGTCAAACCAGGCGAATATCAAGACGAAGTTGTTGAATGCACGGTTACCAACGATGGAACATTGATTGCAGAGAGCATCGACATTACGGAAGAATGGGATGGTGTATACGTTAACATGGCGATATCCGAGGATTCCTTTACACTTGATGCAGGAGAATCTGCGGATTTCACAGTGACATTTTCCTGCGATGAACGAACGGACGCCGAAATCGAGTACGAATTCACAATCACTGCAACGGTTACTGCTTGGGGACCCATTCCAGTGGAGGGAACACCGCTTTCATCCGTTGCAAACCACACGGGTGACGTCACCATCAAAGAGTACGGAATGGTCACCCTCGATATGCCAGATACCTCCTCAAGAAACATGCAAACGAGTGAAGAAATTTCCATCACCTTCCAGGTTGATAACGATGGAAACGCACCCGACACAATTGAAATCCGTATCACGAATGCCAATGAACTTGAACAATTGGGTTTTGTTCTCCAAAGCGGTGACTTCCTTCGAGCTTCTGACGTTCAATCTGGCGGTGTCTCAGAGCAACTTGAGTTTATCATTCGTGCACCAAGCGAAGCCCAATCTGAAATACGCAATCTCATTGTAGTCGAGGCGAGCAGTACACTGGATAGTTCAAAAGATATTGTCGATTTCGACCTTATCGTTGAAGCGGAAGTCGATTCAGCTGGATTAGGCGCAGGACTGTCAGAAGTAAGCACAGACGACCTTGCCCTTTACGGAGCAATTGGTGGTGGAGTTCTTCTTGTGCTGTTCCTTTTAATCATCATCGGACGTGTTTCAAAGCGATCATCGAAGAAGAGGTCTGCGAAGGAAACACCTTCCGAGCCTGTGATTGAAATTGATGACGATGACGACCTTGACTTTGACCTTGATTTCGATGACGATGAGTTCCCTGAGGACGATCTCGATTCGATGCTGGATGATTTGTAACGCCGTCCGCTGATTTTGAAATCACCCGTAAGCCCCTGTTTTACGGCAAAAGAGGGGGAATACTCAAAGACGTACTGTACCCGGTGACACCTACGAAATGAGGGGTGCGGATGCTAGGTCTACAGGGAAAAACCGCTGTCGTGTTTGGAGTTGCAAGCGAAGATTCGATTGCATGGGCCATTTGCCAACAATTAGCAGAAGCAGGTGCAGACTTGTTTTTGGGCTATCAAAAACGCTTCATGTCCCGAGTTTTTCAACTCAAAGACAAGTTGTCAGCAATCAAGGGATTTTACCCACTCGACGTTGCGAATGATGACACGACGAGGGAGTTTTTTGATGAATTTACCAGAGAACATCCAGGACGAACAATCGACGTTCTCGTGCATGCGATTGGTTTTGCACCGCGAAGCTGCTTTGACCGACCAATCCTGTTTGTTGAGGATTCCGACATCAATACAGCGATGACCATTTCAGCAAATTCGTTGCAACGGTGCCTCAAATTTGCAATGCCCCATCTCAGTGAAGGTTCTTCGACAATTACGCTTACGTATGCTGCCTCGACGCGATTTGTCCCATCTTATGGCATCATGTCGATGGCCAAAGCTGCTTTGGAATGTTGGACGAGAGAACTCGCTTGCCATCTAGGTCCACATGGTCATCGGGTTAACAGCATCTCTCCCGGCCCAATCCGGACCATTGCCGCCCAAGGCATTCCAGGATTTGATCGAATTCTCGACCACGTTGAAGCAAATGCTCCACTTCGCCGAAACGTCAACCAGACGGATGTAGCAGGAGCGACGGTTTGGCTTGCAAGCCCTCTTTCAGCCGGAGTTACTGGACAATGCATCCACGTTGATGCTGGCTATTCAATCACCATGGTGCCGCAGAGCATTATGGATGCATGAGGTGAACATATGACCATCACAACCGATGACGGGAAAGCATGCGAGGGACTTGAGCAAGGCCCCTTCGAACCCATCGCAGTGATTGGTCTTGCTGCGATGATGCCGGATGCAGAGAATCTTGATTCCTTTTGGCAGAACATCATCGACTCACATGTAAGCATCAAAGAAATTCGAGAAGGACGTTGGCCTGGCCCTGTTGATCATTTTTGGACTGAAGGGAAACCAGGCGACATTGCACACGGGTATACCTATGCAAAAATTGGTGCCTTTGTCGAAGGATATGAGTTCGATTGGCGTCGATGGCGACAACCGCCTGGTACAATTCCACAAATCGACCCTTGCCAGCTGTGGGCGGTCTCTGTTTCTGCGAAGGCCATTGAGCAAGCAGGATACGGTGAAGGAGAGAAAGCGTTCCCTCGTGAGCGCACAGGTGTCGTCTTTGCCAATGCACTCGGAGGCGAGAACCGAAACTTGTCAAACATTCGAGTTTGGTCCAACCACACTGCAAAACTTGCCGAGGATTACGGATTGCCTGCTTCATCAAGAGATGCATTTATGGAGGCCATCAACGAACACTCGCCGAAGGTCGATGAGGACACAATGCCTGGTGAACTCGCCAATGTTGTCTCAGGACGCGTTGCGAACCTGTTGGACTTGCAAGGACCAAATCACGCCATGGATGCTGCATGCGCTTCTTCCATGGCAGCAGTGATGGATGCCTGCAGGCTTCTGCAAACACGACAAGCCGATGTCATGCTTGCAGGAGCAACCGATCGCACAATGGATCCTGCAACGTACGCAAAATTTAGCGCCATAGGGGCATTGTCATCGACCCATTCAACACCGTTCGACGCCCGAGCAAATGGATTCGTTATGGGAGAAGGTGCAGGTGTAATGGTTCTCAAACGTCTGAGGGATGCAATTGCTGACGATGACACCATCCATGCCGTTATTCGCGGTATCGGCGGTTCAAGCGATGGGCGAGGGAAAGGAATCACTGCTCCAAGTCAACGGGGCCAAATCCAAGCCATTGCCCGTGCTTACAATCAAGCAGGATACGCTGCATCTTCCGTCGAACTTGTGGAGGCACATGGAACGTCAACCAAGGTCGGGGATGCTACGGAACTTTCGACATTGACTCGCTTATGGACCGAGGTTGCTTCTGGAGACAACATTGCCGTCGGTTCGATTAAGTCTCAAATCGGACACTTGAAGGCAGCAGCGGGTATTGCAGGAATCATCAAATCGGTGATGGCACTTCATCACCGAACAATTCCTCCTTCAGCAGGCTTCCAGACACCAAACCCCACAGTGGATTGGCAAAACATTCCGTTCTTTGTCCCGACCTCTCCATTGGAATGGCCTGAACCAGAATCACATCCTCGACGTGCAGGAGTATCTGCCTTTGGATTCGGTGGTACAAATTTCCACATCGCCTTGGAAGGTTACAACCCTGAATATCATACAGAGATGGCTGAAGACTGGCAACAACGATGGAATGCATATTCTAAATCAGCATCAATTACGGCTCCATCCATTCTCGACGCTTCAGCGACAGCGTCACTGACTCACGACGAGTTGAAAGCCATTGAGGGGGGCGTTCTCCTTCTTTCTGGTGACTCCATCGATGCCCTCACTTCAGCACTCGATTCCGTTTCGTTTTCTGGATCAAATTTTGATGACGACCCACGCGGATTACGCCTCTCAGTGGCACTTCAGGACGCGAGTACTTCTTTCGACCGGAATCATCCTTGCCGGATGGCCCTCGTTGCTACCTCTTGGGCAGATTTCGAAAAGCGGAAAACACTGGCTTTGAAATCGATTTCAGATCAGGGGAAATGGGGATTCTTACAAGCTCAAGGTATTCTCATCAGCGACCAACCAGCAATGCCTGATGGGGCAAAAATCGCACACATGTATCCGGGTCAAGGGTCCCAGTATGTTGGGATGACGTTCGATTTACACCGGAGATATGCGCCGGTTCAAGACGTATGGGACGCATCCGACTCGACAATGGTTGAAGTTCTCGATGGAGAGACGCTCTCATCGTTTGTCCTTCGAGACGGTTTGAAGGATGACGAACGTAAAGTTGCAGAGCACAAACTCAAGCAGACTGAGTACACACAACCAGCAATGCTTACGGCCGATTTAGCAATTGAACATGCTCTCAATGCCTACGGCCATCGGCCGGACATGGTTGCAGGACATTCACTCGGTGAATACGCAGCGCTGATGGCTTCAGGTATTCTCAACATGGACGGTGCATTGCGAGCAGCAGCAGCCCGAGGAACCGAAATGGGTTCGGTTGAAATTGATGATTGCGGACTCATGGCCAGCGTAACGGCTCCATACGATGCTGTTGAACGTATTCTTGGTGCTGCAGAGGGCTACGTCATCGCAGCCAACAAAAATTCTCCAAAGATGACTGTCATCGCAGGGGCCACAGAAGCAGTCCAAAGTGTGATGAAAGAGTTTGAGAATGAAGGATTCAACTGTGTTCAACTTGCAACAAGCCATGCTTTCCACTCAAGCATCGTTGCTCCTGCAAATGAACCACTCCGACGATTTCTCTCGTCCCTTGAAATTCACTGGCCTTCAATACCAATTACGGCCAACGTCGACGGGACATTCTATCCGAACGATGGGCCAGATGCCAAAGAAGGAATCCTATCAAAACTTGCCCCACAAATGGCATCTTCGGTCGAGTGGACCTCACAGATCACGACAATGTATGACGCAGGTGCTCGAATCTTTGTCGAGGTTGGTCCGAAGCGGGCATTGACCATGTTCGCATCGCAAATCCTCGAAGAAAAGCCTCATCTTGCCGTCATGACCAATCACCCGAAACAAGGTGGAATTGCTTCCTTCCTTACTGCAATTGGAGCACTTGCGCTCGCAGGACGGCCTCCGAAGGTCATTGAAGGGACATCGAGTGTGTTCAGCGAAGCATTCCGTGCAGGACCTGTTGAGGCACATCGTTCCGCAAGTCTTCTCCCTCAAACAAGCGAGGAAGACCTCCGCGTTCGAGCGCGTCCTCTTCCAAACCGAGGTGGGACAAGTACTGCACCTGTTTCAACACAAACCGTTTCTCTACCGACTTCGAAGCAACCCACGGTTGCGGACTACGTTGGTGATAGGATTGCTCAACACTGTGGTTACCCATCCATGTTCTGTCAAGGAATGGTCAATCTTCGACTTGGTCTTGGTTTGTCGGACCAATCCATTCAAAGCATCATCGCAGGCATAAACGCAGAAGCTCAAACCGATTCTGAGGTTGATGTCCAATCAGCAACAACTGCTGCGGATATTGAGCGATGGGTGCGACAACCCCCATCTGGATGGTCTCCACGTGTTCATCTCTCGAAGTCGACACCTGCAGCAGCCGTCGAAGTTCAATCTACCCATGACCCGCTGATTCAACGAAGAGCGGACCCTTATGTTGTATCGGGGATAAGTCTCGGACTTCCCGGAGGAGAAAGGGTCTTCGATGAAGATGTGTTTGAACGTCTTGTTCGTGGGGAAACCTGCATTCAGGAGGTTTCCGATGAATACAAACAGCGCCTGCTCGACAAGAACATCAAGCGCTTGATCAAAGGACGTGACGGTTCTGTGAACATAGAACAGGCAACAACCTTTGGAGACATACCACAACTTGCGGGAATGAAAGGGGCGTTCGATCTTTCAGAGGAGTTTGGAATTGATCCAAAGATGGTTCTGGCTTGGGACATTACAACCCAACTCGCCATGGCATCGGGCCTGCTCGCTCTCCGTGATGCGGGCATTCCACTTACTCCCGAAGAACAAATTGGAAAGGGTGGGCTGCGACTAATTCGCAATTGGCAGGTCCCAAGTACGTACAGAGATCGAACAGGTATCGTCTTTGCATCCTGCTTCTCTGGTTTGCAAATGGCCATGAAACACGCAAAGTCCAATGGCGACGATGGTGAAGGAAAGTTCGACCGGCGCTATTTGTTCCAGGTACTAACCATGGGTCACTCTCAATTTGCTCAGTTTACTGGAATTCGTGGGCCAACGACGACCATAAATATCGCTTGTGCGTCTGCTACTGGTGCTTTCCAAATCGCGGAGGATTGGCTCGCTGCAGACCGCGTAGATCGAGTGGTGATCCTTTCGGCGGATGACGTGACGGGTGACGATTTGTGGGAATGGATGGCGAGCGGCTTTGCTTCCAGTGGCGCAGCTTCAACCAGCAACATCGTTGAAGAGGCAGCCTTGCCGTTCGATAAGCGACGAAACGGAATGGTTATGGGTATGGGTGCTGCATCCTTCGTTGTTGAACGGAAGAGTTCAGCAGATGAACGTGGCGTTCAACCCATTGCAGAATTGCTTGGAGCAAAAACAGCGAATTCTGCTTATCATGGAACTCGACTCGATGTGGAACACGTTGCAAAAACAGTCAACGAATTCATTGGTGAAATGGAAACTCGTTGGGGTTTGGACCGGCACGCGATTGCTGCAAATCTGGTGTTCTATTCGCATGAGACCTACACGCCTGCTCGTGGCGGTAGTGCACAGAGTGAGGTGAAGGCATTACGCCAAACGTTCGGAAAGAGCACAGATTCGATGGTCATTGCCAATACCAAAGGATTTACTGGCCATCCGATGGCTGTTGGAATCGAAGACGCAAGCATGTTCTATGGCCTGCTCACCAAGCGAATCCCTCCTATTGCAAATCATAAAGTGGCTGATGAAGAACTTGGTAATTTGAATCTCTCGAAGGGAGGTGATTATCCAAACTTGACCTATGGTCTTCGATTTGGTGCTGGATTTGGGTCGCAAATTGGGCTTTCATTTGTACGTGCTTGGCCGATCGTCGGTGAACGAATTGACGGACAACGTCTCCTGTCGTGGTGCCGTCATCTTGCAGGCTCGCAAGATGTTCAACTTCGTTTGCTCGACAACAAACTGGTTGCTTATGTTGATGGTGAAAATAACCTTCATGGCGGCATTCAGGGTGAGGCCTACGGCATCACAGCAACGTACGAGGGCCTATCACCCAAGGAAGCACCTGTACAACAACCCCCGGTTGAAACAGCGCCACCCGAGCCAGTACCAACAACTCCTGTCAGCAAGCCTGTTCCAGTACCTGTCCCAACCACAACTTCTGCAAGCGGAGACATGGTCCAGACCGTTGTCGATGTGGTCGTAAAGCACACAGGATACCCAGCAGATTTCGTTGAACTGGATCAGGATTTAGAAGGTGAATTAGGAATTGACACGGTGAAGCAAGCTGAAATCATGGTCGACATACGCCAGCATTTCAATCTCCCAGTGGATGAGACGTTCGTACTCTCCGATCATCCAACGTTGAATCACATGATTGGATACATTCAGAAAATGCAAGGTGGCGAAGCATCGGCACCCACATTGCCCCCTCCAACGGTAGAGAAGCCATCTGAAGCAGTTGTAGCCGAGGAAAAACCACTGGCTGAAGCCTCTACAGAACCAGTTCCTGTGTCCGACGTAGCCATGACGCAACAAGTCATTGATGTCGTCGTAAAACACACAGGTTATCCAGCCGATTTTATTGAGTTGGATCAGGACTTGGAAGGAGAGTTAGGCATTGATACAGTCAAGCAAGCTGAAATCATGGTTGATATTCGTGAACTCTTCAATCTTCCAGTTGATGAAGACTTCTTGCTTTCCGACCATCCAACACTGTCCCATATGATTGCCTACATCGTTCGAATGAAAGGAGGTTTAGCCATGGCTCCTGTTTCTACACCTACGACAATTCCAGAGCCAGTCCACGCACCCATTGAAACATCAGTTACCGCCCCCCCCAGTGATGCGGGCATCGAAGCATCTCTTATCGAAGTCGTTGTCAAACATACTGGCTATCCGGCTGATTTCATCGAAATGGATCAAGATCTTGAAGGTGAACTCGGAATTGATACCGTCAAGCAGGCCGAAATTATGGTCGACGTTCGCGAGATATTCGCCTTACCTGTCGATGAAGATTTCTTGCTCTCCGACCACCCAACACTCAACCACTTCGTTGCCTACATCGTCAGGATGAAAGGAGGTGGGCAAACAGCGGAACCTTCACCAATCGTTGAAACCGCTGTTCAATCACAGTCGGCCGAATCGCCTCTTCCAATTGAGCATGATGGTTGCCGACGATGGCAGGTCGAGGTAGAACAAGCCGAATCCGTTCTTTCAACACTCACGCTCCAAGGAACAATCGTTGTCACCGATGATGGATGGGGAATCGCAGAACACCTTTGTTCACGTCTCGAAGAAAGGGGACTCTCCACGGTTCGAGTTGGATTCGAGGTCGGAATTCGAGACGTATCGATTCAATCCGAACATGGCCGAACCGTACATCGTGGCGATCCTGCAAATCCAGAACACATCGAATCCATCACAACCTCACTATCATCAATGAACGTCGTTGGCATGCTTCATCTTGCACCAATGAAACTTGCTTCAGCAAGCTGGTCAGAGGATGCCTTACCGTCAGCTCAAATTTCTTTAGCAGCACATGGTTGGTTTGGACTCCTCAAAGGAATGGATGCTCATTTGGCCGGGCTAAGTCAAGGCCTTGTCGCCAGTGTTACTGCGATGGATGGCCGACACGGGAACATCGGTGAGCGTTTCAATTCCATTCAATGCGCAGCCTCTGGAGTCACCAAATCGTACGCTTTTGAGCGGCCGAATCTACGAACCAGGGCTCTCGATGTTCACCCTGAACTTATCTTCGATGCTGCGACAGCGGCTGAACAGATTGAAACCGAGTTGTTTGAACGAGCAGGTGAGGTCGAAATTGGTTTGGATCGAGATGGTCGAAGATGGCTACTCGCTGAATTTGCAGAGGATGTTGTTGGGAACGTTCAACCACTCGAGTCCGATGATGTCTGGCTTGTTTCGGGTGGCGGCTCTGGAGTCACAGCAGCCTGCATTATTGGCGTTGCTGAGGCGAGTCAAAACGCAGAAGCGTCGTTCCATTTGCTTGGGCGTTCTGTTTTAATCGAACAAACTGCTGATTGGTTGGATTGGAGCGAAGAAGAATTGATGAAGGAAAAGATGTTGCTTCGGGAACGCTTGACAGAAGCCTCCTCTACAGGAAAAGTTACCATGGTAGAGTGGAACAAAGCTTGGCAGAAATTCACACGAAGTATGGATGTTTACAGCACACTCTCACAAATCGAAGCCACGGGCAATCGGGCGTTCTACCACTCCATTGATGTTACCGATGCAGGTGCGCTCTCCTCTCTTGGTGCATCGCTCTCAAACCCAATTACCGGTATCGTACACGGTGCTGGATTGGAGGATTCGAAACTTGTAGCGGACAAAGCATGGGAGACCTTTGACAATGTTGTGAGAGTCAAGATCGATGGTTGGAGTGCCCTGATGAAGGCAGTCGAAGCATCTCAAGGCGAGCTACGTTTCGCATCCGCTTTCACATCGGTTGCTGGACGATTCGGCAACGGCGGCCAGACCGACTATGCTGCTGCAAACTCAATTCTCGATGCAGAAATGGCGCGTCTAACTGCAAAGGGAACATGCAGAGCAGTCGCAATTGGTTGGACAGGTTGGCGAGATGTAGGAATGGCCACACGTGGCAGCATTGAGGCTGTTTTTGAGGCGGCTGGAATAGAAACATTGCCTGTGGATGTAGGTGTCCAGATCTTTGTTGATGAGGCACTTCGCGGAGGAAAGCGACGGGTCATCGCCTGCGGTTCCCTTGGACTCATGGACCGGTTTGATTCCTTCCGTGAAGCCCCACTCATGCTTCCCGGAGAGATGGCAGCCATCATGGCAGATCCTTCCCGTTTCCCATTCATCGATAAGGTACTCGCATTCGAAGAGCACCAAATGGTCATGACACAAAGTACGCTTTCAGTAGCCGATCACCCGTTCCTGAGCGATCATGCCATCGATGGTGTGCCCTATCATCCTGGTGTAATGGCGATGGAGATGTTTGCTGAAAATGCCTTGCTTCTCTGTCCAGACACGTGCCTTGGTGGATTTGGACAGGTAAAATTTGGCCTGCCGGTGAAGGTGATGAAAGGGACAATGCGTGTACGTGTGGAAGCGAAACTCGAACGAAAGCAAGGTGATTTGACCTGGGTAAAGTGTCGACTTGTTTCAGATTTAACAAATTCCGAAGGCGTAGTCTTCGGCGAGCGTGATCACCACGAAGCAACGGTTCGACTCGTCAAAAAATCCGATGATTTGAGTGAATTCATGCAATCGGAAATCGCTGCGCTACCTACCATAGGTACGCCTCCATCAGGGCGACTTGAGCACCACGCATCCTTCATCTATTTGCGATATTTCCATGGCCCAAGATTCCAATCCCACGGTGGTGTATTGCGCGGTGTCGGAGATGCCTCACAGCCAGGTATCGACGGAATTGCACTCATGCGCCATCAATTGCCTGCTACAGACCAATTCGCTCATGAAAGAGACGGAGAGGATATTCTGCTTGAGGCACTCCCTATGCTGATTGAAGCAGGATTCCAAAATGCCGGTTTGGTTGCAATGGAGTCTGAAGGTTTCAGCAGTTTGCCCGTTGGTATCGAATGGTCGACAATGCTTCGTGTGCCTGATAAGGATGAACAATTGCGCCTGCGATCAATCCGTACTGCGAATGAAGACGCTGGCGTAACGGTTCACGATGTTCTCGTCGTTGGTTCAGATGATGCACCTATTCTTGCATTGAAGGGACTTCGTTTGAAAGCCATGGCTCCAGTTCCAGATGATCAGAAATTTACACTCGAGCGATAGGGTGATTCTTTGACAGCAACCTTTCGCTGGCTTGAACTTGAGAACGGCCCACGTTGTCTACTCGCAACATGCCCAATCACGAAACACCTACCAGAGAAGCTTGAATTCATCGATTGGGATGAAATCAAGACGTTCAAGACTGCAAAAAGGCAGAATGAACACTTCTCGGCTCGTTGGTTACTCGAGGAGGCGGTGAAGGAGTGGGGTGGCATTGATTGCTCACGAATTTCCGTCCATCGGACCGTGGAACGTGCACCATATCTGCAAGCCATCCAAGGTTTGTGGATCCAACCAACATTGCCGAGTATATCCATCGCACACAGCCAAGGCCTAGCATGTGTTGCGCTCATCGATCATGGTTGGACCGTCGGCGTGGATGCAGAACCCTTCGCTCGACCTCCAAGTTCTTCCGTATACGATATGATGGCTAAAGGGAAAGAATTAGCTCTCCTCCAATCGGGCAAATTGGATGCTTTACAAGCCTGGACATCAAAGGAAGCGGTGCAAAAAGCTGCGCGTATGGGGATGCATCTTAATCCGAGAGATCTTGTCTTGTCCTCAAACTATTTGCAAAATAAAATCACAATTGAAAATTCAATTTTTCAATTGGAAAATCTATCAAACGATGCTTACCATATCACCCTTGCATGGGCCTATGATGATCATCCCATTCGAACGTTGGAGGATGATTTGTTGGATGCAACACGGGAAGCGATGCGTTCGGGAGATGATTGGGAGATTGGTTGCGCAACAATTCGAAGGAATGTCTGACTATTTGTTCCAAAAACGGCTCGATTCCCAGTCAAGACCAAGCATGATACCCACTTCAGTGAGTATCACATAATTGAACAACAGATAGGACAGATATGCGGTAATGAGGACAACCATGGAAGTATTGATGACTTTCTTGCGTTGCCGTTTCACATCATCAAATGTGCATATCCCCCGGTTTCTGAAATACAAGAATAAGCCAACGATGACGGACATTGAGGCGATGGCCAGCATTGTGGGTCGAAACCATTCGTATCCATCCTCTCCCCAATACAGCGTGTTTGAAAGCGCTGCAGCGCTGCTTACACTTGCAAGGCCAAACAGGACAAGTACAACGCTAGGTAGGCAACACATCGATGCGATAATCGTGGATGTAGAAATGAGTTTAATCAAGGACTTGACATTTTTTTCCTCGTTTTCCATTGTATCACTCCCCATTGAAACAATCTGCAAATTGGCTTGAATCACTCGGATTTGTATAGGCTTGTATTGGAAGCACATCAACACCGTTGGACCATTTGCCTAGATTTGTTAGCATACCCACATTGACGAGATTCGCATAAGCAAAATCAGCTGTATTGAGATCGCCCCTGCTTTGGGCAACAACCCAATCCGCTTGAGCATCTACACGTCTGTAAAATGCCCAATCTGCAAGCGTGTCATGTGCCTCATTGGCTGGTATGTAGTGCGTTGCGACCAACCTTGGGAATCCATAACGATCGCTGGGTATGTACAAGAGAAGCGTTTGGTTTTCATCGACCTCCTCGAACAATGCATGTTGGTGAACACTGTTGCATTGCCCGACCGTCATGTCGTCTTCACTAACGACAAGATGGACGATGGAATTTTCTGGCAGGTTGCTGTAATCCGGAATCCACTCCTCTTGGACTGGGCGAGCGGCTGCCATCTCTGTATCGACAAGCACTGTTCGATTTCCCCATCCCATGTTTTGAGCCATGCCGAGGGCTTGGAGTGAGTAAGCCCCTCCTAGACTGTGTCCACCAATCCAGAGATGTTGAGGCATGATTGTTAGGTTTCCAAGCACGTCATCGATTGCGACATCACGTGGTGATGCAGTAATCAGTCCGTTCAGATGTTGCAAGGCAGATTCAATGGAGAGCATTCGAGGAACATGGTGTGGCCAATCCGAAGTTCCGTTAACGATTGTTGCTTCAAAATCTTCGCCACCATCTGGTCGGATATCGGTTGGATACTGAATGTAGGCAACAACCATCCCTTTTGCAGACAGATGGTCAATCCAGTCTGTGTACGAATCGATCGAGGGGTTGTTGAAGGCATGGAACAAGATTGCTAGCGGAACCCCTTCAATACCGGGTTCCTCCGGTAAATGAGGAAGTGTGAGGTACACTGAGAACTCGATGTCTTCTTCCGTAGGACCTTGAATCGCTACAACCTCATCCGGCAGATCGTATGCGTAACGAACGGTTGTACGATCGAACGGCCCTGCTTCGGCGCCGTATCCCATCGCAGGGGCATCTGGAGGCGATGGTGCAATTCCAATAAGTGCAGGTATACCTGGCATGACCAGCCATGCTGCAAGGAAAACTACCAGAACATGGAGGACAGTGGTCCCTTTTTCCTTCCAATTTTGTTTAGAATCAGGTAGCCCTGGAGGCCCCTTCACAGCGATTGCAGTACCCAAGAGAACAACCCCGTAGATTGTAGGAAGAAGCAAGAATGCTCCACGAATGTATCGATAGTCCATCAACACAAAAATAACCCACGAAGCCATAACAGCCCCAATCAGACCGAAGAACAGCCCTTGGATGGGTCTTGGAAGACGATTGCCGCGATGGTGTTGAATGGATGAGTAAACACAGAACGCAAGGAATACCGCTGACAAAAAGGTGATGAATGCAACATTTTCACGAAGAATGAATGTCCATGAAAGGGTTCGAATCGCTTGCGGCCAAATCGCATTTTCAATGGATTCCCCTTGAATCAACATAAGCACCGATTCTGCCAATGCAATAAATGCGCCAAAGGCAATCATTACGGCAGGGAAGGCAGGCGATGAAGCAAAACGGTGAAGAACAAAAATCTCCGCAGAATCCTCTTGTTCCATAGTATGAACAACTGCTTTGGGTTCAAAAAACGTCGTTTAAACTATCAAGCGTTTACGTTGCGGATTTCGGGTGTTTGGTCAGCGATCATAAACTCAAGCATTGCGGCCCACATAACGAATTCCATGCTCTGTTCGAGCTCCTCAACTCCGCCTACCATCTCAATCATGTTATCGAGCGTATCATCGGGTGAATGATAAGCACTGTAATCAGAATCATAAGCGCCGAGGTGGAAGATGGTCTGTGCTCCGAGATCACGGAAAGTCACGTGATCAGAACGACCGAACGTGTCCTCATGAACATCGAGAACGAGATCCTCGTGATCTTCCCAATGCTGATCACAGCCTGAACCGTATGTTCCGTCGATTCGAAGGTCCATTGGTGCTTCCAAGATGTTCCTGTGAACGTGATCAAGGACAGTGGTAATTTCGACGTCTTGAACGTCTGGGTCGAAGTCCGGTCCTGACCAAGCATGGTAAGGATAAGGCTCTCCCGTTGGCTTAAGTGCAGGATAGGAAATGCCCATCATGTCCATGTTGATGTAAAATCGGAGTTCTTTGTCGGTAGGAAGACAATAATCACATTCGTTGTTTGCAAAAGCATTCGAGCCACGCAATCCTTCTTCTTCAGAAGACCACAACGCAAGGAAGGTGTCGCACTCAACTTCAATGTCGACAAATGCCTTGGCAAACAACATCATGCTGACTGTCCCACCTGTGTTGTCGTAGGCTCCTTCGTAGGTTCCACCACCTGGCGGACCACCGGGGAACATGATGTCCATGTGGCCGCCCATTCCTTGTACGCAAGAGGCATCTCGGCCACGCTTCCAAGCAATGACGTTCAGACTCTCTGGTTCAGCGGGGTTGCCGTGATCAAAGACTCTGAGAATGTGAGTTTCATAACCTAAGCCTTCAAAATGACCTTGGAAGAAAGAAGCGGCACGTTCGAATGCAGGGTTCGGTGAGCCCATCCATCGGTTGATGTAGCCACCGCATTGTGTAGTATCGGGACAGACACTCGTGATGTGTTCCATTTTCTCCATCCATTCTCTTCCATTGACGATTGGTGTGCCATTGGTGACGTCAAGTTCGTACGCAGTTCCGGTGCCATCAGGATGTACGATGGTTAATTTCACTTCATCAACGTACGGCGTCAACAGCAGTTTGCCGTTGATAGACTCGCCCTCGACCATGGCGTATCCGTTGGGAATGATGTACCCGTCAACAAACAACATCACATCGGTTGGAACGGAAATTGCCCGTCCGCTTCCTAAAAGCTGGAATTCGTGCCATTCACCACTCTTTAGGAGAACATCCGATGGCATTTGGTAGTCGATTTGGAACACAATAGGCTCACCCTCTTGGATGGATTCATCCTCACCAAAGCATCCAGAAAGAGATGCAAGCAACATGAGAGCAACGAGGAACATTCCTTTGGAGGCACGCCCAACCAGCATAAATCAGCCTACGGACGTCCGCTCATAGGCTTTGTCAGTGAAGGTGCGGATAGCGGGAGTCGAACC
>DAPT01000101.1 GCA_002502215.1 Euryarchaeota archaeon UBA124
GAACCTCCACTGACACCCCATCCGACCTCGATACCCTTGTCCGATGTTGGGACATTGACCCCAGCATGGACTCCGATGACCTTGGAAGTGCTGACGATGACTGCGATGTCATTGGCGACAACTTGACCGTTTCATGGAACAGGAGCGGCACGCACAAACTCGTCTACCACGTCACCGACAACGACGGTGCCCACGCCAGTGAAGTGCTGGAAGTGCTGGTGTTGAACACGCCTCCAGTCGTTCAGACAGCTCCCTTCTCATGCGTGGCTTACGAAGCGTGCATCATGGACGCCAGCAGCACGTCCGATGCCCTCAACGACATCCAAGACCTCACCGTGGCGTGGGACATTGACGTGACGGTCGACAGCAACGAAGACGGCATACCTGACAACGACGCCGATCTCATTGGCAAGACCGTCACATGGACGTTCAAGCGAGATGGTTTGCAATCGGTCAAGGTGATGGCGTGGGACGAGGACCCGGAACGACCCGGAACGAAGGTGGTCACCTTTGCTGTGCTGCCGGCCGACCGAACGCCGTTGGAAAACCTCGGTTCTGCCCTGGTGGGTGAAGAAGCCAACCCGATCGCTCAACTTAGCCTCCTCGCCGTTATGTTGCTCCTGGTGATGCTCTTTTCAAGGCGGCGTCGCCAAGAAACTTCCTCGGATACATGGGATGAAGTTTCCGAGTCCCTCACGGGCAACCTCTTCGCTGAACGAGAGGAAAAGATGAAGCAAAAGCGTCCTGAAGGCCCGCCTCCTCAATACCTCTTCCAAGATGCGCTTCAACAAGCGCCAAATGGCGCAAATACCCACAAAGGACCCCCATTGCCACCATCCGGTCTTCCTGAAGGATGGACCATGGAACAATGGGAGCACTACGGAGAACAGTGGCTGGAATCTCAAGATTGAATTGGAACTCAAAAAGGACATTCTCTTTTGTATCAGAACTGCAACCTCGTTTTATGCTCGGACGGACATCCCATGCCGCCTTCCTCGTCGCCCTCTTCCTCACCTCGCTGGGTATGGGCGTTGTAGAATCGTCAATTCATCTCGATGAAACGCCTACGCAACAACATTCAGAGGGCGTGAACAGTGTCGTGGATGTCCCCAACTGGAGAATAGGCGACGAATGGGTCTATGAAACACAATTCGATGTAGCTCAACTGATTGCACAAGCGAACATTTCTGCAAGCCTGAACACACTTACTGGTGATACTGTTTACGAAGTTGAGGATATCTTTTTCATCACAGTGGATGGAATTCAAACGTTGGCGTACAAAATGAAGATAGAAGGAGCGTTCACATCTGGCAATAACGGAGCGACCCTCGATGTTCCCACTTTGGGACTGGTATCAGGCCGACTCAACATCGATTACTCTGGAGAAGACATCATCCGAGTGCGTGACCTTGCAGTCATCAACTCCGAATTTAGCCTTGATGTGAAATTTCGGCCATTGAATTTAGGGATTTTTGAAACTGACCTTGCACTCATCACCTTTGACACCTACTATAACCCTCCAAAAGAGAAGTACGATTTTCCGCTCAGGACGGGCGACCAGTGGTACATGCCATTCATGTCTGGGACAAGTGTTAGCGGCTCATCGGATTACTTCGACCCGACGGAATTCGATACAAATGGCGCAGAGAACAACTCTTGGCAAGTGACCACGGACGGCATCCCAACGGAAGATGGTTCAACAATTCAATACGAGGGATGCGATGATTCCTACAAGATCAACGAGTGGAATGCAAGTGGCGTGAACTCCGGATTCAATTGGTACTGTCCAGCCGTTCGGTTCAATTCCTGGATTCGAATTTCAAATGCAGCAGGTTTTACGATTGATTGGTTATTGAAGGACTACGAGCCCATTGATTCCTTTGGTGTTGACAAGCGCAGAGCCCCTGGTGATCGCAACGTAGACATTGAGGTGGAGACACAATTTATTGCAACACTTCCAGACACCATGTCGAAGATTTACGGCACGTACGCTGTTGCTCCAAATGGTGTTCCAGAAGTGAACAAAAATCTACAGTTACGCTATGAGATGGCGGGAACGCTGCTCAATCCGATTACCAACAGCAGCGGTCAAATTGAGGAGTCAATCAACGTCTCAAACGTTGTCGACGACACCATCGCAAGCGATGATTTCAGCAGCAACGGGGTAATCGTTTGGGATCCTGTGCAAGAGATTATTGGTGTTGCAACAATTGTCATTGATTTGAACGTCGTTGGAATAGATCTCGTTGCACAAGAGGATTCCATCATTGTAACGAGGACCCGCGATGGAGAGGTTGCAACCCTGTCCAAATCTATTGGGTACAATGCTTTACCAGGGGATGTACTCAGTTTCTCTCTACCTGCACAAAACCGGGGTGTCCTACCATCTCCATCAACTGAAATGGAAGTCATCGTACCCGGCGGTGAGAGCATTCGCCAAGCAGTCCCTTCCATAGAAGCGTACAGCGAACAAAGAATTCAAGTCGATTGGACTGTCCCGGAAGGAGCTACCATCGGTGATCGAACATTGACGTTCACAGTAGATCCGGATGAGCTGATTACAGGTGATGCAAATCGGAGCAACAATCAAGCAACAATCGACATTTTCGTCGGACGAGCTCCAAACGCTTCCGTCACGATTGATGTAGGCAATTACACCTTTGAGGAGGTCCTTATCGATGCGAGTGCGTCCTTCGATCCCGATGGAGGCGATGTTGAATGCCGCTTTGAGATTGAATCAAGGCCGGGTCTAATCGATGTCATCACAACTCCGGACTGTATGATCTATTGGAATTGGTCAAACGGCGGTGACTGGGAATTGCGGACAATCGTTACAGACAATGAACTCGATACAACTGAATTGGTGAGTAACATTACAATCCTAAACCGTGCACCCTACATCAACCTAAGCCACCCGTCTGAAGTGGATGTTGAATCAGTCATTACCATCGACGCAAGCGATAGTGGAGACATTGACACGGTTTCTCCATCGGGTCAGCAAGTAAGCATCTCTTGGCCGGATTTGACCTGCAATGAGGGACTGTTTGGACCCACATGTACGTTTACTCCAATGGAGGAAGGTACAATCCCCGTTCGTGCAATAGCCACCGATGATGACGGTGCTGAAACGGAAGTCGTCTCCTCATTCCAAGTCCTCAACGTGGCGCCAACAATTGGCGACATCGAAGTTTGGATTGCTGGAGTGAACACACCGTTCGACGCCAATGGAACTTGGGTTCTCAAAGAAGACCAGACCGTTATCCTTCGCGCTCAAGGGGATGACACCCTCAACGATCGTGATGGTTTGATCATCGATTGGAATTTGAGCGACGTTCTTGATAATTTCACAGCTTCTACAGACGGGTCAGCCTCGGATGTATCAACATCGTGGCCAACCTCTGGAGAGCACATTCTTTCTGTACGAGCAGTTGATGATGACGGAGTCGCCTCGTCAACATCCCTTGCCAAAGTGACCATCGAAAACGTGGCTCCGACCATTGCTGCACAAGAGAACTTCGTTAATGCAATCAATCGAATCGATGGACTACCTGTAACTGAAGACGACATGGTTGAATTCGATGTTGTTGTCGATGATACCGCTTCAGATCTCGAAACATTGGAGGTTTGTTGGGACATTGATGGAACGGTGGATGCCGATCTTGACGGCACAATGAACAACGACTGCGACATCACTGGAACCCATTTCGAATACACATGGGAGACGGAAGGCTATCGTACTGTAACCGCTTGGGTTATGGATGACGATGGTGCAATGGATTCAATATCTGCGGTTGTAAAGGTGCGAAATAAGATACCTCTCGCAGCGATTTCTTATGCGAACGGTTCACTGGATAACCTTGTCCAGGGCGACATTCTGAATCTCAGTTCAATGGGAACGGATGATACAGACTCCGACCTCTTGACCATGCTTTACGTATGGACCTTCGAATGGCGAGGAGAAGAAGACCTTGGCGTCACCGGTCCGACAGTCTCAATCAACGACATTCCCGCAGGAACGTGGAGCATCAATCTTACCGTAACCGATGACGATCTCGCAACAAATACCTTCAGCATTACCATCGATGTTGCTGAACCACCGCCCGAAGGTTTCCTTGAAGAATTCAGTGAAACACTCGGCATCCCGAAAACAATGTCAATCGTCATCTTGTGCTTGGTTGGCTTGGTGATCGTACTCGCTTCGTTCCTGTTAGTAACACGACGTGCCCCCTCTGAGGTATTGGAAACACCGTCCACGAAAGCTTGGGATGCAACACCGTTACCGAGCTATTCCGAAACAGAAATACCGGCGTATGAACAACCAGCACAGCCTCAAGCACCTGAGCAGCCCATCGCTCCGACTGAACAACCTGTTGTTCACCAAGGACCGCCGCTGCCAGCAAGTGGGTTACCCGAAGGTTGGACGATGGAACAGTGGGCATACTACGGAGAGCAATACCTCGCCGCAAACCAAGCACCTGCACCTACCATTGAACCGACACCTTCAATGACTACTACCTCTGCAACACACACAAATCTCTCCAATCTTTTGGATGATTTGGACTTGTGATACGAATGGGGAATCTGTGGCAATTCTTTGGACTTCCAGATCCCGAAGCTGGTGTTGTCCCACAATCTCCTGAAGAACCACAAGCTACCCAAAACCGGCGACTTACGGGTACTCCATCCGATGTTCCTGAGCCTGTCGTTGAAGTCGTTCAGTCTCAACCAACTCCGGTTCAAACGCATGCATGGAACGGACCGCTGACACCTGATGGAGAGCCGTTTCACGATCTCTCCAATCATGGTACTCGCCTCAAGATACGCCCTATTCGAGCCCTGCGTTATGTCAAACCCGACAACAAACATCGAATACGCACCCGTGAGATTGCGCAGCGAGTCCTCCAAGGAGACACTGTTATTGTGGACTTACGGACACTGGTTCATATGGAATCGCATCAGCAGGCATGTCGAAGGGAATTACGAGTTATGTGTGAACAGACAGGTGTTGGCGTCTTTGCCTTGGATACCGAAGACAAATTATTGTTGATTCCAGGCGCAGATGTTGTCGTTGATATTGAAAAGCATGAATTGGGTCTTACTCGACTCCTGAATGTGAGGTGAGGGGTTGGAAAATCGAAAGCAGTTTGCTGGTTCGTATCTTGAACTGTTTACCTCTTCGATGTTTTTCTTCATCGGATTAACGTTTCTTCTTTCATGGTTAACGTTTTTCTCACCGTATGAACTTTTTGAAAACGAGGACAGATTGTCCGTGATGAACTTTGTTCTCATCGTCCTCTTTGCTTTGGGCCCATTGATGGGAATTCTAGCTGGAATCGCCTTCGATACGCTCCCACTCGTGTACAACATTCCATCCTTTGAAAAAACAACCATGAGACACTTTTTACAACTAAACGGAATCGGTCAGTTGTTCATCCACGTAGGCATTTACACGGGGAAATGGTCGCTGTTCGTCGAACTCGCAGGAATTGGAATCATCTTGATGTGCTTGGCTTTGCTTACGTTGACCTCATCTGCTATGGATATCGTCAAGCAAAAGAGCAAATCCGGAGAAGTTGGTGTCTTTTCGTACGCTCCAGGTCTTGTTCTCGTCATCTGCGCATCGTTTATTGCAATATCATGGTTTAGTCGAGAAATTACAGGAATGATTGAAGTCGGTGTTGCATTTATTGTTGCGATTTTTTGTACGATGATGATGTCAACCACCTTGCTCTCTCACTTCAATCGAAGACTCGGTTGGAAAGCCACCAACTCTAGCACCCTTACTGTTCGATTTTTGACACTCCTTGTCCTTGGATTTGGCTACGTGTTGATCAGTTTCCTTCGTGCACGAGGTATAGTTTCTGAGGACCTTATCGATGTTTGGTTCACCCTTGTGATGATGAATGTATTCTTTATGATGAATCCATTGAAAGTCATACGATTTTCTATTGGAAATTACTCAAAACCGCACTCCCGATTTGTTCTGATCGGATACTTGCTCTTGCCGCTTCTTTCACTTGTTTCAGTCGCACCAATATGGACAGGTCACGGAGGTCTCGCCAACATTCAACCAACACATTGGTTGCTTATTGCCTATTCCTGTTTTTTCATCGTGTGTGGCTTCGCGATTTATCTTCATCAAGATCACCTTCACTCCTCTCCATCCTCTCGAGCAACCCACTGGCATCTTGTCTTCATGTTCTTAGCTTCAGGGGCGTTGATGACCTGGACGTTGTACGACGATGCAGTCTTGTTAAACAAAGAATACATGCCGGTCTACACTTGGATAGCGATACAAAGCGTCGCATCTATTCTTCTGGCAGTCTTGTTTATCCGAGATACCCTCTTTCCCGCTGACAATTGGCACCGAATGCCGATGTTTTATGACCGGCTTATCGAAAACAACGACTGAAGTTCATCGAGATACTGAAGTGATGCCTGCGTAAATCCAAGAACGGTTGTCTCTGAACCTTCGACCAATTTCGCATACTCGCCCATCATGCCGGCCAAGTCGTATGCACCAGCTTTGCCTACCCATGAGTCCGATTCGATCAATTCAACCAGGACATCATCCGAAAAGTCTTCAACCTCGACCAGGGCATGTTCGACAGTCGTTTTCCATTGACCAAAAGCATGGACCATCGTCGCTGACCACACCTTGTGTCGACTGCCTCGTAATCGAAGCAACATTGCAACTGCCTCTTCCTTGGAATGCGGTTTTCCGAGTGCTTCTCGCGTATCATCGGGGTCCTCAACAAGCGTGTCTGCCACAACAGTGACATCGAATGAGGCATCCAACTTCACAGCATTGGCTTTCCTTGACACAACCTGTTCAACCTGGTCAGAAATAAATCCACGAGGGACGCTCTCATTCACATCTTTGAGTGCGCTCTGTTCAATGTTTGAGAAACGCTCACGCAAGATTGACCCTCGACGCTCAGAGGCAGATGCGAGTAGTATGCGCACAAACCACGGACAACAAGAATGCACATCAGACTTTTCAAACAATTTGAGGGTGAGTTTCAAGTGTTGAATGGTTTTGCTAGAAGCGGGGCGGAGTTATGGACATCATGGAACGAATTCCTACGCACGTAGAAGGGCTCGATGACAACATGCAGGGAGGAATTCCAAAAGGACACATCTGCATCGTTGCGGGTGCCTCTGGTGCGATGAAATCCAGTGTAACATTCTCGATGCTCTACAATGCCGTATTGTACGGAGAAACCAGTGGAATTTACGTCACCCTTGAACAAGGCAAAGAATCACTTAGAGCCCACATGTCAAATATGGGAATGAACGTTGATGATCCACGTGTCCGCAATCGAATCGCTATCATTGATTTGTCTGACCTGCGCGTCCAACTTGATGAGCAGGGGATGAGCAAGCGTGTTGATTGGATGGGTCAACTCATTAAGCAATTAACAAACTACAGAAAATCGATTGGGTTTGAATTGCTGGTCTTCGATTCACTTGGAGCATTCTTTACGCTCACAAAGATGGAAAACCCCCGAGATGAAATTTTTCGTCTTTTTGAAGCCGTGCGACGTCTTGAACTTACATCTTTCTTCATCTGCGAAATGACTGGGGAAAATCACAAGCAATTCGGCGAATATGGTGTTGAAGATTATCTCTCTGACGGTGTTATTCATTTGGTCATGGATCGAAAAGAAGACGATGTTCAACGAAAGTTGGGCATCATTAAAATGCGTCACACACGACACGCTCTTGGCTACAAGCCGTTCAATTGGAAACAAGAAGAGCAGCGTTTTACTGTCCTTTGATTATTCCACTGTGACAGATTTTGCTAGGTTTCGTGGACGATCGACGTCATTATCGAGCGCAAGAGCTGCATGATATGCAATCAACTGGGTTGGTAAAACGGTGAGAAGGGGCGTAAGCATAGGAATCGTCGAAGGAATTGCAATGCTGACGTCACCAACTTCTGAAATTGGGTCTCCCTCTTCGTGTATTAGAATTATTTTCGCTCCACGGGCTTTGCATTCATGGATTGCATTGAGTGTACGATCTTGAACTCCATCGTTCGGAGCAATGACAACAACGGGTGAGTTTTCCTCGATCAGGGCAATCGGTCCATGTTTCATTTCACCTGCAGGATAAGCCAGACAGGGGATGTATGCGATTTCCATCAACTTGAGAGCACCCTCTGAGGCTACCGGTGAAGAAATACCTCTTCCGAGAAATAAGACGCTTTTTGATTGTATAATTAGGTCAACAGCAGTCTGTATTGGCCCTGGATTGTCGAGGTAACTACGGATTTTTTCTGGTACTTTTCGCATCTCCCTAGCAATCGATTTTCCCTTTGTTTTTGAAAGATGTCGACTTCGTCCGAGTTGGAGTGAAAACAGAGCAAGAGCACCCACCATATTGGTGAATGCCTTGGTCGAGGCCACGGATTGTTCTGGACCTGAATGAATGTAGACGCCCTTGCCACATTGTCGAGCTATGCTCGAGCCAACGACGTTGACAATCCCATAGACATCTGCGCCTTTACGTTGAATTTCTTTGACTGCGGATAGCGTATCGGCAGTTTCTCCAGATTGTGAAATAGCAAGATGAAGGGCTTTGGGATTGATGACCGGATCATTTGCATTAAACTCGCTTGCAACGTGAGAGACTGCTGGGATTCGTGCCCATTGTTCGACAAGAATCTGCCCAATCTGGGCTGCATGCAAAGCGGTTCCACATCCGATGAGTCGGACATGGGGTAACTGTGAGAGGTCCTGTGGTCGGATTTGAAGTCCACCCAAAGCCGAGGTCCCTTCAGCATGGCGAAGCCTACCCGAAATACAGTGTTGCAACGATTGCGATTGTTCGTGAATTTCCTTCAGCATGAAGTGTGGGTAGTCACCAAGTTCGCTCTCGCCCCATTCCTCTTCCAAATGCAATAACTTTGACTTCACTTTCTTGCCGTCCACCTGCATAACCTGGAAATCGCTAGCGTCCAGTTTCGCAATCTGACCATCTTCAAGAGCAACCAATTGGTCTGTGTGTTCTCGAATAGCATGCGGATCACTCGAGATGAACATCTCATCCTTCCCTCGACCGATAATCAAAGGCGAACCATTGCGAGCACACAAGACAAAGTCATAATCTTCGAACAAAACACAAAGTCCCCATGTTCCTCTGGCCATCGAAAGTACGTTTTGAAACGCCTGAAGCGGGTCTTTTCCTTGATCCAACTCCATCGCAATAAAATGGCAAAAGATTTCTGAATCCGTTTCTGAATTCAGTTGAACTCCTAATTTCACCAGACGCTTTCGCAAGAAATCAGAATTTTGAAGAATTCCATTGTGGACGATTGCGACCTTACCATCGTTGCTTAAATGGGGATGAGCATTTTCTTTCGTAACGCCTCCATGCGTTGCCCATCGGGTGTGAGCAATACCCATTGATCCTTTAAATCGAGGCAGTGAAGAAGCCATCTCGGAAATCTTGCCGATGTCTTTGTAGGGTTGCAAACTGCCGTTCTTGACCACGACGCCGCTTGAGTCATAGCCTCGGTACTCAAGGCGGAGCAATCCTTTGACAAGGAGTTCAGAGGCGTTCCTATCACCAATGTATCCAAATATTCCGCACATTCTACCGCCTCAGAGACTGAATTTTTCTCCACAAATTGGGCATACAACTTGCGCTCGCATGATATCAGTAACAGGGAAATTAGCATTGCACGCAGGGCAAACGGCTTGACGTCGGAGCGGCGGTAGTTCAGCTAATGGTGGCAAGGCTCCCAAGTCAACTTCTGGAACAGGCGGTAGTGTCGGAACAATCTCTGCGTCTTGTATCGCCGGGAGTGGAAGAGGCGACGGGAACGGGGGTAATCCCGTACTTGCAATGATGTCAGCAATTTCTCTCTCTTGCTTTCGTTTCATCCGTCGATTCAGCCTTGCATTGCCTTTACCTGCGATGCTCTTTGCCTCGAGCTCTTCTAACAGTGTAGGCTCCTCCATTTCAACTTGCATTGGGACGCTCACCGGAACGGACGCAACCAGTTCTTCTTCGAAATCATCGTCGTTCTCGACTTGAACCAGAATTGCGATCTCGTCGTCCGCTACTTCTTCAGCGTCCAATGCAATATCCTCTTTTTTGGTCGAGCGGAGGGAGATAACAACCAAGGTGAAGAGAATGAGGAGGAAACCTACCAGACCGAGGAAAATTCTGACCTTGGTCTCGTCCGAACCTGGTAGTGGCTCCAAGAGTTGCTCAAGCAAAGATTGAGGTTCCTCAGCCTCTTGTTCTGAATCAACAAGGAATTTCTGCATCGAGAATCGACCAGTCTCAGAAACAAGGAATAGAATGCCATCTTGGTTGTTCATACTGTACCCCAGCACACCGTTCTCTGAAACGATGTTTCCAAGACCAATTACCGGTTGGTCGTTCTCAATTTTCAAAAGACCGTACCGAGCGACTTGTCCTCGGATTGTAATCTCGTCGAAGATGACTTCAATCACATGTCCTCTTGGATTGTAAATAAGCGTGGTCGCCCCTGGTGCTTGGACTCGCTCAACATCTTCGTCCCAATCACCGGTTGTGGCGATTGTGACGACCTCTGCATTTTCGCCCGCACCCTCAATCCAAGACGCAAACATCGTTTGTTCTGAATTGTGTTCCACGATCGCAATCTGAGCAGAGGATGCTTTGTCTCCGATTGACGATTGATACGACCATGAACTGGATAGAAGGTCTCCTCTTGTGTACATCAACCCACTCCGAGCTATGCCCGTCACGTCGTTTCGCTCCTCCTGGAAGAGGATATGCAAGGTATCGCCATCGAGGATGGAAGCAAGCGAATCACCATCTTCAGGATGTATGTCAACATTGGAGAGGTGATTCCTCGGTTCGCTCCAACTTAGACCCTCATCAGGATTGGATGAGTGAATGCTAAAGATCGATGTTAAGTCACTCCATGAACCTCCGGTTGAAATGTTTCGGTGGTATCCTGAGAGAACCGTTGTGCCTTCATCTTCGGTAAGGTCAAGCCCCCAGTACTTTCCTTCGGAGATCTTCAAAGGAGTGAGATGTTTGTGAATCGGGAGCATCTGACCTGTTGACGAAAAGGAAGTCATTGCAATGTTGGTCATGTAGTAACCCTGTTCGGATTGTTCACGACTTGTCCAAGCAGCATGAACCAATCCATCCTCTCGCTGATAAACGTCGAGTTCGCCCTCCCAGTTGTCATCGATGAGTGTATCTGTGAGAAGCAACAAATCATCGCTTAGTGAACGAACATGCAACTCGCCATCAACCGAGGTAAAGACCAACGTAGAGGATTCGATTCCTGCGAATGCAACAGGGTATTCCCCGTTTGCCAATGAGAGCGTCGTAGAACCAACAACGGACGATACATCGCTGACTACAACACTGAACGTGTGTTGGCTATAGTCACTCTCAACCCCGTCTCCGGTCAGTGTAGCACGATACAAAATAACCCCAACGTCGTTTGCTATGTAATTGAAGTCAACAATCGTGTGTCCAGATTCAATGGTTGCGCCAGGAACGAAACTAATCGATTCTTCATCCACCATCAACCATCCATCTTCAGGGGACCAGTACTCGAGTAGAACATCGAGCGAAAAGGCATCGGATTTCCCAAGATTATCAATCCGAATTCGGATTTCAAACAATTGATCCTCTAGTGGCACCACAGGAAGGGTTGTTACCGCTCCGGGGAGGTACCGTAAGACAGGTTCGTCAGGTCGTTCAAGAATCTCAAAATTAAATGTGTAGACGTTATCTGTCGTATCCAAATCACCTTGCGCATTGTTTGGATCAAGCTCAATTCGCACCTCATGAACGCCGGCGACTGTAGCAGACCAAAACAAGGTGGCTTGAACAGATTCACCCTTGGCAAGTTCTGGTATGAGTCCTTGCGAGGGATAAATCTCAGACTCATCACCTGGAGCAACCAGTCTGACAAAGATATCCGAAGCATCTGCATCACCAGCATTGTAAACTTCAAAATTGATTTCCAGCAGACTTCCTTCGTAAGCGTTTTCAGCAGGCATATCACGATTCAAAATCTCAACGTCGCCAATAAACCGCAAAGCAGGAGATGGCTCGACGTTGTCAATGGTGTAACTTCTTGATGCGCTTTGAGAAACCTTGCCCGATTTGTTTACCGAGCGGACCGAAAGTTCACGATATCCATCTTCGAATTCCGTGGTATCCCAAGTGAATGACCAAGAGGATTCACCGTCATCACCAGGTTGATTGTTTTCAAGAACAAGCCCTCCGAATTGCCAGTCGCCATCATCGACTTTGTATTCGATTTGGTCGTGTTCGACGCCCTCGACTTCTCCAGTCACTTCAACCGTTCCTTCCAGTGGATTTCGAGCGATAGGGGTGTCAATGAGGATGTTCTCTCGAGAAACCTTGAACTTTCGATACGCAACGTTCGAGATGTTGCCATCGTTGTCGGATGTTCTCGCATGAAGGAGCAGGAATCGCTCATTGTCACTGTATTCAACCCAAGAATCCTTTACTTCAATGTCCAGGAACCAGTTCTCCATTGTTCCATTGGCTTCGGTCCAGTCCATGAGCAATCTAGGACCCTGATTCGAGAAATGTTGATCGATGTACAATTCAACGCGTTGATAATCGATTTCGGTTGTATTGACGACTCCGGAAAGACGGGTGTAGGTGTCGCTAAGCAACCAGGTTCCGTTGACCGGGTAACTGATGTTTACGTCGCTTTTCGATTCCTTAACGACGTAGCCATTTTCACAAGGATTCCCAAGAATGGAGTTTATTGCACACGAGGCATCGATAATACCGAAACCGTATTTGTCATTCCAACGTTCGGAAGTTGATTCTTCGGACGGATCCCCGCGTTCTTCGGAGCTGTTTCTCAGGATGTCCTTGACCTCTTGGGGTGTTAACGTAGAATCGGCTTCAAGCATGAGTGCAACAACTCCAGAGGCAATGGGTGTCGCCATACTCGTACCGGATTTTGAATCGTATTGGTCATCTGCAAGAGCGCCCTCGCCTGTTACTGGGACAGAAGCGGCGTACGTTGCAGAAATAATGTTGTGACCGTATGAGGTGATATCTGGCTTGAGCTCGTCCCAATCATCATCATCGCCATCGCTTAGACGTGGCCCCCAATTTGAGAAATCTGAGTGCTCATCATCGTCCCGTAAAATCGTGTTCTTGTCATTTACAGAACCAACGGTTATTGCCCCATCAGCACTCCCTGGAGATGGTACTCGATTGCTGCCATCGTTGCCAATTGCAACAATGCATACGATGCCTTCTTCTGTGGCTTGATTGATCAGTGATGCTTCCGCACTTGTGCCGTTGTCCCCCTGATCTTCTGAGTTAAGGGGGGTTCCGACAGAGCCGTAGGACATCGATGCAATTTGTATCCCGCGATAGGTAGAATTCACGCCCCAGTCGGTATCTTTGTTGTTGATCATCCACTGGATTCCAGCCAAACTTGCTTGCGAGTTTGTACCTCCTCCATCGGTAAGGACTTTGATGTCGACAAGAGCAGCACCAGGGGCTGTACCTCTGTGTTCTCGGGACGCATCGCCGGTCCCAAGCGCTGAACCTGCAACGTGGGTGCCGTGTCCGTTACCGTCGTCTGGATCGGTTGTGCCATCGGAATTAGGATTTGGAGACGTTGCGTCGAATCCAGCAACCCATTTCTGGTCGTTGTAAGAGGTTGAATCCTCATCTGGAGCGTCGTCGACATCGTCAAAGTCGTTGAGAGAACGGTGTTCGTTGTCAACCCCGGTGTCCATGACAGCAATGACGACGCCAGTCCCATAGTAGCCTAATTCGTTCGCTGTGTTTCCGTATTCCGCAGAGGGCCGAGCTAACGCAGCCTTCGAGGCGACGTTGTTGAGTGGCGCCATGACGTTCTGCATCTCGATAACAACGACGCCATCAAGGTGATAGATGTCCATCAATGCAGATACGGGGACTTTGTCCACAACAATGCTGTCAATGCTTCGAAGGACTTCGAACCAAGCTCCGCTTTCTGGACCAATCCAACCATGCACAGCAAGTGTTTCCGAAAGTGCGGTGATTTCAGCCTCGGCTGGGTGCCATGCATAATCAACAACAATGGCAACGGTTTTTCGGCCATCTGGGCCAAGAATTGCTGTCGGAGAGGCCGAATCCATTCCATCAAGTACTCGTTGAAGCCGGTCGTCCATACCGTTCCAGTCAAGGTCAGGACCGTATGCTTGCCACCATCCGTATTCAAGTTCAGCATCACGTCCTTGACGATCGTACATTCGGAGCGGCCGTTCACAAAGTTCATCCCCGCACAAAAGCGGAGGTAGACCCTCGACGAGAATCGGGGGGGCGTGCGTTGGCTCTTGTGCCTCAATCGGAACGGTGTCTGCTTGAACTTGCGATGCAAAAGGCAGCAACAGCATGAGGAAAACCAAGAACAATCCCTGCCTTGGATTTGCGTTGGTTGACCTTCCGCTCATAATCGCCATACCTCACCACGAATCGATATATTTTGATGGTATCGCTTCAACGTTCGTTGATTTTGCTGGATTAACCCTTTTTTGGCCATGACAAGTGCTTAGGTTCCTTTGAACATTGCAATTGTGGACCCGTCCTCCTTTCAACCATGCCGAGAGGGGCTAAACAAACCGGACAAACCCCCGCCTCAGCGATGTGTTCCATCCACGCTATTCTTGTTTCAGCCTCATCACCAGCCTCGTTCAATTTACGAAGAGGCTCGCGCAGTTCCTTCGGGACTTCAAGCCCAATTTCAGTCCACGGGTCTTTGATTGCTGACAAGTCGACCATCGATGATTTCATTTGTTCAAACCCGGCTCTTGAACTTCCAAAGCCTTTGGGTCCACCATCGACGATGCCGAGTGGGTACGGACCACCTTTTGCGATAAGCGGCACCAATGCATAAGCCAACACGAAGCCTCCTATGTGCGCCATGTGGGCCACGGACGAGTATCCACCCAGTCCGACGGCATTGAATGCTCGAATCAATTCAAATCCGAAATAAAACAGTGCGATGACAGTCACAGGCCATGGTCGTATCAAAATCAAAGGAAACGGTATTTCATCTCTTGGCCACCCCGATAAATACGCACCGAGTAAGCCGTAAGCAGCACCCGAAGCGCCCCATGCAGGAGTTCCAGAGTCACTGTTGAAGAGGACCCAAGCAACTGAACCACCAAGCAAACCTGCGACATAAATCACCGTGAATCGTTTTGTACCCAATCGCTGCTCGAGAGGAATACCTACAAGAGCTATAACCAAGACATTTCCAAGAACATGAACTACATCGTTCATGCTGTGAAGAAAACCTGATGTGAAAAGCGTTGGAAAATGGGCCACTGAATCTACTCGGCTCGGCATCAACCAGAAATCGTACCACACGAATTTGATATCAAAGCCATACTGAGAGACCAAAATCACATACGCGTATTGGACGATGTAACCCAACAACAGGCCAACGGAGATTCCCAAAGCAACCGGAGTTTTGTTCCGATATGAGGAAACGATGGGCGCTGCAACAGCAACAAACCACAGCCCAAGAATCACCCATTCGCTGGAGCCAAAACTTGCGAGATACAACTGCCCCATGATGTTCCGAACATTTTCCCAACTATGGGTCTTGTCCTGACGCAGCATTCATTCATGTTGGAGTTTTGGGTAGAACATGAGCGACGTGTTCTTGTCACTAAAGGACGTGTCCGTGCGCAGGGGTTCTTCTCTTGTATTGAAGAATCTTAACCTTCAAGTTGAGACGGGCCAGGTTGTTCTGCTCAATGAAAAAAATGGATCCGGTAAATCGACAATTATTGAAGCAGCAGCCGGTTTACTACCAATCGAAACCGGTGAGATCCTCCATCACGGCGACCTACTCTTGGATCACAACGGTAGGTCAAGACGTCCCCAAACAGCCTTCGGTCTGACCTTGCAATCGGACGGTTGCATTGGAAGCCTGCGCGTTGAGGAGCACATCTACAACGCCCTCGATCTTTCAGGAGGACGTATCGAAATCGATTCTTGGTTGCGTCGATACAATCTCGCGCATCGCAGACATGACCTTATTGCCCATCTCTCCGGTGGTCAGCGACGAAAAGTAGCCATGCTTGCTGGAATTCTACCCGGATTTGTCGGTTCAAAGCCCCGTATCCTGTTGTTGGATGAACCTGCTGCTGGGTTGGATGAGGTCTCACGAAGGAATCTAATTGAGGACCTCAGCACCTTGCAGGAACGAGGAAATGCAATTTTACTTGCCAGTCATCACGCAGATTTCATTGCCTCCGCAACGCACATTTTCGAAGAGAATGAACTCATTGTCAACGAATTGAGAACGCAAACTACAACCAAGCAAGACGAAATCAAGAACGAAGACGGCCGGGGCAACGTCGTACTCAGAACGAGCATTGCGCTGAATCAACGAACCCTCTCGACACTTGCAAACAATGGAATTGCGGGCCTACTCACACTTGGAATTGTGTTGGCTTTGGTCGATGCGAGTGCAGTTGAATCGAATCTGATTCAAGCATCAGGACTGTATCTAAGCGCAGCATTTGCGGCTGGCTTGGTTGGGGATACGATGATTTCGATGCTGCACGAGCACAGGGCTCTGGATTGGTGGAAGGCCCACCGCCAAGGGATACCTCACTCCTATTTGCATGCGTTTGTGATTGGAATGGGAGTAACCGCATTGACTCAACTCGGTTTCGATAGTGAACTTTCATGGGTACTGACGCTTATTGGAGGTCTGTTAACAGCAGCTACGATGGCCATTCTTCGCACAATGGAATTGGCAACCTCCAGACTTGCTCGACCCCGCGCAGCCTTCGTACGGATTCTCACACCAGTCCTGATTTTGCCCTTCGCCCTCCTCGTGCAGTGGATCACGGATTCCAACCTGTTGTGAATGCAATTGTTGAAAACAAAAGGTTTGGTGGGTATTGCATGGGCAATCGATTAGCAGAGTCCATACTTCTGCTTGGATTTGTTGGCATTGGAGCCACGCTCTATCTGGCATTTCTCAAGGCGCCGAGTGTTTCCATCAATGCTTTCGAGTCGCCTGATGCACAACGGATTTTTTATTGGCACGTACCTGCTGCTTGGGCTGCATTTATCGCATTTGGTATTCTCTTTGTTGGTTCTGGTTTATGGTTTTTCAATCGTTCAGCCCTCGGATGGAGGATGCATGTCGCGGGCGCAGAAGCAGGCCTCGCTACAGGCCTCATGACCATTTGGAGTGGAATGGTTTGGGGCTCTGCTGAGTGGGGAGTTCCGTGGGATTGGACCGATGTTCGACTGAACACATTTGGCCTTCTCACGTTCTTAGCTCTGTTTTTGGTTCTTGGACGACAAGCACAACCGGATGGGGTGGAAACCAGAGACACTTTTTCGACCTTCGGCTTGTTTGGTTTCGTGCTTGTTCCGGTAACCTACGTTGCAACCCGACTTTGGCAAATTCGACACCCAGGGCCCGTTGTAGGAGGAGGAGAAAGCGGCAGCCTCAACGGAGAAATGGCAGTTATCCTCTTCATCGGAGCAATTTCATTTACAATTTTCATTATCGGCCACGTCTTAATGAGCATGAGAATTACTTCTCTCGAACAGCGACTGGAAAGTCTTCAAGAAGCAATGGATAAGGTGTGAGCAATGGCGGATGGTATGACGTATCTTGCCGTTGCTTACCTTGGCATGCTGATTTCCATCGGCATTTGGACGTGGACAGTGTTTTCAAGAAGCAATGATCTCGAGCAACGCATCACAGCAGTTGAACGTCATTCCTACAAGAGCGAACCAGGATCAGTTGTTTTTCTAAATCCAAGCAGTGATGAGCAGGAGTGATTTGAATGAGTCGAGGTTTGGGCGGAGAATTCTGTCTCGTGTGTGGCGCCGAACCGCCTCTTTTCACGGAAAAAATGTGCGAACCATGTACAAGAAAGCGAACCAAACTCGTAAATGTTCCAGAAAACACGAACTTCACACAATGCGCTCGATGTGGATTGATCGATATCCAAGGACGTTGGGTCAACATTCCAGAAGACACGCTTTGGGATGAATTGATTCAGCGCAATGTGGCTTTCCACGAACGAGCGGAAGAGCTCGGTCTTGGTTTTGAACCACAAGTCGTTTCTGACCGACACACATTGCTCCATATTCAAACCGAGGGGGTCATCGATGATTTGTTGTACACCGAGGAACATACAATGAGAGCACGTCGCTCAAATGGCGTGTGTCTCACATGCACAAGACGGGCAGGGAATTACTTCGAAGCGACCGTCCAACTTCGTTCCACAGGTCGAAAACTTGGTGAAGACGAATTCAATAGCCTGCGTTCAAGTTTGGATGATGTTATTGAAAATCTGAGCGACGATCCGATGTTTTTCATTACCAACGAAGGACCCGTCACAGGTGGCTATGACGTGGTGATGGGTTCCAAGGGATTGGCTCGTGCATGGGGCCGCCATCTAACCGAAACATGGGGGGGACAGGTAACTGAGACCAATTCA
>DAPT01000116.1 GCA_002502215.1 Euryarchaeota archaeon UBA124
CCAAATCCATGCCTCCGCGTTCTAATTCGGCGACGATTGCTTCCAACCGTCGTAGGGCATCTGAATAGGTCTCTTCGGTCATGTTTCTTCCTCGTGTTGTCGTATGTTGTCAATGTTTGCGTCAGCTTCACCGTCAGCAAACTGGAGCGAAAGAGTCTGTCCTTTTTGCAATTCTGCTACACTGGATATGACCTTTCCTTCATCATCAACGCCCATCATGTAGCCACGTTCGAGAACCCTCTTGGGATGCGAAATTTGCAGAGCATTTGCGAGAACAGCGAGGCGTTGTTTGTGGTGTTGGAGCACTGTCCCTGAGTGCTGGTGGAGATCATTCCCGAGCCGTTCCAGTTGACGAACTGCGTGGGAAACTCCTTTGCTTGGGGCGAGCTGCAAACGTAGCCTGAATTGTTGTAATTGTGATCGAGCGTCGTTGAATTGTCTGAGTGTACCTAGGACCATTCGATCCTCACAATCCAATAAGAACGCAAGTTGATCATCGATCAATGGAACACAACACTCCACAGCATGACTTGGCGTGGATGCACGCAGGTCGGCTACAAGATCACTAACTAGAATGTCGGATTCATGTCCAACGGCAGAAACGACAGGCATTGGCATAGCAGCAATTGAACGAGCAACTGCCTCGAGATTGAATGCCCACAAATCTTCAGGCGAGCCACCTCCTCTTCCTACAATTACGACATCGCACGGTGGAACTTCAAGTGAATCAGCGATGTTGGTTCGACTGAGTTCTCTCGCAACGGAGAGGCCACGAACGATTTCCTCGACCGCTCGATCGCCTTGAACGGTAACACCAATCACGGTTGTCCGAATCCCTGGCCATCGCGATTGCGACAGTTGCAACATGTCAGCCAACGCTGCGGAATTCTTTCCTGTCACAATGACGAGATGTTTCGGTAGTGCAGGGAGCGATTTTCTTGGGCGATCAAGGACGCCTTCCTGCCGCAATTGCAGCAAGAGCTTCTGTTTTTGTTGCTCAAGAGCCCCGATTTTTTGAATCAATTCAATGCGTTCAACAACGATTTGCAGTTGACCACGAGCAGGGTAAAGGTCAACGTTTCCGATGATTAGAACTTCTTGACCGTCTTTGATTCCATTTGGGATGCGACATCGCCCTTTCCAAATAACTGCGCTGATTTGTCCTCCATCGTCTCGTAGACTGAAGTATGTGTGCCCAGACGCGTAGGGTTTCCATTGGCTGATTTCACCCCTGAGCAAACAATGTTGATTGCGGTCGTCAGAGCGCAACCGAGTTCGTAATGCTTGGACAAACTTGCCAACAGGGGTTGGTTCAATCTCGTCCATAACCTTGCTTAGTGTCCATGGTTCTTGAAGACAACTCAGGGGTCGTTCATGCGTCGATGAAAGGCCTGACGTTTCTCAACCTCTTCGAATTTCTTCCTTAATTTACGAACAAGAAATCTTCCGGCTATGAACAACGCGACTGCATTGATGATGAGAAGAATCCATTCAACTCCCCCCCATTCTTCAAACATCGAATCACCTCAAAGTGGGGGGCGAACGTCAATGTCCACATCCCCAGAAGGGCACCCAATACACCCCAGTCGTGCTTGCTCCTCGACCATTTCTTCATCAAGGCCAGGAGGCAGTTCATCCGGGAGCGGAACTTCTCCATTAAGCAATGTAATCATGCAGGTTCCACATGTACCGGACGTGCAGTTCGTTGGAATAACAACGCCTGCCTTTTCAGCAAGTTCAGCCAAAGGAACATCTGGCTGGACAATGGCTTGTCCGAGCAATTGAATGCCACGAAAGAATCGAACCACGAATGGCTGAGTGATGATTCCACCTCAACGGCCTGGCTTGTTTCGGGTCCAACGACCTGTTTGCTTGTTGAAGAACAAGCCAGCTTTCTTCATCCACTTGTTGAACTTGGTTGCACCAGCGCCGGTTCGTAAGATGAAGTCTTCACGATCTTCTTGTGCTTGGATGTAGCCTTTGACTGCAAGGGTTTGGTCTATCCAGTCGTTGATGTCCATGAGTCCACCGGTTAGGCCAGTGGATTCGATTTCTGCACTGATGAGATCAGCGGTTGCACCAGTCGCTTCGAGGTCCTTACGAAGCTGTTCGTTAACATCAGAAAAGCCCATGTTTGCAGGCTTTGGTGGAACCGGTCTGCGCGGAGCCTTGTCGACATCGATGGTGATTCGTGTACCGTTTTCCAACCGAGTGTTTACCATGTCGCTGAGTGAGGGGGTGAAGCTGGTTTCACATTCCCAACATATGAGTGCGTAGTCTTCGCCTCGATCCATATCCCGAGACTGCCGAGGGTCCATTTCATCTCCGCATTCAGGACAAGCGTGGAAGATGAGGGCAGGAACGTGTTTCCGTCGGAAGTCAACGATGTCCTGAGGTGTACCCTCCAATTCGAGCATTTCATGATCGCGTGCTGCCTCAAGCCCACGCGTTTCAAGTTGGTCTCGAATCTTGACTTTCTGGTCGTCCTTTCCTTCATCATCAAGGCTGTTCTCAAGTTTGACGATCAATTCAACGGTTTTCCCAAGACGATTCATAATGAGTTTCTTGTCTTTGAAGGCAGTAACCTTTGCGAGTTTAATTCGCTCTTTCTGTTCGGCTAGTTCGCTAAGTACGTCCTTTTGCTTACGCTTGAACCTCATTTCTTCAATGCGACTTTCCTGTTTTCGGTCTGGTGCGAGAACCTTTGCGAGGAAACGTTCCTTTCCGTGACTCTGCGGACCCGCAGCGATGATACTGATGACCCCTTCAGCAATGTCTTGTTTCAGTCCGTAGTTGCTAACGAGCTTCTCAGCGTCAATTTTCTTCAGGTCGCCAATTTTGAGCCCAGCATCAGCGAGCAGTTGTGCGGTTGAGTCGTCGATTCCTCGACGAAGCAGTGCAAGGTAGGTGTCTTTCTTTGCCATATCATCCCCTCCGACATTGTCAGGCGAGGGGACCTTCCTAAGAAAACCCTCCCCTGCCTTTGTTTACTCTAGAACATCATTTCGAGCTTTTTTCAACCTTCTTGGCGAGATTAACCCAGTCCTCCAATATCAATTCTTCAGGACGTGCATTCATGATGTCCAGGTCTTGGAGTGATTGCACTGCATCTTTCCATCGTTGAGTATGCCATCCTTTGATACGAGAGATACGCCTTGGAGCTTTTTTCATGCTTGATCGAATTTTCTTTCTCCGTTGGTCAAATGCATGATGAATCATTTGTTGCAGAAGTCTTTTGTCAACAGAAAACTCTCTTCCATGCGGCTTCATTCCAACGACTTGGGATTGAACAGCAGGCTGTGGGCTAAAGTGGTGAGGTGGAACAATATGGTGTTCTTTGACATCCCAATCCAAGGCCACAGTCAACCCGAGTGAGCCGACGTCAGCAGGGTGGTTCATTGACAAACGTTGTGCGAATTCGAGCTGCAGCATAAGTACAACGTGAGCAATTGGATTGGTCTGTGCTTTGAGATGGCGGGTTAGTTTCTTGATGAGCGGGGATGAAATCTGGTAAGGGATGTTGGCTACAACTTTGGTAACATCATCAGGCCAATCAATGGTCAATGCGTCATCATGATGAAGCAGGAGTTGTTTCGCATTTTGCTCTTCACGGAATGCCTCATCAAGGTGAAGGACAGGAGCATCATCGATTTCTATCGCAGTGACTCGCGCTCCTGTTGCGAGCAGTCGTTGTGTAAGAGTTCCCGGTCCGGGGCCAATTTCTAAGATGTGGTCGTTTTCATGAACCTCTGCAATGTTGATCATGCGGTCAAGCATTTCATCATCGATAAGGAAGTGTTGACCTAAATCTGTGTTTGGAGGTTGGTAAGCCCGGAGACGGTCAACCAATTCCCGAGCAGACTTCATGCATTCACCGGAAACAGGTGGTCAATAAGTCGAGGCTGGAGTGTTCGGTCTTCAACTTCAGAAAAGAATCGACGAGCAAGTAATTCAGCAGAATCAATGCCACATTTCTCATTCAATTCAGCCATCGAGGAAAACCCAGATGAGCCTCTTAGTTCAGCCATCTGCAAGGCTTTTTTGTTGCCAATTCCTGCGAGCAATTCAAACGCATGCTGTTTGAGCGAGAGATTTCCTGCTTTGTTGAAGAAGGCATCGACAAAGTGTTTTCCATGTTCCTCAACAAACAGTTGAAGAATCAAAGGGAAATCGATTTTTGCAGAATTGGACATCTTGTCCATTCGTGCTCCACCAAGAATCGACCCTTCAGGGTCTCCTTCTCCATCGCCGCCAACGTAAATTCGCATGCTTGGTAGAAGTGCTTCACTGGACTCAATTGCAATTCGGCATGGGATGACAGTATCCTCGGTAAACCCGGTGACAATACCTTCGCTTGTGTCATGCTCAACGACTCGGACCCATTTTGCATCGTAGAGCGGCTGACCGTCTCGGCGACGCTGTTGAGGTCGTTGCTGTCGTGTATTGCCACGATTATCTCGGCGTTGCTGAGGTCGCTGTTGACGTTGAGGATCAGGCTTTTTCTGAGGCTTTGGAATGTCCTCCCGACCTGTTGCTGGCGGTGGCATTGAAGTGTCGACGCTGGGCTTCGACTTGTTGAATTTACGAGGGTTGTAATCACGGCCAGGGCGGCTCATGTAAATCACTTCCATTTAGGGTATTCATTCTATGCCGATGTGCTGTCGAACAAGTTCGATAACGGCGTTTACATCTCCGTCATCGATGGAGGCTCGGCGGCTTGCCATAACGGCCTTGATTTCAATCTCACTCAGCGGCATCAGTTCAGCCATTTTGGCAGCAAGTTCTGGGTACTTCTCAAAGGCAGGAAGTTCAGCGATTGCATCTTTCAATACTGCAAACACGTCGGAATCAGTTGGGTACCCATTGCGGTTGTTACTTGCGGCCCATTCGGCATGGAAAAGGGCAGCTCGCTGCTCATAAGTCAAGTCTCTTCGACGATCTTGTGCGCCAAGTAGAAGGTCTCGTACAGTGGCAAAATCAACGATTTTTTCTTCTTCAGTCATGATAATCACTCATTCAAGAGGTCGAAGGTGTTCTGGGCGGGCGATAACAGTCTTCTGCATGTTGCCGTCCTTCACTGAGACAACCCAAGCAACGCCTTGGCGCTTTTCGATGAATCCTGTGCGTCCGTGGAATCGACGATGTGGCATGCCCATTTGTTGGCTACCGTCGAGGACGATTGCAACACGGTCACCTTCTTCGTAACTGTGCATAATTCTGCTGATGTACGTTCGAGAACGGTCTTTTCGTCGTCGACGAAGGATGCTTCGTGTCCCTACTCTCTGTCCCTTGGATCGCTTCATTTTACTGACCTCCACGGTTCGAAACTTGCATTACGCTGATTCGAGGCATCCTTGCGACCTACCCACTGCATATAAGCACCGCGATGAATCATGTCCTATCAATCAGCGTGAATGTCCCCGACATCAAGCCATTCAACTGTGCATTTTGCCTTGATGAGCGAAGCAATTGATGGCTGGGTTCGACCATCGTCCCCGTGTACGGTTTCCTTGACATACGTACCCGATTCACAACGAAGGGTGAACTCCACGGCGAGGTTACCCGAAGCATCGGTTTCAACGCTCGCATCACGAGTCTCGATGACCTTTCTTCTTCGTACCAAATCAGCCCGCCGATGAGCAACACGTTCCGGTGTTCGTTGAGCAAGATTGACACCTTTCAATTTCTCGATGATGCTCAGGATGGTTGCTTCATCAGGAAGTGGCAATGTCTCAACGGGTTCAGGATTTGTTGCAAGAAGATTTGCAATGAGCTCTGCTTTTACGCCCTTTTGCTCACA
>DAPT01000076.1 GCA_002502215.1 Euryarchaeota archaeon UBA124
GCCAATGCCTTGCTTCGGCCGTTTCCTGCGCCTAAATGGGCATCAATATCTCGTTGAGGGGCTACGAAGATGTGGAGACTAAAGGCCACAAAAATCCACATCCACAAGGTTGCGTATGGGTCATCCTGGCGAGGATCGCTCCACCATGATTCGTCAAACACACCTGAGGAAAGATACGCCATGAAAAGATAGACAAAGGCAGTGAGAACGAAGGGAGATACTGGAACGAAGAATCGGTTCTTGTAGCGTTGCAAGCCGCTTGAAGGAGCATATGCAGCAAGCAGGCCGGTTATCACCACGAAGAGAGCAAGTGCAAGAAACGCAACGCTCCACGCATCGACCATCGGCGATGGAATGGTAACCAACGGCATTGTTTCGGGGGCGATGTACGCTGAATCATCGAACAACAAGGTCGAAGATACCAGCAACATGAGGGCGAGGGTCCGCTTCAATTTGTACAGCCCTTCAGTTGTCCAAATCCTCTGGGAGCCTTGACCGCTCCATGCGAAGAGATACACAAGCGGGAGAACCATCCATTCAACAAGGCCGTCGCCTGCAAAAAGAACGTGAAGACGATCGACGAACGAGGCGTCGGATTGCAGATAAGAGGCGACTTCAATGTGGGTTGTATCGTGCGAAAGAATGGCTGAAACTCGTAACGAGATAATGACAGCAAGAAGCGCAAACGGAAGCCATCGCAGCGCTCGGAGCAACGATTCGCTCTTGTTGCGAGCAAAGGTTTCCACCGATTTAGGAAACATCCAGATGGCTATGGACCCAAAGAACAGCGGGACCAACCACGGCATGTCGTCGCCCAGCATGAACCGACCATGCATTCTCGCGCTATGATGCTAACGGCTTCGTAAGACACAAAGGGATGCGTCTTCAGGGGCTGGCATGGGCGAGCGAAGCGGTGAGGATGGTCTTCTCGCGCAAGCCGAAATTGCTCCGCTCACCGGTCTTGCTGAATCGCTCGGAATTGACCGAAGCAAGTGGATTCAAGTGGCCACAGAACCGCTTCCGGAAACCTTGCGACTGACCATGCATCACTACGACATCGAATGGACAAGGAAACAACTCATTGCCATGGGTGCAACATCGTTGAAGTGGTCGATTGGAAACGAAGCCTATCAACTCCCATTTGCTCGTGGTCAAGCCCCTCGAGACGGGACAAGAGAGTTGCTTGCATTGCTTCACGATACGGGGCGTGTAACGCGACAGGAAGCTGCGAGTATGCTTCCCATTCTCGTTCTCGATCCTCAACCGAACGAACTTCTCCTCGACCTCTGTGCTGCTCCGGGATCAAAAGCTACCCATGCTGCTGAGCGAATGGCTCCGACGGGTGTGGTGGTTGCCAATGAACCAATTTCTGGAAGAGTCAACATGCTCGCAAGCAACCGAGGTCGCCTCTCACTCCACAATGTGATGATAACGCAGCACGATGGCCGCCACGTAGGGCGAATACCTAAGCCAGGGTTTGATGCAATTGTCGCAGATGTGCCGTGCACAGGCAGTGCCACCTCACGAAAGAACAAGGATGTCTGGTGGAGTTGGTCACCAAAAGGTGGACGCACCATGTTTCAGTTGCAAGTTGACATCGCATCAAGAGGAGCTCAATTGCTCCGACCCGGCGGGACGATGGTCTACTCGACATGCTCCATCGACCCGGTTGAAAACGAAGCAGTGATCGCTGAGTTGATTCAGAAATGCCCTTGGATGGACGTCATTGAAATCGATGAATCCAACGTTGATGGGTTGGTTTGGCATCAGGGACTTACCGCATGGAGTCCACTTGACGAGCAAGGAAAGGCTTCAGAACCTCCGCAAGATGTTCCGTTCTTCGATGAGCGCTACCTTCCTCCATCAAACGATGAAATTTTGAACGCTCTGAGCAAGACGCGCCGGTTGTATCCTCAAGACAACAACACTGGCGGGTTCTTCGTCGCGCTTCTTCGCCATCGAGAAGATGCAACCCCTGAAGGTGTCGCAAAGACCTTCATCGATAAATTGGCAAAACGGCGGGAACAGTCAGGGTGGGAATCAAGACTTCTCGAGGCACCAAAACCAAATCGGCACACCGTTCATGGGGCAACCGAGGAAGAGGCTGCAGTTGTTATGCAACAGTGCAGATTGGACAATGCTGACTATTCATGGTGGAAGCGAGGAAAACGAATGGCAATTGCTCCTCCGTTGGTTTACAACCGTATGTGGGCCCAACAAACGCCCAACAAGCGTGGCGATCGATGGCCGGAAGGGACCTTTCACCCACTCCAAGTTCTCCACGTTGGTTTGCCGGCGTTTGTTTCAAAGAACGGAAATTGGCGGGCTCGACAAGAGTCGATTCCGTTACTTTACGATCAATTATCTGAAGACCTACCCGACATTAATGCGGATGTTTTGCTGCACCTCCTCAAAGGTGAAGCATTGGAACCTGCGGTTGTTTTTGCCAACGAAACCTCACCAAAAGGAGCCTTTTTGCTGCGATGTCGACATGAAACAGGATCCTTGATCATCAACGCATGGTGCGGTGAGCGAATCACACTGATGCTCGACAAAGGTGAACGTCGGTTGCTCTCGATTCGATTAAACTTGGAGGAAGAGGAATGAAACGTACTGCGGCCCTCCTCCTCATTGCACTTCTCCCGCTTGCATCTGCAGCAACCAGTGTTCACATCGAATGGGATATCGGGCAACCAATCGACGCTGAACGTAGGTACATCGAACACTTTCCCAGTTCAACTGTGACTTGTCCTGACTGCATGGCAACTACCGACGACGACATCGTCGTTCAGTGGTGGCGATACAGTGATCAGACCGGTTCTACATGGCCCGATGATGATGCAAATCTTCGCGCAGGGAACATGGGGGTCGAACTGAATGAAAGTCGTTCCATCCTTAATGGGAACAACAGCGAGCAACGTCAGCACCTCATCGATGTGGAAGGCACACTTTCAATACGCTCCGATCTTGAAGAGCAGTACTATCTCTTCGCAGATTTGACGGTAGCACCCCTCGTCAACTTACGAAACGATGTCATCATGCAGTTCCTTTTTGTTGACGAAAACAGCGAAGACAATCACGGAAGGGAACTGTCCTACCTCGTTCGAGATCTCAGCTCAGAAGTTGGGTTCTATCGGACGGCTGGGAATGTCTCAAACGTCAATGTAACCGTGTCGTATGAGCATCTTTTCGCTGCCGGCGTTGACCTCTCGGAAGAACGCTATGGCTGGAAGGTGCTTATCGTGGTCATGGGCGCAGAAGCGGACTCGGTCAATCCTCCAGGAGCCATCGCTGTGTACGAAACCTCCGTACCAACCTCGAGTGAGAATGTCGGACTGTTGGATTATTTGCCCCCGCTCGCTTTCCTTGCCGTCGCCCTCGTCATCATTTTCACCGTGGTCCGCAGTTCATTCAATCAAGAACATGGTTTACCAGAGATACGAGCGCGCTGGAAGGATGGGAACGATCCCGCCATCGTCATCGAAGTTGATGCAAAGCGAAGGGATGTAGCGATTCAGGGTTGCGAGGCTGCAGAACCTTGGTCGATGCGAGGCGGTGTGAAGCGAAGCACCATCGATTCCGGTTCGAGTCTAAACTTTGATGTGCGTTTCAAGAAATGGCACCATGAACCTCTTGTTCTAAGATTGAAAATGGAAGTCGATACATTGGGTGGATGGACACAAAACATTCGCTTGCCTCTCCGCAACAAATCAGAACGAAGCGTTGAAGACGAGCACGACTGACGTCCTCGCATGGACCTCGATGCGACCGACCGTGACCTCCTTGCAGCTTTGCTTGAAGATGCACGAATCAGTCAACGAGGTCTTGCCAAGCGCGTCGGCGTCGCTCAAGGGACCATCACGAACCGTCTGCGCCGTCTCGAAGAAATGGGCGTCATCAAGGGCTACACTGTGCTTCTTGATGCCGAAAGCATTGGATGGACCATGACCGTCATTACTGGATTGATAATCCAGAAAGGCTCAATGATCGATGTTCAGCAGCAGATCGCTGCAGATCCACGTGTGTTCGCAGTTTATGACGTAACGGGTGATTATGATTCAATGGTCCTTGCACGCGTTCGGGGTCGAAAGGATTTGGACGATTTAACCAAGACCGTCTTCACACTGCAAGGCGTTCAACGGTCGTTCACGCAAGTCGTTCTCAATACGGTAAAAGAAGACGGTCGAGTCGTTCCAGCCGAAGAGCGAATCGATTAAATCGTCTTGACTTTGATTCGCCAACGTTTCTTCGACTTGTCGAATCTTGAGGATGTAACTTCAATGTCATGGGCTGAGTTTACTGCCATGAGCATGTCCCTGTTGTCCCATTCCATGACCGACATTTGGTCTCGCCAGAGAACGCCCTCGTTCTTGTCGTCCAAGCGAAACACGATGCCTTGATGTGCTCCTTCGGTAAGGTGGCGAAGAATTCGAGCCTGCTTGATGACATCACCCTCTTGTGGCGTGGGGATGACGGTTTCGCGTTTGTTGGCTTGTTTCTTTGGTTTCATCAATTGTACCTTGCTCCAATCGGGGACTTCCTTGTAACCGAAGGTCAACACTCCAACGTCCTCAAACGGGTATTCTTCGTCGATGCGTTCATGTGGGTTGTGGAGTACTGTGAGCTCGTATTGGTCAAGTTCGATGGTCTGAACGTTGTCTCCGAGTCTCGGAATGAGCTCCCCGACAAATTTCGGCCCTCGGAAGAACGTGCTCCACCAACTTCGGTTATTTCGGACACGTAACTGAGAGTACGTTAATCTCCATTCCCGAACCTTGTCGCGTGGCTGGATGAGGTCGCCTTCGTGCTGAGCCTCGTTCGGGAATTCGATTGCGTCCCACGTCCCAAACATGGAAAGCAATTTCTTCAAAGCCTTGAGCGTCTCCTCATCGAAATCATCGTGGTGCTCCTCAGACATTGCAAGAAGTGAAAGGAGCTCCTCCTTTGATTTCGCCACAAAGGAGCCGGTAAGCGCCCGTGGTTTGACACTCGCATCCACGTTTGCAAAACCGACGCAGGCCAAGGCGGTCTCGATCACATCTTGCTGTATTTCGATTCCAACATGTCGGCTAATTTCATGGAAACGGCCAACTGCTTCCTCGAGTTTTGCAAACGTCCAACCTCTCGATTGACCGTTTTGATGAAGGACGTTGTCGACCATTTCTACGTCGCCCTTGTAATTCTTGACTTCAATGAAGACAATTCGATTTCGCAGAAGCGCAATGATGTCCGCTTCGCGGCGGCTTTTCCCGCTGATGATTTGATCGATGCGGGCTGAATGGTACACTTCGACAACATCATCCAGTTGGCGTAAGGCTTCACACACTGCAACTTCCGCTTCGGTTGCAGCTTTCTTTGCAAAGTCCGGCTTTGGATAGGATTTGAGGTCCTGGGCTTTCAACCAACGGTAGTTGCGCAGAATGCCCATGGTGATGTTCAGGGTTGGAGGGTATTTTAAATTCCACCCGCGCAGTTAGATGTCGTCTTTACGGATGAGAGCAACCATGTCCATGTGAGGAACCAAGGCTCCAGCAAGTCCGCCTAGACTTTCGACAACGCGTGTCTCAGGCTTCAGCGTCCGCATCAAAACCTTGCGAAGATCTTCATCGATTTGGACATCGAACGACTCAAGTCGGCGACGGAGATTGGCTTGCAGCTTGCCTCCGGTTCGGTCCCAGTCCATCAGCAGAGTCATGGTCGAACGGCGGTCGTGGGTTCGGGTCCCGTACGTTTCGTAGAGATAGGCAGTGAGTCGATCCATGCCCCATCCCCGATTGACAACTTCGATTGGACCGTCAAATCCCAGGCGTAGAAGTGCCATTTTGTCCCGTGGACCTTCAACGATGATGGCGAATCCTTCGTCACGGTTTCTTCGACGTGCTTCACCCAATGCCTTGCCGGCGGTTGCAAACCGCTGGATTGTGTTGGTTGGGTCCATGGTAGCACCGAGTTCATTCACAGTGAATATTGTTCTTGAAGATGTGTGAGTTTGCCGGAGAACATACATTAATATGAAAGAAAATGAACATAAAGAATTTCACTCTGGTGCTTGGTTTACGCCAACGCTTAAAGTGGACCCTCACGCCCCTTTGAACAGGGTGCATCCATGCCAGCGGAAGATACCGTTTTCTACGTACTTTATGACAAATACATGTTCTGGTCAATTCTAGTAGCAATATTCACATTCGGTTGGCTCATTACGGCTATTTTGCGCTACCGCGAAGGCGTGGAACCGGACACGACGAATATTGACCATATCGAAGTGGGTGCCTTCCCCGTCGATCGGCACAATACGAGGCTTGAGGCCATGTTCTACATCATGCCCACCATCCTTGTAGTGTGGCTTACCGTTCTTGCGCTCGGGTCCAACACAGCCGTTTGGAACCCAAGCGAGGAAGAAACCTTTGAAATCAACATCAACGCCTACCAATGGTACTTCGAATTTGACTACGCTGAACAGCTCACTTGGGAAGACACCGGCACGGGAATTGATGTTTCGTGGGACCAAGGCGTCATGCAGGTCGATGCCACTGGCACCGAGGCTACGACTGTTAAAGTGAAGATTGGTAGCGACAAATCCGATTATGAAATCAACAATGGTTCGAGTTTGATGGCCATAACTGCAAACTACGACTCCGCTCAACATGCCTACGTCAAAGTCTATGACGCCGAGGATGCACTCATCCACACCTGGGAAAACATCCCCCGTGGCCATACCTTCATTACACCCTCCGATCCAATGATTGTTCCATGCGATGAGTTGGTCGATGCAACAATGAAATCCAAGTCGGCCGACACAACCGATACTCGCAACGTCGGTGTACAACACGCCTTCTGGGTTCCAGAATGGGGGATGAAAGAAGATTTCGTACCCGGCCTTGAAGACGGTACAACACTCTACTTCATGCCCGACGATTCAGGGACCTTCCCGATCCGTTGTGCAGAATACTGTGGACTGCAACATTCCGTCATGACGGGTCAGGTCATGGTCGTCGCTCGCGAGGGAATGACTTGCGACTACGACAGTGGCGTAGCGAAGAGCGAGACAAGCTCATCCGACTCCTATGACGGGGGTGAGATGTAATGCGTCGACGAGTTGTTGGAATTCTTGGGCTTCTTCTTGTAGCTCTCATGCTCGTCCCACAGTTTAGCGCACTTCCTGGCGGTATCGGAAGCGGTGGAAACGCTGGCTGTTCTTGTCACGCTGGAGGCAATGATGGTTCAACGACCATCCTTGTCGAAGGCCTGCCTGAAACATTCAATGCAAGCGAAAACTACGTCTTCACAGTTACACTCGTTAACGACGAAATGGTCCTCTATGGAAACACTGATGCCAGCCAAGAAGGCGACCCTGCCAAAGGTTGGAGCGGTGTAAGGGGTGGATTCCGTATCGTCGTCGAGGGTGGTGGAAGCGTCACGACCATCGATCCTGCATACAGCCAAGTTGTGGATGGAGGACTCACGCACACCGAGGATGGAAACAAATTCCGTTCTTGGGACTTTGAATTCACTGCTCCAGTAAGCGATACGGCAACCGTTGAAATGACCATTATTGGTAACGCTGTGAGCGGCGGTGCCGCAAGCGGCGGTGCATCCGCTGGAGATGGGTACACTCCTGACGGTGCCGGTAATGATTATTGGAACATCGAAAGCGTTGTTGTGCCTGGAATTAACGCAAATCCACAGGCAATCACAGCACCACCGCTGGTCATTCTCTTAACCGCAATTGGGCTCTCTCTGTCGATTATTCTCCTCGGAACCATGTGGGTCTTCTATCGACGAAGCCCAGAGACCTTTACGGTTGGAAGCTTCTGGAGTTACCTCAAGCCTTGGCTAACCACAACCGACCACAAAGAAGTCGGTATTCTCTACTTTTTGTTCGGATTCTTCTTCTTCCTCGTCGGTGGTGTTCTAGCACTGTTGTTCCGCATTCAACTTGCGATGCCTGAGAATGATTTCTTGTCGCAACAAGAATACAACTCGTTCTTCACATTGCACGGAACGACAATGATTTTCCTTGGCGCTATGCCGATGATTGCTGGATTCCTCAACTATGTCTTACCATTGCAAATCGGTGCGAAAGATTTGGCTTTCCCGCGAATTAACGCAATGGGGCTATGGCTCTTGGTCTTCTCAGCACCGCTTATCTTCGGAGGTATTTGGTCCGGTGAAGCAGCTGACATTACTTGGGTTATGTATCCGCCATATTCGTCCTTAAGCAACGCAGGGGATTACGGAGCAAATGCAGGAACAACCTCGTTCATTGCTGGAATGATGATGCTCGGTGCATCGTCAACACTCGGTGGTGTCAACTTCATTACCACGGTGTTCACCATGCGTGCTCCAGGCATTACATGGATGAAAATGCCGCTGTTTACCTGGTCGGCATTCGTCAGTGTGTTCATGCTCTTCATGTCCCTCCCTGCCTTGATTATCGGTGTTGCATTCCTGCTGTTTGACCATACGATAGGTTCGACGTTTTTCACGGGAGGAGGAGATCCCTTGCTGTTCCAGCATCTGTTCTGGTTCTTCGGTCACCCTGAAGTTTACGTGGTTATCATTCCTGCATTCGGAATTGTTTCAGAAGTTCTAGCAACAAGTGCTCGACGTTCCATCTTCGGATACAAATCGATGGTTTTCGCCATGGCTGGAATCGGTATTGTCGGTTTCGTGGTATGGGGCCACCACATGCTCACCTCGGGTATGGACCCATTCTGGCGTGCTGCCTTCATGATCACCACCATGGCCGTAGCAATTCCTACCGGTGCCAAGATCTTCAACTGGTTGATGACGCTTTGGGGCGGATCGCTGGTCATGAAAACCCACACACTTTGGTCGCTTGGATTCCTTATCACCTTCACACTCGGTGGTATTTCAGGTATGTTCTTCCCAGTTGCAGGTCTTGATACACACTTCCACGATTCCTACTTCGTCGTTGCCCACTTCCACTACGTATTCATCGGCGGTACAGTGTTTGCACTGTTCTCCGGCATCTACTACTGGTACCCCAAGGCAACCGGTCGTAAGCTCAACGAGACGCTCGGACTTTGGCACTTCCTGATTGGGTTTGCATCCTACAACGCAGCCTTCTGGCCAATGCACGCCCTCGGAATCCAAGGAATGCCTCGAAGAACACACTCCTACACCGTCGAAAGTGGTTTTGCGGAGTACAACATGGCAATCACGATCTTTGCGTTCATCTTCGGACTGAGTCAACTTCTTCTCGTCTGGAACATCATCTACTCCGGAAAGAACGGAGAAAAGGCCGGCAAAGACCCATGGGGCGGTTGGTCACTTGAATGGTCGACCACTTCACCACCTCCTACGCCTTCCTTCCACGTCATCCCAACACAACGTGACATGAACGAAATCTACGGCCATCATGCCGAGAATTCGATGAAAGAGAAGTTATGGAAAGGGAAGAAGAAAGGTGATGCAGCCAAGAAATCCACCGTCGTGAGTGCTGCTGTCCTCTCGACAACTGGGGAGGAGATTTGATGGGCGGCGGAGGCAGCGACGTGAAGAACGCCGTTTGGATGCGAGCTGTATTGATGGCTGGCATGATTCTCGGTCTTGCTGTTGTCTCCTACGCTGGTCTCGGTGTCGTCGCCGCCAACGCAAAGCATGATACCTGGGAGTCTGAGGAGGCTGAATACGATATTGCTAAGAAAAAGTATTCAGCAGCAGTTGAAAATGGAACCATTACCAGTGGTGATGAGAACGAATCGCTCTTCGTCGCATACGGAAATGCATACAACGACAAAACGGACGCACATCTCTCCTACCTCACGTATCGAGTGGCTGGTTTAGCAATTCTCTTTGTCGGAATAATCTTTGCAGCCTTCCTCTCCATCAGTGGAATCATGAATTCCTCTCGAGCTGACGAGGAGCATGACGAACACCATGGTCACGACGAACATGAACATCACGGTTCGGCCTCACCGATTATTTTCTCCTTTGGGTGTCTTCTCTTCCTTCTTGGATTCCCTGACTTTGCAGACGGTCTTCATGGCCTGATGATGGGAAGTACGAAAGGCACGATCGGCGACATGTCAATCTCAATGATTGGACTCACCGTGGTCACCGTCGGTGTCGCCAACTGGTGGCGTGAGGATCTTCCGTTCAACGGCTACGGTGAACAGCTAGCAACCTCTGACCCATTTGCAGGACAGCACATCCGCAAAGCAGGTATCTGGGTCTTCTTGATGTCCGAAGTCATGGTCTTTGCTACCTTCTTCTCATCGTATCTTCGAATGCGTACAGAGTGGTGCACAAAATGGGCGCTCGATGATGGTAAGTGTTCACTCGAAAGTGGAGAGAGCGTGGTACTCACCGCTTCGGACTACCTTCGTCCGAGTGGCGCAAAACTCGACAAATTTGGAGAATCCGTTGGCGATTTCTGGACCATGTTACCTGGCGCAGTCAACACATTTGCACTGATCATCTCATCCTACACCATCGTTTTAGCACTGAAAGTTGCAAAGTCGCACGACTACAAGGTGCCTTCTGGTCCTCTCGGCAAACTCATGCCAACCAAGAAGGCTGCCATCCGTAACTACCTCATTATCACCCTCGCATTGGGTACGATGTTCATCGTTCTCAAGTTGGTTGAGTGGAGTCATCTGATTGCAGAAGGCTTCACCATCGGAACAGAACAGGGTTCAATCTTCTACGTTGCAACCGGTGCACACGGCGTTCACGTCTTCGCAGGATTGTTGGTCATGCTCTACATGATCTTCAAGGCAGACACGGTTGAATGGAACGAGGACAACGCCCAAGGAATCGAGTACTTCGGTCTCTATTGGCACTTTGTTGATTTGGCGTGGGTCGTTATCTTCCCAGCATTCTATTTGTATTGAGGTGAAATTATGGGCGAACACAAACTGATTATGGGCAAAGACATCTATTTCTGGAACTTCATTGTTTTGATGATCTTCACGTTCTTCGAAGTTGGAGCTGTTTTCTTTGAGGAATGGTTCACACTTACAACAATATGGGGCATCCTCATCATTGTTGGTATCGTCAAAGGATTCGGAATCGGTGCATACTTCATGCACCTTTGGGACGATCCTCGTATCTACCTTCGCGTTGCACTTTTCCCGACGGTTTTCGTTCTGTTGATGCTTTGGGGAATTGGTCTTTCCAACCCAGAAGGTGTTACTGGACTTCCTGCATGGTGCACACCAAACTGGGACTCGCTCGTTACCGAGCGATGATGTACCCATCTTGCATAGTTATCAAAAAATATTTACTGGCGGCCAAGTAGACAAAACGCTTGTTTAAGAACGGGTATTCGCACAACTTGAATGATGGAAGAAGTGAGTGTATCCAAGAGAACAAGAATCATCCCTGCGTGTGTTGTTGTGGCCTGCCTGATGTCGGTAGCGCTCATTGGAGCACCGGTCTCGGCTTACAACGGCATTCAACTTAGTAGTGCAAGCGTCGGGAATTTTACTCTCGTCGATCACAACGGCTCTGAATACATGTTCTCCGATGCAACAGAGGAGATTGTTGTCGTCTCGTTCCTCTTTACACGATGTCCTGATGTCTGCCCCGTTCTTACGCAGAATCTGAAGTTTGTTCAGGAAACACTACCTGCGGAACTTGAAGACAAGGTTGGGTTTGTTTCAATCACACTCGATCCAAAGTACGACACGCCTGAAGTCCTCTCAGACTACATGGAAATGCACGGTGTTGATTGGCCGCACCTCACAGGTCCTGTTGACGACGTCAAAGATGTCTGGTCGGTCTTTGCGATTGATGCAAGAGAATACGTCGTCGATGCTCATGATGACAACATTAGCGATATGGAAGGACAAGTCCACGACTCAAGCATCGTTTACGTTCGACCGGATGGGACGGCTGAGGAATTGATGTTCCTTCCAACAGGAATGACCCTGACTGCCTCTGCTGCCTATGAAGCGGGTTGGACTCTCAATACGTCCGATACCCAGTACGGAACGATGGTTAATGGCATCAACGGTTACGATGCTCCAGAGGATTGGAGTTGGTGGTGGAGCCTCAAGTTGTTCAACGAGGAAAATCAGAGGTGGGAAGACTCTCCTGTCGGCGTTGACTCTGTCAACGCACTGGAAGACGAGCACCTTGCATGGTACGCAACGAGCGGAAATGCCAGTTTGCTTGAAGTACCAAGCGGTGATACTCCGAGTGTCCAAGTGGTGTTTCCAGACAACACAACGGCTGCGAGCAACGCTCCCAACTTTACAGGATTCCATCTCACGCAAGGTGCCTTTGACGGTGCAGACATTGATGTTGATATTCAAGACGGTTCATGGGGACATTACCTCAACAGCATCGATGGAGTCTCTCCTCCGAGCGATTGGAGTTGGTGGTGGGAACTTCACGTGTGGAATGAAACCTCAAACGCCTGGGAAGGCTCAGCCGTTGGGATGGATTCCATCGACGAGCCCATGACGATCGCATGGGCTTCCAACAACACCAGCGACGATGCAATTCCAGCGCCTGGATTTGCTGTCGTTGATGACTCGGAATGCAACGGTTACGGCTGGGTCATGGGTTCAGGAAACGGTGCTCACTGCATGTGCGATGAAGGGTACGAGTGGGCTGAGGACAACATGATGCAATGCGTTCTCGTTGAATCCGAAGCGGAATACACCGTCGGACATTTCGCCTACACCTACATCCTTGATGAAAACAAAAACCCACGAGTACGCTACGTCGACGACTCCTGGCTGGCATCTGATTTTGTTGAAGATGTTATTGAGCTCGCTGAGCGAGAATTGATCATCGAAAGTGAATCAGAAGAGGTCCCTTCCGTTGGCTTGATCGTATCGGTTGCGGTTGTTTCAATGGCTGCAATTTCCCTGCGCTCAAAATCTGAGTGATTTAGGGAAAAGAGTTTGATTAAGTTCGTTCTGGCGAAACTACTGCGGAGGTCGCATAGCCAGGTATTGCGCCGGATTTGAAATCCGGTGTCTTATGACTCGGGGGTTCAAATCCCTCTCTCCGCGCCATTGATTTGAAGAGAAGCATTCACAAACTCTAGGACCTCTCGATACCATATGGGCCGAGGGCTGCTAGGCATTCTCCTTGCATCTACCATCCTGCTTGCTGGCTGCCTTGCACCCGTTGCACCTGATTGGGGTGACGATGTCTCGGTGAATCAAGACGGAAATGGCGCATTCACATTCACCTCAACCATGTCCGGTGAAACGGTTAATTCCGAGTACAAGGAGAGGGGTTGCAACAACGGTACGTTGGGTTCGGAGATGACTGGGGAAATCAAATTTGAAGGTTTCATGAGTGCGAGTCACATTTACGAATCTCACGATCCAGACTTGTTCCATGATATCGCTTTTGCAACCTCAGCAGCTGTTGCAATTCATTCAATGTCCTTCGAAGACGCAAAGAACGTTGGCTCTGGAGAGGGAGAGCGCGTCGAAGTCAGGGATTGGACCAACCCGGTTGAGCCAGATACCGGTGCTGGAACGGCGGATTTGGATAAAATCGATCGTGACTCGGACAGCGAATGGTTCGTACTTGGTCTGGTCCCTGCAAGCGAGAACATCAACGATGGGATGGTTGCACTCGGGAAATACCACCAACCCATTCGCGTAACTGGATATCTCATTGAAGACATCGGTGGAAATATTTCCGGAGGTATTTGGAAAAACGACATTGCTGCCTCTCCGGACTGCGTCGCAATGCCTGGGAGTCAAAACATCAACCAAATGTACGTTCTCGTGACGAAGATCGAACTTGCGGACAGCGTTGTCAGCCTCAACGGTGAGAACGATGATGAGTACACCTTTGGTGATGTTGCTGTACTCGGGCGAACTGGCTTCATTCTGTTTCTGCTCGTTGTAGGCGCAGGCGGTGCAGTTGGAGCTTACATGTATTCCTCACTTCGACTCAATATGAGCGCTCGCAGCATCGCCCTAACATTGCTCGGCAAAGAAGGGGTAGAGAAAGCAGCGCAGGTACGACAAGGCGTCATGGATGCGAAACGTTCTGGAATGACAACACCGGATGAACGTCGTGCAGAACGACGGAAACAGAGCAAACCCGCACCAGAACCCAAGAAATCGAAAAAGAACGAAGACGATGGGTTTGGGTCTTTCTCGATTGACAGTGCACTCGGCGGTGATGATTCCTCGACCTCCCGCTCGGAATTTGGCTCGGGAAGTTCCGTTGTTGCTTCGGATGATGCGAAGCGCATCGAAAAAGAAATTGATGAACGAGAACCGTTCGTCCCACCAACCTCTACCTTTGGTGGCGGTTCCAACGTCGCCACTTCAACACCGTCACCTCGTTCCACGTCCGGCCCACTAAAAGCCTCCGCTCCAGAAGAGAAGCCAAAGGTTCGAAGGCGAAGAGCGGTTCGTAAGAAAGCGGAACCTGAACCGGAACCTGAACCGCAAACATCTGACAAAGCATTCTACGACGATGAAGAAGAGTTCTCTGATTTCAGTTTCTAAGCCCAAGAAACGTCTTTCGCCCCTCGGAAGATAATTTGATTTTGATGCCACTCAAGCGAAGCAGGCAATTGAAGCAGCGGCTCTCCGTCTGCTTGGATAAAGGTTGAATGGCCTGTTGGTACATCGGATGGGACGCCGTGTTGATCGATGGGGCGAAGTGAAATCCGGTTCACATCAAGTTGCTCTATCCCCCATCTTCCAACATGCTTTCCTTTCTTGACTGGCCCCATTAACGACAACATTTGCAATCGGCTCAATCGATACGCTAGGACAACCGATCCATTTTCTCGGGTTGGATGCATGCCCGGAACCACTCGATATCCCCCTCCAAAGGTTTCACCGGTGGTAACCGTCATCATAGTCAAGTCGTGGATGGAAGGTTCACCATCGTCCAGTTTCAACTCAATCTTTCTTCTCGGCCAGAATGGAATGGTCGTTACACCGAGGTATGTGTACTTCTTCGGCCCCTTGATCCATTTCGCACGACGAAGCTTTGCTCGACTAATTTCTGAAGTGATTCCAGCATCGGATTCAAGGAAGACCCAGCGCACAGTTCGGCCTTCGTTGCTGGCCTCACCATTCCAGTGATTTGATGGAGGACTTGGATAATCGTCCAACGTTGGTGCTGCAAATCCTTCGAGTCGCCAGGCTCCACAACTTCGGTCAACTCCGTTGACAAGGATGTCGATGGCTTGATTGAGATTGTCGCGAGAGATTCCGTGTGTAATGCAGCAATCGTTCCCAGAACCAAAGGGGATCTGTCCAAGCGGAATGGTGGAACCGCGGAGGCCGGATGCAACCTCATGGACAATTCCGTCTCCTCCAACAGCGACAACAAGAGGTGAATCATCGTTCTTGGATTCGATATCTGTGCGGAGTTGGTGAGCGATTTCTGCCCCATGACCAATCCTTTCTGTGATGTGTTCATCGACTTCAAATCCACGCTCAATCAATCGTTCCTTTATGCCCGGCCAAGCCTTACCGCAACGAAAGTCTCGGCTCGCTGGATTGACGATAAAATGAGCCTTGACCATGCTGTTTGCTGAATCCTGCACGGTTTCAATGTATCCATGGATGAACGAACAGACTCATCAACTCGATACCTTTCGGATTCGATGAGGACCCCTCATGTGGACCAAAGAAGACGAAACTTTCATGCAACGCGCTCTTGACATCGCTGAGCGTGGTCGCGGTCGTGTTGCTCCGAATCCTTTGGTTGGCTGCGTTCTTGTCAAGGAGGGAGAAATTATTGCCGAAGGGTGGCATGATCATCTCGGTGGCCTCCATGCTGAACAGATGGCCATTCACGATGCTGAATCAAAAGGGAAATCTCCGAATGGTTCGACGGTTTACGTCACCCTGGAACCATGCAATCACTACGGTCGCACCCCTCCTTGTACTCAGGCGTTAATGTGGGCTGGAATCAAGAAAGCCGTCATCGCTCACTATGACCCCAACCCAACCGTCCGTGGTCAAGGAGTCGAAGTACTCAAGAATGCAGGAATTGAAGTCGAAACCGGATTGCTCGAAGCTGAGGCAGCAGTTCAAATGCGTGAATTCCTGTATTGGTGTGAGCATAGAAGGCCAATTGTTACCGTCAAATTAGCCGTCGATAAGAACGGTTCAGTTGACGATCGTAGTCAGGCCGCTGGTCGCTTTACATCTGAAGGCTGCCTTGATGCTGTTCATCAATTACGCAAA
>DAPT01000033.1 GCA_002502215.1 Euryarchaeota archaeon UBA124
CGACGTAGTTTCGGTGGAGACAGAAGCGGGCGTGATAGCGGGCGTGACTCTGGTGGAAACAGAGGCCGACGTGACGATCGTCGAGATTCAGGACGTGGACGGGATTCAGGGCGTGATCGCCAAAGCCGAGATGACGGCAAAAAGCGTCCAGATGAACGCTATCGAAAAGCCCGTGGAAAGCGCCCCGGGCATGCGCACAATCGAGGGCCACAACCAATACGACCTCGGAGATATCAAGGCAAGAATCGAGACGATTGAGGTGAAAACGTGACAGCAGAATCACACTATCTTGATGCATTGGAAGCACTTGAAGCCGATGACAGAGAGGAAGCCTTGCTTCATGCACGTAAAGCCATCAAACTCGATCCAGAACACGCAGATGCCTGGAGAATTGTTTCAGATGCAAGCCTACCGGGATTGCGGAAACAACCAACATTGAAACAGGCAGCTTCCTCCTTGTCAGCCGCCAAGAAAGTAGTTGCATTACAACCCGATGATCTCGCAATGTGGGTTCGCGGAGGACGTCTCCTTTCCGATGAACTTGGCCTCTACATGGACGCGCTGCAATGGTGGCAAGATGCCAGACATCATGCCCCAGAAGAAGTAACGCCAATCGTCGAACAAGCGGCGATACTCGCAGACATGGGGCTCTATGGAGAAGCAAGTGAAAGACTTCAATCAATTATAGATGAGAATATGGATCTCGCCACGACCCAATACACACGCGTTGCTCGATTGCATCAAATGTGTAAACTTGCAAGCGAGCAACCCTCTTCTGAACACTTCAAACCCTGGGAAAAGCACCACAACGGCTGGGAAGCCATCAAAATGCGAATGACCAAGCCGCCGATTAGTGAATCCAAGATTTTCCTTCTCCTTACCACACCAATTTTGATGCTTGAAGTCATCTTAGCACCACAAATCTTTGGAGCAGGGTTTGGAGGATTCTGTTTGACCTCTTTGGTGATCCTTACGACGGTGATTTTAGGAATGCGCATTTCACGTCGTTGGTTTCAACGATTTAATCGTCCAGCGTTTAATCTCTTACGTGCAATGGACTTTGAGACCGCCACAGGCTATGTGGTCATTCCAGAAGAGATTCGTCTATCGAAACTGTTCATGTTTATTCTGAGTCGGAGACCTCCAGCCTTCCAAGAGCGAATGTTGAAGATTGTTGACGCAAAAGAGACCGTTAAAGGTGACTGGAAGCCGACATTGCCCGATTTCTCTTCACACGCTTCAAGTTTCTTCGACGTTGAGGAAGAGGGCGAAGATGATGAACTTACGTCCTTTGAAGAAGAATGACGTACTCAGGTCCCAGCAGTATAATCATCCTTGTAGTTGATTTGCTCATCCGTTAGTGTATCGATTGATACACCGATCGTTTCGAGTTTCGTCGTCGCAAGATTTTGGTCTTGTTCAAGCGTAATGTCGTACACAAGGTTGTCCATGTCTCGTGCTTCTTTGGCAAGACGACAAAGCGAAAGGAATTGATTTGCAAAGGACATGTCCATCACTTCCGAGGGATGCCCTTCAGCAGCAGCCAGATTGACAAGACGTCCCCGTGCGAGAAGATGTAGTTTGTTTCCATTTGCAAGGGTAAATTCCTCATTGTCTTTACGAATTGTTCGAACTGATGTGGAGATTTCTTCGAGAGCTTGGACATCAATCTCGCAATCATAATGACCTGTGTTTGAAACGATCGCTCCGTCTTTCATCTTGGCGAAGTGGTGCTCAAGGATGATGTCTTTCATACCTGTTGCAGTACAAAAGATGTCACCCAAAGGTGCGGCCTGATCCATGGTCATGACACGGTATCCATCCATAACTGCTCGAAGTGCTGCGAGCGGGTCGACTTCCGTAACGATAACGTTGGCTCCTAGCCCCTGTGCCCGCATGGCAACGCCTTTCCCGCAGTGTCCATAACCAGCTACAACCATGGTCTTCCCAGCAATGAGAACGGAAGTTGCTCGAAGGATTCCATCGAGAGTGGATTGACCGGTTCCGTAGACATTGTCAAAATCCCACTTTGTTACAGCATCGTTGACTGCAATTACAGGATACTTCAGGTCTCCTGCAGCAGCCATCGCTCGGAGTCGGTGAACACCGGTTGTGGTCTCTTCAGTGCCTCCAAGCACACCTCCAGCATATTCGGACTTCTCACCGTGAACACGGACGATTAAATCTGCTCCGTCATCGAGCGTAAGGCTTGGTTTGAACTCAAGCGTCTTGTCAATGCACCAATAGAAATCATCAACGCTTTGTCCATGCCAAGCATAAACAGAGTACCCCTGTTGAGCGAGCCAGGCAGCAACATCATCTTGTGTCGATAGTGGGTTGCAACCCGACCAAGAAAGTTCAGCACCTGCAGCCGCAATAGTTTCGATGAGGACCGCTGTCTCTTTGGTCACGTGAAGACAGCCCGCCACACGCATTCCAGCCAGTGGCTTGGTACGTTCGGCCTCTTCCTTGAGTGCTGCAAGAACAGGCATTCTCGAGCGAGCCCAATCAACTCTGCGTGATCCTTCTTCAGCGAGTCCAATATCTCGAACTGCATACCCGTCGCCAGTATCCAAACCTTCCATGCTCTTTGCGAGCCTTGGGGGTTCTTCAATGCATCTTCAGGCCCATGGGGTCTGAAGTGACCTATTGTTGCTGTTGCAACGCTTGCGCAGCATACTGTTGAGCGTACTGTCCAGCCGTTGCCTCATCGTAACCTTGCGAAACAAATTGCTGGTAGTACTGGTTGTAGTACTGCGTGTACAGGTCATTGCTCGCTGCAGGTGCCGCTGCAGCCGGCTGAGCAGCTGCGGCTTGTCCAACGTATTGCGCCGCATAGGCTCGAGCAGTTTCTTCAGGATATCCTTGGGCGATCAACTGCTGCACATACTGTTCCGTCATGTCCATTTGTTGACCATAACCAGCAGCAGCAGCACTGAGGTTGTCGACCTTGTCGCTACCTCCGCCACGTAGGAAGAACGCTGAAACCAGCAAGAGAACCAGGACAGAGGCGATGATTCCAATGATGAGCATCAAGTTGCTGTCCTCAGATTCTTCACCAGCTTGGTTGTCGCTTGATGGTTCAGACCATCCCGTTTCCAGGTCATAGGTCCATTCACCAATCCAGTCGCACTCAGATGTTGTTGCATTCCAAACGAATTCTCCGCCTGCGGCAAGAGCGCTCTCGTTTGCGAGGACGCCTCGACATTGCTTGAGGTTGATGAGGACCATCTTCGTGAGGTCATCGGACCAACGCTCGTCGTCTCCTTCATAGACACGAACCCAAATCTCAACAACTTCGCTCGTGTTGCTGTAGTACTCATCTATGTTCAACGTCAATTCAAACGTATCCGAGTCAGCGAGTGCATCAGATCGGTCAAACTTGTTGTCAGTAATGAGGTTGTACTTCTCAATGGCTGATGCGGAGAAGTCGTCGCGAGAGAACGCTGCCTCGACGTATACTTCACCGGTTTCTGAACCAGAAAGAATTGTACCAGTAATTGTGTAGGTTGATTCGGTTACTCCAACAGATGTGTTCTCGAAGTCGTTGTACTGTACAACCGGTATCTCGTCACCGTATCCTTCCGGTACGACAACGAAGTACATTCGGTACTTGTCTGAGAATTTTCCAGATGCGTCGTATACACGGAGTTCCATACGGATTTGAGACTCTGCTGTGCCAGAATCATCAACAGTCACGTTTTGGAACTTGTATGAGAAAAGTCCGTTGCTTGCAGCAGATTCCTCAAAGGTGTGGCCCTCGAGGTTGAACGATGTGTCACCGTACGGCGCGTCAAAGAAGACCATCCACTCGTAGGTAACAATGCCGTTGCTTCCGTCGATGGCGTCTGCA
>DAPT01000010.1 GCA_002502215.1 Euryarchaeota archaeon UBA124
GATTCATTTGTCAAACTGAGCGTGACTTCAACAATGTCCTCATCGTCATCATCGATTTCCATCCGAACACTTTGCAAGATAACGGAAAGAGGACCAGCGGTTGCTACGTGTTCCTGACTCATCCCTCTCACCTGTCCAGCGTAAACCCTTCATCATTTTAAGTTCAAGCGCGTGTCACTTGGGAGAGACCAATCAACTGCGGCAACTGTATGGTTGCTCAAATCAACGGATGTTCGGTATTCTGCCGTTTTCGAGCGTGCACGAAAAATGTCACGTATTCCAAACAACCAACCAAGCACAGGAATGAGGTATCGCAACTTATGAAACGCCCTCGGTCCAAAATGGTGCAATTCAAGCAGTGTACCGTTGTCATGGACGATTGCAATTCGAAATGCCCTTTGCCCAAGCGAACGCCCGTAGGCTCTACCAGTGTACTTCCAATACAGCCAAAGCGAGGCAAAGAAAATCACCCAGGTCATTATGAACGATGCAGCATATCGGAGATCTTCGATAAGATAATTCCAACTGATGAGAATTTCAAGAAATTGAAATCGCGTTAGAACCTGAAGCAACAATGACATTACAACAACATCGATTGCAAATGCTGCAATTCGCCGCCAAACGGGCGCAATTAGCATACCTTCGGGCGCACTGGAGAGAACTTGTTGAGCAAGAGTCCCGCCCTGATAAACCGTAACTGGGTTTTCCGCCATGGAGCCTCCAGAGCCTGTTCGTTGTTGAACCTGCGTGTTAGCCATTGACCAAATGCCATGCAAAAAGTCCCCGTTCCTCTGCCCAATCCAACCAAGATCTCCATGTTGGATCGTAACGCAAGGTTTGGGGGTCTCCAACCACAATAAGACCACGTTTTGCTCGAGTGATAGCAACGTTGAGGCGCCGCTGGTCACTTAGGAAGCCAACCACTCCGTCTGGATTCGATCGAACTGCGGAGAAGATGATGACGTCTTTTTCCCGTCCTTGGTAGCCATCGACAGAGTTGATCTCAAGACCAGCAAATTGTCCACCTTCTTCACGTCCCTTGTTGCTGTCAAAAATGTCGGAGAGTGCACGAACTTGTCCACTGTATGGCGTAATGATTCCGATTTCCGAAGGATGAACATCTCCGGGTAAAAGTAAACCCTGCACCAGGTCGTAAATTCGAGCGGCTTCAATTGGGTTGCTTCGACTCCCGCCTTCCTGTTCTTCGTCTTCAACACCTGAGATTGGGATGAATGCAAACGGATGATCCCAATCCGGCCATAGAATTCCCGCAGGAGAAGGCCGCTCGGATGCTGAGCAACCATCCTTCAGCCGATCATCGTAGAACCGAGCACTCGGGTACTCTCTCAGAACAGGGTGCATTCTGTACTGTACATCAAGAAGGTTGGTCTGTATACCAACATCGATTAATCGCTCAAACAGGGAACGTCCAAGACCGCCACGTTCGGCTTTCTTTGAGATAACAGTCGGGGGCAATTGCCTGTGATCACCCACCAAAACCAGTTGGCGGCAACCTTTGGATATTGGAATTAATGCGCTCGGTTCAATCGCCTGTGTGGCCTCATCCATCAAAACAATCGGAAAACGTCGGCCATCAAGAATACGATGTCCCGAACCAATGTTCGTCGAACAAATCACCTCAGCACTGTCAAGAACGGATGCAATCATCTCTCGTTCAAGCCGTCGTAGTTCCTTTTTGTTGTGTTGAATGTCTCTGTGCGCAAGTCCCTTCTCACGGCCCTTGAGTTTTGGTAGCGCCCTGTGAACCTCATCCATCTCATCCCGAACGATGGCGATCTCATCTTGCTTGGGATGTTCCTCCAATTGCGCATCAAGTGTAGCCATGCGAAGAGTTTCACGAACCTTCACAGGACGACCTATCCGGACCGCACGTACCCCTAAACCAAGCAAGCCCTCCAGCAGATTATCCACGGCTACATTGGACTCTGCTGTGGCCAAAATGGGGCCACGCCCTTCTCGGGCAAGTTGGGCTAAAGTAGCGACGGCCGTATGGGTCTTCCCGGTTCCTGGTGGGCCCTGGATGATGGTTAAGCGACGAGACATAGCCGATTTCATCGCATCCATTTGGGAAGGGTTGAGTTCAACTTGAACAGCCTCTGAGCGATTGAATCTTCCAGATATTTTTGGAGGCATTGAGGCGTTTTCTTCGGGATTGTGGACTTGTCCAAGGAGAACATCGCGTAGGATTGTTCCTCGGTCGCCCTCAACAGAATGAAACATTTCAAGGGCTTCTTGCATCCGATCATGCGCAACACGATTCGCACCTCGGTCAAGTCTCCAAGTGCCTTTTCTGAGGTCTTTGGGTCGTTGTGCGACAACGATCCTAAGGCGAGTTGGCCCTCGTTCCAATACAATCCCTTCGACGGTTTTCTCTCCTAGGGGTTTTGAGCGACTGATGACAACGATATCGCCGTGCGTGAATCGATGTTGACCGAGGTGTTTCCGATCTGGATGTTCGAACACAAGGATGTCTTCTCCGTAGAGCGTCCCGTTCGTTCGGCCTTTCAATCCAAGGAGTGCAAGACCTGAGGCCTGAAGACGGTGATGCGACCATGAAGACCAGCGTTCTTGGATCATTGATGTCTCTTCCTCAAGCTCATCTTCAAGAAGCAATGTAAAGTGACGGAAGTGATCTTGACCACGGCGCCAAATCCCCCCGTCCTCACCTTCCGGCTCAACGTCCGGCGATGAAGAACTGACCATACGCCGAACTTTTCCTCGCTCGCCCATGACTTCTCCAACGGCTGCCATCATTTCAGACTATGGCGAATGATGCGTTCATCGTCCACGGGATGGTGATGCTTAAACCGCAAGTGCCTACCGAGAAATTAGGCGAGACGATGTTTTGGAAGCGCAAGAAAGGAGGGAACGAGGATGGTAATCCTTGTCCGTTCTGCGGTGCTCAAAACGATGTTCATGCCTCCACATGCGTTCAGTGCTACTATGACCTGAGCAAACCAGCTCGGGATCAACACCTTGAGGTTGCTTCCGATGTGCAGAACGATTTACTCTCAACCCTCATGAACAATGATGAAGTTGAGGAAGAGGAATTTGCTGTTGAAGCGGTTCTTGACCTCGAGGATGTAACCATCGAAATAGATCAGTACGAAGACTCGGCTTCAAAGGATGGGTTTTCATTCATTGACAGTGAAGGTCCTACGCTTTCGGAAACCGTTGAATTCGAGAAACAGGAGGAAGTCGAGCTCTCAGCAGAGGATGCCCCAGTCATCGAGGATCGATTTGAACTTCCTGATGCCAATCCGTTGGATGAAGTCGCAGAGCCTGTCCACACTGGCCAGGGTCAATTGATTCAA
>DAPT01000086.1 GCA_002502215.1 Euryarchaeota archaeon UBA124
ATTATCGACGAAGCGCATCATGCCAAAGGCAACCACGCCACGGCCCAAGTGGCCGAACGATACAAATCGCAGGCTGCAGCTCCTTGGTTGGTTGCTGCAACTGCAAGTCCTGGCTCAACTCAGAAATCGATCGAGCAATTGAGAGACAGACTGGATGTCAAACGAATCTATGTTGCAAAGCGCGAGGATGACCTTCTCAAGCCCTATGCCGTTGACATGAACATCGCCACGATTCGAGTTATGCTCGATGAGACGACTCTGGCGTTGTTGGAACCCTTGGAAGCCGATCAGTTTCAAGAAACGGATGCATTAAAGCGGCAGGGATTTCTTGCCCCTACCGAGCACCTCACAGCTGGACTCATTGAGGAAGCGGCTCAGCGAGCGAGCATTGCAATTTCCCGGAGAGACCCTAGAGGATACGATGCAGCCCGTCGGATTTCAGACATTCGAAGGATGCACATGCTGCTCGACTTGCTAAAGACCCAGGGTTTGCGCTCGGCTCGATCGTATTTGCAGCGGGCAGATGAACAACTTCGTGATGGAGAGCGTTCAACCAGTCGGTTTCTCAAGAAACAAGTCGTTCACAACTTCCGTCAAGCTGTTCAAACATTGCAGGAATGCCATCCTAAAGCAGGTATTGTGCGGCAACTTGTCGAAGAGCATTTGAAAAAAAACCCAAACGAACGCATCCTTATTTTCAGTGAGTATCGAGATACTGTTGAACATCTTGTGGAAGATTTAAACCAAATTCCTGGTGCGATTGTTGATCGATTTATTGGGCAAAGCAAACGCGGCAAAAAGGAAGGGATGACGCAGAAACAGCAGCTCAAGCAATTGGAACGTTTTCGAAACGGAGAGATGAACGTCCTTGTTGCGACCTCTGTTGGCGAAGAGGGGCTGGATGTACCTTCTGCATCCATGGTTCTCTTTTACGAGCCTGTTCCGAGTGCAATCCGAGCAATTCAACGAAGAGGTCGGACGGCACGCGAGCAGAGTGGGTCTGTTCACGTGTTGGTCGCTAACGACACACGTGACGTTTATGTTCTTCACGCCTCGAGAAATCGTGAGAAGCGAATGCACAATGTCCTCGCCCGGATGCGTTTAGAAATCCCGGTCGGTTCGTATGAAGTTCGGAAGGAAGGAAACTTGCTGGAATTTGAGATTGTTGATGACGATTCAAGCACACCTGCATTGGAATTTTTGAAGGATGAACGCCTGCGCCTAAAATCTATAGAAAAGGAAACAAAGGCCGAGGCTTCAGAAAAAAATACGGAGACTTCATCAAACGACTCCCCGAAAACCCCAACGTTGCACACTCGCTCTCGTTCGCAGAAAAGTTTGTTTGATTTTGGCGAGGATGCGGCCGATCCTTGGAGCCCGATTCTTGATGGAAGAGACATCAACCGCCAATGATTCTTGCACGCGTTCGTAATTGTGCTAAGCGGTCTGGGAAATGACCCAAAGCGAAAGCCACCAATTCAGCGAGATGAATCACAGGGACGGATGTGTCTTTCCCTGTAACTTTACCAGCCTTGACCTGATAAGAATCAAGGTTGGAGTGAGAAATGGTGCACGCACTTACAACCAGTTGTGCGCCGTTCGCTTTGGCTTCTGAAAGAACCGAGGCGGTCATGCGCAAAGCGGTTTTTTCGTTGGTAAGGAGACTCGGAGAGCCAACACTCTGACAGCGAGCATCATAGTCGACAGGTGTTCCTCCAAGAGCAGTAATGAGATCCTCGAGGTAATGCGGATTGAATGGGTCATCTTCACCACAGAAGCCCTCACGCTGCATGTATGGTCCGTAGTATGCTGCAATCTTCATGCTGAGAGGGTTCACAACAGCAGCCTTGACTTTGTCAAGGCCAATTTCTTCGACAAGGAGATGCAAAAGATGTCGAGATTTTGATTCTCCAGCATATTCGATTTTCGAGGTGCGCGCAATGAGGTTGTTGAGTTGTGAAGCCAGTACTGGGTCTGCTTCCATTGTAGCTGCTGTATCGCAGTGGATGCTGTGCGAGGTTGCACAGGACGTCATGATGTCCAAGCCCTTTTGTTCGGCAAGAGCGAGGTTTCGAGCGGCAAGAGCGTGTTGTAAGCGAGGCGATGCTTGACGGATGATGTTTCCACCGTCCGAGGTCGCTTTTGGCAGTTCAATCAGGTTGATTCCCAAGGTTTTGCAAAGCGGTTGAATGCAGTCTTCAACTTCCATCATTGCGCCACGGGCTACATTTCCTGGATAGTATGCTACCTTCATCCAGTCACCTCAGAACCGTTGATCGAGTTCGTTGAAAAGGCTGACAACTTCGTGGTGAGCTTCGACTTTCCTATTGAACATGTTTGGAATCTTTCCGACACCAGCAGGAGGTAATAGAAGTGCTTGGAGACTTCGTATAGGAGGCCCACCAGTGCGTGTAAATCCAAGCATCATTCGTGCGGATACGCCCGAGAAGACGTTCGAAACCAATCCCAATGGTCCGAGGACTTGTCGATAGAGTGTCGTCTCGTTGAGTTTACCTGACCATTTAACCGAGCGACCGTACCACTTGACGAGACGTCCATGGCGGCCAGCGTTCTTGTATTCTGTGAGAAGGCGACTTCGTGCATCGTTGAGGGTATCTGCGAGTAGTGCACCCACTGCACCATGACGAGCAAGTGAAGCTGGGTCTGCTTCGCTCCAGACGCCTCCTTTGCCTTGCAGGGATGCCATGAGTTGTGCACGATGCTTGTCCGATGTACGCGGGTCGTTGATGCGTACCCAACGCTGGAGATGAATGCCTGGTCCTTCATAATCAGGATCGAAATCGACTGTATCGGACATGCCATGTGCGAGCAAATGGCTTGAGACAGCGTTCATTTGATGGAGAGCAAGAGCGGTCTCAGAAGCGAGAACACCGACGGCTTGTCCACTGATGAGACGCTCTCCTTCTCGAGGGTCTGCCTGCATCCATGGCTGAGTTTTGCTTCGGTTTTCTTCGAATTTACGGGTATCGACAATCAGGTCTCGAATAACGGGGTACCCTGGAAGCGGTTCCACTTTCAAACGGCCGTTTGAAACAAGATCGCCGACTCGGGCAACATCGGAAAGTACGACGCGCCCGTTGACTCGGACGCCTGTTGTTGATGTAGCTCCAAGAGCGCCTCGACGGAAGGCAAAGCTTCCATCTACGTCCCTTTGGAAGGTTGTAAACAAATCCTCGAGTGATGCAGAGGCAGGAACTGCGACTGCCACAACGTCCCAACCTCGCTCGCCTTGAGCAGGACAGTAACGGAACAGTTCCAGTTCAACCGCAATCTCGGTCGAATCAATAATCCCAGGGGCATAATCGCCCTCGATGATATCATCATCGTCGGAGGTGCCGTATGCTTTCATTTCCTCGATAAGTTCGATTTGCAAGGTGCCTGAGTCGTCAACACAAGCAATGCGTGGAAGTGCTTCCTGTACCCATTCAATCCACGGTGGTTCAAAGTCAACATCGCAGAGTTGAATTTCTTGAACGCTTGTTGCACCAAGGCCAGAGAGTTTTCCATCCCAATCGTGTCCTGCCTTGCAGAACTCGTCATAGGAGGTATCACCGATTGCACACACGGAATAGTGCATGGATGCAAGTGCAGGTGCATCGGATTGAACAGATTGCCAAAGAGCTTCAGCATTGTCCGGCATTTCTCCTTCGCCCCAAGTTGATGTGATGACGAGAAGACGTTTGATGTTTGCAAGATTTGATTTGTCGTAGCCGTCCATGTCAACAACGCTTGCTTCAAGTCCGTAGTTGGATGCCATCTTTGCAGTTTTCTCGGCAAGACCTGCGGCGTTGCCTGTTTGAGAACCGAAGAGAATGGTCAGTGAGCGGTCACCACCCATTACAGCAGTGAGTTCTTCCGAAGCAGCGCCACTAACTGCAATTGCAGCGGGAGCGGCTTCGGCAACTACCTCAACTGCCGGTGCTTCGGCAGCCACTTCAGTCTCAGCACCGTCTGAAACAAGTTCGAATTTGATAACTTCAACAGGGCAGGCCTCAGCAGCTTCGAGGATGATCTCAGCGTATTGCGTTCCAAAATCGCCGGAAAGTGGGCTCATTCCCTCGTTTCGATCAAACCCTCCGTCGAGACGTACTGCAGCAAGAATCTGCGATGTTTCATCCGTAACTTCAAACACTTCTGGTGCGATGTCTTGACACGCATCGCAAGTAATGCAATCTTCATCAATCCAGACTTTTGCAACGACTGTCATTTCATGACCTCCAAAGCGTCCGCTTCGCGGACAATTTTGCCACCATACATCGGCCTTTCAACCTTGCCACGCAACCATGGTTGGTTTTGTTACAATTTGTTTCAAACAACTCACATATGGAAGTCATCTTCGCCGCCAAATCCATCTGCCATGCTTACGCCCTTGGAGGAGATAACGTCGTCGATTCGAAGAATCATGATCGCTGTTTCGGTTGCAGATTGAATAGCTTGCTCAACCACTCGAAGAGGCTCGAGGACGTTTCCAGCTTGCATGTCAACCACGCCGCCTTCGTAGACGTTGATTCCTGCATGCGAAGCACCATCAGCATGGGCCTTTCGAAGAGCGATGATTGTTGTTACAGGATCGAGTCCAGCGTTTTCAGCGAGTGTACGAGGAATGATTTCCAGGGCCGAAGCAAAGGCCTCAATTGCCATTTGTTCACGCCCGCCAATGGTTTCAGCATAGGTCCGAAGATCTCTGCTTAGTGCTGCTAGGACACTTCCTCCACCGGTGAGAACTGCCCCGTCTTCCCAAGCAACAGAAACGACGCCGACAGCGTCATCGAACGCACGTCGAATCTCATCAACAACGTGCTCGGTTCCACCACGAAGCAGTACGGAAACTGACTTGGCTTCTGGGCAACCGGTAATGAAGGTCATGTCGCTTTCTCCAATCTTGCGCTCTTCAACGCGGGCAGCCTGTCCTAGATCGTCTCCTGAGAGGTCATCCATGTTGGTGACGATACGGCCACCTGTTGCTTTGGAAAGTGCTTCCATGTCGGACTTTTTCGCACGACGGATTGCGAACACACCGGCCTTGCTGAGATAATGTTGAGCCAGTTCGTCGATTCCTTTCTGGCATACCAAAACGTTTGCACCGGATGCTGTAATTTTGTCGACAAGACCACGGATGTAATTCTCTTCTTCAGCAAGGAAGGACGCGAGTTGGTTCGGATCTGTTATCTGAATTTTCGCATCAACTTCCGTCTTTTTTACTTCAACAGCGGAGTTCACGAGTGCAATTTTTGCGTCGTTAATGCTCCGTGGCATTCCTGCATGAACTCGCTCCTTATCGAGGAGAATCCCATCGATGAGGGAGGAGTCTTTGATCGAGCCGCCTTGGCGCTTTTCAACCTTGATATCGCTCAAGTCAACGAGTCGCTCGCCTTCGTCGATTACACCAACGGCATTTACTGCACGAACACAGATGTCTGCCATGAAGGCCTTCACAGCGCCGGCTGATTTTCCAGTCAGGGATGTTTTCGCAACTTCAAGGAGGACTTCATCGTTCCCTTCGGTGGAAATTCCATGGCCTTCAAGAAGTGAAATTGCCTTTTCTGCTGCCAAACGGAATCCTTCGCAGATAACGGTTGGGTGGACGTTTTGTTCAATTAAATCTTCAGATCGCTTGAGCAGTTCACCAGAAAGTACGACCGCTGAGGTTGTTCCATCATAGCAGTGCTGTTCCTGCGTTTTGGCTACTTCAATAATCATTTTTGCAGCCGGATGTTCGATGTCCATCTCTTTGAGGATGGTTGCTCCATCGTTTGTAATGACAACATCGCCCATTGAATCGACCAACATCTTATCCATGCCCTTCGGGCCGAGCGTTGAGCGAACGGAATCAGCAACTGCCTTTGCTGCAGCAATGTTGTTTGATTGAGCACTGCGCCCGCGCGTTCGTTGCGTTCCTTCTTTGAGAATGAAGATTGGTGCTTGTCCGTTTCCATACATGTTGTTCACCTTCGGTTGTTGCGAGATGCTGTGGGTCTTGAACCCTACGATTGGCCCGTTTACAACTGACCATCGAGATATTGTTGACCGTAATGCTCCCATTGGTCCATGGTCCAACCATCAGGGAGGCCCTCTGGAGGGAGCGGCGGGCCAGTGGCAGGAGCAGGAGCGGCTGGAGGAGCCGCATCAGGCACTGCAGTCGGTTCTGAACTCGGTGGTGCAGACATTGGTACGGTTGGTGCAGCAGCAACTGCACCGTATGTTGCAGTCAAGGAATCTTGGTACATCATATCATCCCAGTCATCGAGTTCGTCTTCTTTGTCGATGGTTGTAAGAATCTTGAACGTGATGAATCCAAGCACACCGACGACGATTAGGAATCCTGACCAAAGTACGATGTTTCTTACGAGTTGTCCATCATCCTCAGACGATGCATCGTCTCCATCGCCGGTATCAGCCGATTGTTTCTGAAGCACGACAGTCAACTTAGCAGTTGGCGAATCTGCAACCGTCAAAGATGTTGCATAGACTGTGAAGTTTACAGTGAGGGTATCGGAGGGGAGGTTGATGAGCGTTGCTTCACCGACCTGAACCTCAACGGTAACGATGCGAGACATATCGGACTCCAGCGAAAAACTGCGATCACTGTTGTCGATTCGGACACTGATGTAACTCGACCATTCTCCATCGACCTTATCCATGGAGATCGTTTGTGAGGGATAGACAAGCGGATTGAGTTTGTTTTTGACTTCAATATCCATGGTGTAGATAAGATTGGGTTCGTCGATTGGGATCGCAGCCGGTGGTGTAAGATCGATGGTTCCCTGGCGACCGACGAGATACGTTGCTTCCCCAGTGTCAGAAATTGTAGGATCGTTTACCGATGTTGCGGTCAATCCAAGCGTTCGAGAACCGTCAGCTCCTGTGAGGAATCGGAAACGGACTTTGGCTTCCCAAGACTCACCTGTTTGAATGACTGGAGTGGTCGCAACGCCGCCGATTGGAACAGGATCGATAAGCTCGGCAACCATCCCTTCTGGAATGTCGAGGGTTATGGTGAACCGATCTTCACTGTTCCCATAATTTGTAATCTCAAACGAGCGGTCGGTCGTGTCCATTGAACCGGGCAAGAACGACTGATCTGAGGATTCATCCGATACACCAACAGCGGCGGTGTCGAGGATTTCGACGTTGATTCTGTACGTAGCAGACACGGAGGAGTCATCGACGTTGGTTGCAGTCACATCCACGTAATACGGCGCAGGGGACAATCCCACTGGCATGGGAAGCGTCAAAATGAGGGTCGTTTCACCATCCCAAGCATCCAGGATTGCCGTCGTTTCTCCCGCAAGTTGAGCTCCCAGTATGTACTGGTGAGGTCCGCCGAGTGACAAAGCATACTGCTCGTCATCGTTTCCGAGATTGAACAGAGACATGTAAACGGTCTCAGGCACGCCATCTGCTGCACTTTGGTAGGTGTTTTGATCGGCAGATATTGATGCCTGACGCAAGATTGGAACCTCGATGTTCCGGCCAAGAATGTCAGCACCGAACAGGGACGTACCACAGGATGGGCACGTTGCTCGGAGGTTGAACGACACAACACCCGGTGTTGCAAGACTGTCTGCGGTGACATTCAGGAATAAGTTCGTAACTTCGGCCTTCCCCAGAACAATCGGGTTCGGCACGGAAACGCCTGTTTCATCCTCGACAACTGCATTCCATCCGTCCTCTGAAAAAGTTGTGACGAGATTGTATGCTGCATCACGGTTTCCAACATTCTGGAGTCGGACTGGAATGAGGCCTGACTCGCTTGGCATGAGCGTATCAGCAAGAAGCGGCGTCTGTGATGTAAGCGATACGCCAAATTGTTCAGTGACTGCGAGGTTCATTGACACACGACCTTTTTCACCTGAATTTGTACCGCCGCTGTCCTGGAACCAGACCTGCCAGGTTTGTTGTTGGACTTCCGCTCCTGCGGGGATGCTAATGTTAACGTAAACATCGACGGTCTGTCCAGCACCTATGCTTGGGATGATTACGGGGGAGAAGAAGTCGTTGGGATTGGAGGTTTCGATTCGAATCGAAGGGAAGGCTGGATCCATCCAAGTCAGGTTGGTTACGTTTGAGTAGACAGAAACAGTTGCACCTGAGTACCCGTTGTTGGTAACAAGACAATGCAGTGCAATCGTGTTTGAAGGTGGAGATGAGAATCCTGCCTCTGGATTGTCGCAGTCCACGTCGAGGGTGTAATCAGCCACCTTCGAAACACCAAACTGGATGAAGTCATCAACGTGCATGCCTTCTGAAGCCCCGCTGTTGTCCGAATGGAACAAGAGGCCGATGGAATATGAGTTTCCGCCAAGGAACAGGTCCGGATTGGACAGACCCGGAATTTGAGCCCAGTCGGTTTGAGGGTCCCACGAGATGTTGGTCCACTGACCTGACGCAGGACTTGGTGCGCCATTGGAGAAATTCCAGACCAATGATTCCATTTTGTTGTTGTAGTTTCCAGAGCCTCTCCAGAGTTCGAAGGCGACGTTGTCACCCGCAGCCAGTGAACCCCATGTTTGCGCATAAAACTGGGTGGAAATGAATTCCCCTGCAAAGAAGATGTTTCGGCAAATGTAGATTTGGTAGGCTTGACTGAGCCCTGGATCGAGTTGTCCTTGTGCGCCGCATTGTTGGGTCTGCGAGAAGAATGCATTCACCAAGCGGTCGTGCGCACCTGACGGGTAATCAGCTCCCGGGGCGGAGTGGCGCCAGTGATCGGTGCCCTCAGGACCACCGGTATCTTCCTGCCAGCTGCCTCCACCCGTAGCATCTCCCCCGCCGGAGGGATAACGTCCCGAGACGAAGGTTGGTGTGTCGATTGCAAGCGTTGTTCCATCGAACTTATCCTTCATTATTGCAACTGGAACGGATTGTTCGAGCACATCGTTTTCATTGAGATCATCTCCTGAGTACAGCACACTTGCGCGAACAATTAATCCCCCGGTCAAATCGTTGGTCGTCGTGTTAAGAATCGAATGGGCGATCATTGGCATCCAAACATAACTTCCCTCGCTCTTTTGCTGGCCGACAAGTTCTGCTGTCGTCCAGTTGTAAGATTCGATAACGTAACCAATCGGATGGACAATCTCAATCATTCCCATTGCGGTGCGGCCGGTAAATTGGTTTCCGAGGCGCTGGACCTCAACCGTAATTTCAATATCTTGCCCCATGACGAGATAATCAACCACTGATTGATCCGATTGCACCCATTCATTGGCAGGGTCTGAAAGATTTCCAAGCGTTATTTTTGTTACACGGAAATCGTCGTTCGGCCCACCTCGGCCTGAGGCTGCTTCAGCTGAATCCAGCACGAGCAAAGAGGCAGTCTGAAACACCATGAGAGCAATCAAAAGCATAGGGATACTGCGTCGCATCGTCATCAACGTTCCCGCGAATAACTTACATCATATGAAGATGGTCGTTGTTTGCTCTCTAGTTTTCATACTGATGTTCGTCGGAAATGAGACCTTGGATGGTGGGCTGGTCGTATGGAGGTGAGTCGTTTGAGTTTAGGTCGAGGAGGCTGTTCTCAAATTCTGGCAAATCGAGGGAAGCGTTATCGGTCAGCGAGGGCAACGATGGTGTTGAGATGCGCGAGGCTGTATCGCCCACCGCCCCTACACCGGTTGGTGTTGCGGAAGCCATCGCAGAAAGTCCAGTTGCAATATCTTGACCTCGAGAGGCGACGCCTGCCGCAGCAGCAACCGCAAGGGTTGCTCCCGTCGATACCGCGGCAGTAGTAACTTTGCCGAGCAATCCAAAATCAGGCGATTCCCTACCATCAAAACGCGAGATAACATCCTCGGGGTGATTCATCCAATCGGGTGGATTGGTTGAACCGCCTTCCAAAACCGCAAGCGTTGTGAATGCTGCAAGTGGCATAACAGCCAAAGCGGTCAAAAGATCGAGGAAACTCGTTTCTGGAATTACTGCATTTCCGAGAATGGTCTCAAAGAGATTTGCCTCAAAGGTTATCGAAAGTTCCGTGTCTTGACCCATCCAGCCTAAAACGACCAGACTTGCAAAGCGTCCCATCAACCACAACACAAGAACGGGTGCTAGCCATGAGAGTTTGGTCATCGAGATCAACCAACGTCGAGTAAACGTGGCAATACCGATGTATTTTCTGCAAAAACGCGGGTAGAGGCGCATCGCCATCAACAAACCAATGATGTACAAGAGGATTGCAAGCTCGAGTCGACGATTTAATCGGACGATCGATTCCGGAACCATCATCACCAATGTGAGCGGAATTGTGACGAGGAGAATTTGGAAAGGAACGGCAAGGAGCAACAATCCACCGTGGGTCGAAATCAAAGAATGCCCACGCATCATTCGACGGTTAACGAGTGTCGATAAAGACCCGTGCGGTGAGGCTGAGAAGTTGTCGCGGGCTTTGCGTAAAGTCGATGCTGAACGACCGACTCTTGACATGCCGAGTGCAGACATCCAGCCACCCCGTTCAACAACTCGAACTGGGCGATAGCCTCCCATGATCAAAGCGAGGAAAAGTGCGAGCATACCATAGCCGAGTGATGCTGCCATAATCCAAGGTAGCATCTCTTTTTGGATTCCTATCGTAATGTTCTCTCCCGTCATGTCAAGATCAAGGAGGTACGTAATCGAAAAAGCGGCCATCGGCGTCAAAAAGATTTGACAGAAAACAACGATGGTTAACCAAATGCGGGCAGTCAATGGTCCACGTTGCCTGGCCTGCCCCATACAACCGATGGATTGGAATGGTTAGACAAAGGTTCCCCTTGATTTTGAGGCGTTGCAGTTAGTTTTGAGGCTCATCGGGCAGGACCATGGAATGACCATCACTTATCCATAAACGAAGCCCTCCAAGAAAGAAACCATCCTTTCTAGGTCGCCCAAGATCTGGCTGGGGCATGTCCTCAAGTTTTTTCGAACAAGACCCGCATCGCACGGATTCCATCCACCATTG
>DAPT01000005.1 GCA_002502215.1 Euryarchaeota archaeon UBA124
GACGAGTTCTGGTGCGTAGACTCCCGAATGAAGGCCACAATGCTCTGGTCCTTTGGTAGCAAAAAGGGATGCAAGTGCATAGGTGACGAGACCGGTTGTTCGTGCCATCGATCCACTGCCATCTTTTCCGTAATCAACGATTGTCCATTCGCGTATCATATCATCTCGTTGACATCGGACATGCATCCACGTAAATTCAGACCTGTTCGCATCATACTTCCATGCATCCAAAAGTTCCGCTTCTGGCGTTGAAGAACCCTCAGCGAGCCATCGATCAATGTGTTGCGGCCATCGGACGGTGTATTCTGCCATGTGCTCCGCTTGAATTGTTGTGAGTACGCTCCGTAATCCATCGGTAAGGAATGCATCCATGCCGTCCGTTCCTTCAACAGCAATTCGATGTCGTTCCGTCAGGGCTGGAACGGTCACAACCTTCCCATGTTCGACAATACGGGCAGGTCGGGTGTATTCCTCAATAACATCGGAGGGTGAGAATGGTGCCATGTAGGACCAATTATTGTCAGGTTGAGTTGGATTGCCGCCAACTCGGATGCGTACATCGTCCATTGCTCCTAATTCACGCTGTGCTTGTGCGAGCAGCATGTTTGACAAGCCAGGGGCTATTCCGATGTCCCAGATCATTGTGGCCGAATGTTGCTTCGCCATCGCATCCAGTGTTTGTGGGTCCTCTTCTGTAAAGGCGAGGTCGACGATGTTGTGTCCTCCTCGAATCAATGGAATACGAATATCATGGCCAATGCGGCCAGGGAGCATGTTAATGATGACCGCAGGCTCCTTTAACGATTCAACATATTGATATGCATCTTGTTCTATAGACAAAACCTCTTTTCGATTTACCAAGGATTTCGGGATGCGTACGTCGACTGCTGCGACCTGATGACCGTCATCAGCAAGACGGTGAATGACGTACTCCCCCACAAGGCCGCATCCCAAAGCAACAATTGGTTGCATTTCATCGCCTCAAGGCGTCACTCGTCGTGAATCACGAGGGAATGGGATGACTTCTCGGATGTGGTCAGCACCACTTAGCCATGAACATACTCGGTCAACACCCAATCCAAACCCGCCGTGTGGAACACCTCCATAACTTCGAGTATCAATGTAGAACTGATAGGCTTCTTTTGGTGTACCTTCTTCTTCAAGTCGCTGAAGAATCTCCTGTTCTGACCAAGTTCGTTCTCCTCCACCGATAATTTCTCCGTATCCTTCTGGGGCGAGCAAATCGTGGCACAATACGTACTTGTCATCAATCGGATCAACACGGTGGTAGAACGGTTTTGCAATCCTTGGGTAGTGCGTTAGGAAATGTGGCACATCAAAGTCTTGCGTCAGGATTTTTTCCTTTGAGTAGTCAAGATCTTGTCCCCATTCAACATCAACCCCTTTGCCTTGAAGAATTTCAATCGCCTCATCGTAACGCATTCTTGGAAACGGGGAATCTGCATACCTTGCTATGAGTTTCAAATCTCTTCCAAGGGATTCCAGCTCTTCACTTCGCTCATCGAGAAGTGTCGATGCAATGTGGCGCACAACGCCTTCGCCGTGGGCCATGACCTCATCGTTGGTTGCCCAAGCGATTTCCATTTCCGCATGCCAAAATTCGGTTAAATGTCGCCGTGTACGTGATTTCTCTGCTCGGAAGGATGGGGCAATGGTGTAGAGTCGTTCAAGAGCCGGCATCGCTGCTTCTGCATAGAGTTGCCATGATTGTGTGAGGTAGGCCTTTCGTCCAAAGTAAGGTACTTCGAACAAGGTTGAACCGCCTTCAACCGCACCAGCGACAAAATTTGGTGCCTGATATTCAACGAAGTCCAAATCTCGAAAATAGGAGTGAATTGCTCCGAAAACGGATGAACGCATTTTCAACATTGTTGTCATTCGACTGGTTCGAAGATACAGGTGCCGGTTGTCGAGAAGGAATTCCGTTTCTCCTCCGTCCGCTGCTTTCATTGCTGATTCAGTGATGGGAAAAGGACGTTCTGGGTCAACCGGGCCTACGATTTCAACGGAAGAGACAACAAGTTCGTGCCCGCCTTCACTGCGTTCGTCCACATTGACAGTGCCGTTGATGATTAGCGATGATTCGATGAGTGCTGAAGCAATGGCTTCAAACGCATCATCACCAACAACATCCCGTTTTGCAACGCATTGGATGGTGCCTGTGGAATCGCGTAGGACAAGGAATCGGATTTTATTCGAGCCTCGGGTTCGCTTCACCCAACCTTTGAGTTCGACGTCTTGCCCATCGTAATCGCCGTTTTGTACATCACCAATCCAGATGTCTTTGACCATGTTGCCCCGTTTACGTTCTCACATATCATGTTTGAAGTCTGGCCAGTTGGAACGAAAGCAAAAACATGGACTTGTTCGAATCTATGTGCGAAAGCATCAAACATGACTCCTAGAAATTCAATGCGTGAGCAAAACAGTCGTCTATGCAATAGGTGGTAATGCGCTTTCCCCTCCTGGAGCAAAAGATGTTGACGAACATTCCCTCGTTTTGGCCAAAGTCATGAGCGATGTGGTTGATCTTCTCGAGGGAGGATGGTCAGTGGTCCTAACGCATGGCAATGGGCCCCAAGTTGGAGAACTCATGTCACTTGATGTTGATGTCGTTCATCCAATGGATCAATGGGTTGCTGCTACTCAAGGAATGATTGGACATTCCCTCTCGCTCCAATTGAACAGCATCCTCAAACACCGACACCGGCCGGAGAGGACGGCGGTTGTTTTGACACGCGTCCTGGTTGATGAAAACGATCCAGCCTTTGAGTTCCCAACCAAGCCTGTTGGACCTGTACTCTCTGCTCAAGATGTGATGCAACGCGATTGGGACATCGCTACGACGATTCACGGGGCTCGTCGCGTTGTCGCCAGCCCTAATCCAATGAGCATTTTGGATTTGGACGTTATTCGTACGCTTGTTGAACAACGAGCCGTTGTTATCTGTGGAGGAGGTGGTGGAATACCTGTCACTGAGAGAGACCGTCAATACAATGGCATTCCATCTGTCATCGACAAGGACCGATTGTCCTCACTGCTCGCAGTCGATTTGCAAGCTGAGGCACTTATCATCTCGACAGGTGTGCCTGCTGTTTACACCAATTTTGGTCAAGACAGCCAAGATGAACACCGACATCTCACGGTTGGAAAGGCTCAACAATTTCTCGATGATGGTCAATTTCCCGCAGGTTCTATGGGTCCGAAAATCAAGAGCATGATCGATGCAGTTCAAGCATTGCCAACGATGCGCTCAATCCTTTGCCAACCAGGTGATGCACTCTCTGCTATGAGAGGCGAAGCAGGTACGACGTTGTCCCAAGATGATTAAATACATCCTTCCGGAGGGAAGCGTGGGCCTGTAGCTTAGTCAGGTAGAGCGACGGACTCTTAATCCGTCGGTCGCGGGTTCGAACCCCGTCAGGCCCGCCTACAAGCGACCATCCGGATTCATGAGCGTGCTCACGCCGGATTCACTCGCTAGTACAACAGCATCACACATGTTGTTAAACAAGCCAACCTGCACCACACCTGCAACGTTGAGTATCATTGCCTCAGTTGATATTGGATCGGTAATACTCGGGCCAATTTGGGCATCTGCAATGCAATTACCGTTGTCGGTGAGTATATGCTTACCTTCCGAGGTTCGAAGCTCAACCTTGCAGTTGAGCAGCGACGAAAGTGCGGAGACGGTTACATCGCAAGCAAAGGGTGTAATTTCGATTGGAATTCCGAATGCTCCCAAACAATCAACTTGTTTTCGATGGTCAGCAACAACGACCATCGCAGCCGATTGTTGAGCCACAATTTTTTCTCGAAGCAGTGCTGCACCGCCTCCCTTGATCAATTGGAAACTTGGGTCGAATTCATCCGTTCCGTCGATAACGATGTCTAGGTCATCCAACGATCCCAATTCTACAAGCGGGATGCCGACCTCAGTTGCGAGGTTCTCTGTTGCAAAGGACGTCGGAACGCCAACGATTTCCAAGCCTTCTTCAGCGATTCGACGGCCGAGTTCGAGTACGGTGTACTTCACGGTTGAACCGGTTCCTAAACCAACACGCATCCCTGTTTTGACAAATTCGCATGCCGCTTCACCGGCGATTTTCTTCAATGCTTCAGCATCGTTCATGACCGTACGGTAACTGACACGGTTGATATGGCTTGTTGGTCAAAAAGGGGAGTTGATGCCGCAAGAATCCTTTTTGACTTGAATGGTGACCAGCCAACATGGGTGGCGTACAGCAAAACCGAGTCATCGTTTCTTTGCTGTTGTCAATTCTTGTGTTTTCGTTGCTGACTCCAATGGCTGAGCCGACCGATGAGTTGCAAGAGAACACAGTCTCGAACTCCACACCAATTGGTCAAACCACTACGGTAAGCATTGGTTCCTATCCAGACGGCGTTAATGATGCAACATCTGTTAGTGTTCCAAGCGGAGAGGCACTCTCCGGAATTGAACTGTCGCTGGATGAAGGCGTCCTTCCCGTCTCAGCCTCAAAGATGTTTGATTCACCGGCTGAATACGATCACTCGCTTGCAGTTTACGATGGCATGGATGTGAACAATTCGGTTTTGCAACTCTTGCCGCAAGGGTGGTCGTACGATTTTGAAGGTCCGAATGTTTGGACGCTTGGGTCGGGTTGGAAGATTGGGCAAGACAGCACGTCATGTTCACGCGGCCCAACAAGTGTAACACCGCCAAGCGGAGTCAATGCGCTTTATTCCCATGATGGTTGTTATCCGACTTCAATGTCAAGCACGGTTTGGGCCACCTCTCCAAGCATGAATTGTGGGGGCTGCTCTGGAGGATGGGAGTTGAAATTTCAGCGTCAATTGGGAGTTGAATCGACAATTTGGGACGAAGCTTATGTGAGTGTTAAAAATCCAAACGGGAACTGGGTGAACGTCTGGTCGAACCCTACATCCACTATCAGTGACATCTCGTATGTCGCTCAAACATATGACATCTCAAGTTATGTCTCGGGTAACTCGGATTTAGAAGTGCGGTTTGGGATCGGACCATCGGATGGTTTGTACGAATGGTCAGGATGGAACATCGATGACGTCGAAATCCTTCCAAAAGCATCGGGCATATCAACGGGAGAAGGAAATTGGACATCTCAACCGTTTGGTCCGGGAGCAACGCTTGGAAGTGAACCTTCTTCATTTGGATTGATGGTTATCGATGCTGAAATTCCAACAGGGTCCCTGTTTGAGTGGTCGCTCATCGACGCATCAACAGGGACACCTCTTCCAGGTTATCAGGAAATGACAGACCTACGTGTCGACCTTGGGGCCATCGATTGGGAATCGACACCTTCTCTGCGATTGAAGATGCACATGATTACGGGTTCGGGTGGTGGTCCGAAGGTCCACAGCATTGGAATTAGCGGAGCGATCAACGAGAGTTTCAGCGAAAATCCTGCGTCGCATGATTGGACACTTGCAGGCACATCTTGGTCGCCAACTTCAGGCGAAGTCTCAGGCAATGGGACAATCACCTCTCCTATCTATCGTGTTTCCAATGGTTTTGGTGCACTCAAGACGTCCATCCTCGCCACTGGTTTACCAATCCTCGAAGCAAACATCGATGACAAAGGTTGGCTGGCTTATCCTCTCGAGGGATACACAAATCTTGACGAAGTTGGACAGAGCGTTCAGTTCCGGTTCCAATCATCAAGTGGTTCCTATTCCATTGATGCGTTTTCGGTTGAAACAGTCCGATCCATTCCCAACATCGGTGTTCGACTTGACATAGGTGCCGATGGCGTTTCGGATTGGGGCTTCGATGGTGACGATGCAGGAAGTTACGGTATGCAAAACCGTCTTGCAAATGGGAAGGTGTGCCAGACACTATCAACGACGCCGAGCTCTGCAGGAGTGTTTGATGTTCTTCTCCCACAGGCAGGCATTGATCAATTTGGATTCACTGTTTCCTCTTCA
>DAPT01000097.1:0-8608 GCA_002502215.1 Euryarchaeota archaeon UBA124
GCGTCACATCGAGTTGAAGGAGCAGGCAACCCTTTCAACCGCGTTTGAATTCTCTGCAACAATTGACAACAAACCGTACGAAGGATCAGCCAAAACGTTCGATGTTGGCGGTTTGCTTGGAACGCTTGATGTTGTCCTCCCCGGTGTTTCCCTCATGCTCCAACCCATCGAACTGCAAGATTTGTTTGCTACCGACGTCATCGAAGAAGGTGCATCAGGAGAACGATTGGGCTGGCGATGGAGGGTTGTTGGTGAGGACACGCTCGGAGATGACAAGACATGGAAGATTGCAGCGACCCACGTCGATGTTGAACGACTCTGCCTTGGATCAGCGACCATGGAAATTTGGGCGGAAGAAGACAATCCTTGGGCTACGCAACAAACCGTCGATGTCATTATCTCCAACGATGGCTCACTGCAAACAGATTGTTCACCCTTCTCAGAAGCCTTTGGTGATTACATCCTCCCCGAGGGTGAATTAGAGCTGCATCATACCTTCAAAGCGACAAAACTGACCCGGGGCACGAAAGTTCTCGATCTTGGAAAGGATTACGACTTGCGACCACGCTCCAACATTCTGGCACTCGATGACGATGTTCAGGAAGATTGGGGTGGCCAGGAAGAGCTCCACCCACCCGATGCATCCAGTATGCGTCAACACACCTTGGAACAAGCTATGCAGTGTTTTGACCACATTGGTGGTTCTGCCAGCGGCGCCTCTGCTGCCCTTGACAACGGCGGATACATCTGGCGAGGTCTTGACAAACGCAATGCATCGACCACACAATGGAATGTTTCGTGGGTTCATCCGGACGACACGTCTGGCTGGGTGCTGTTCGAAGTGACAGGTGAACCGTCCAGTGAAAATTGCACCTACTTGGACAAAGGTTCGTTCGAAGAATTGGCCTCCTACAACCGGGAATCGATTCCAGCCGTTGCGAACATGTCCACGCTTGAGCAACGTCTTTCCGATACGACAAGGTATCCACAGTTGTCAGGTATGGACGGTGTGTTCGACTCGAGCGGAGCATATCATGCCGATACGCGCATCGGGTTTCTCGTTGCTGTCCCAGGGGACGGAGCAAACGATCTTCTCGGTCAATTGACCAGCACTTCGGTGGGTGCAACGACGGTCGATGTGTCTCGAACGTGGGAAGAAGGCATCTGGGAGCATGCATTCGCGGTTGCCATCGATGCGACGGATGGTCGAGTTGTTGGTTGGACAAAACTCTCTCAGGTTGCGTGATGACATGGACGAGGATGAGATGGCTCGTGGCCTTGATCATCTAATGGAGCAAAACGAAACCGACCTCCCTTTCCTTGCTTCGTATGGAGCCGACATGGATGGCATGGGCATCGATGTTGATGCATTGTTCTTGGGCGTTGAAACGTTTCTTTCTTCACGGAGGGTAAAATTCGACAGTGATGAGGACTGCATAAAATATAACTCAACATGCATAACAAAACATGAAGAGGGGTTGCTTATCGAAATTGAACACGAGGATTTACCCCTTGTTCACAGCGACTTGGACCGTGTTGGCTTTTTCCAAGGAACGCTGCATGGAGACAAATCGAAACTTTCGGTCATCCTTCAGATGTGGGGCGGGGAACACCGTCGCTTCCTCGAGCGATTGGTCGAGCACTGCGTTTAGTTACGCCGTGCGATTGCGATCGCCAATCCAACGGCTACAAGGGCTGGAACGAGTGTGAATCCTGGCGTGTTCTCTTCATCGCCTCCACAGCCATCTCCATCCGAATCGGGGCCATAGTAACCACCATCTTCGTAGTAGCAACTTGACCAGATCGTGTACCACGAGCCGTACGGGAAATAATCCACTGAGTCGTCTTCGTACATGGCCTTGACTCGCCAGTTAACGTAGGAATGGTCATCAGGCGGAGTCAGTGAAGTGGTGTGCGTAGCTCCATCTACAGCGACTTCCTGTGTGACTGGTGGGTCACAAACACCGTCATTAAGGCATATTTGGGAGGTAATTTCGAAGGTCGTGTTGTTGCTCATGTGCGCTTCATCCATGACCACAACAAGCGTCCATGTTTCACCGGATATGGAAGGCGAGGTGGCTGTGTACGACTCGAAAGGCGTCTCGTCAATATCTGGACCGTTGTCTTCGCCTGCCGTTTTAGCAGCATAAGAGGTTGTAGAAACTGCAAGAAGAGCGATGAGGGTGAGTGCAACGATGGTTCGCATGATTCAGAATGGGTCGGCTCATCTATTTGAGTTATGCTTCCATGTCCCACAGTTCATCGCCAACCCAGTGAATGGTTTTGATGCCTTTGCCCTTGCTTGCGTCCACCATTTCACTGCCTGGCATGGTTGCCCATCCAATCGCAAGAGGACGCCCGTGTTCCTTGTCTCGAATCCACACAAGATCACCAACCTCGATGTCTTGATCGGCACCATGAACACCGGCGACCATGCAGTCTGCTCCGTTCATGAGGAATGGAATTGCTCCGTGATCGACAGCAACCCAGCGCATCGAATCAGGATGTTCCAAGAAGCCTCGAAGCGTCAAAAAGACCCAGCGACGACCTTCGTCATCGTTCACTTCAATCGTCTTGGCGACCTTGTCGACGAACACCAATTGCCATGGCCCGTAATTTGCCATCTCCAAAAAAGCTCCATCGACAGCGAGGTCAATGTTCAGTCCCTCTTCAAGTTCCTTCAGCAATGGAGCAATGTGCTTACGACGCACAGGCCGTCGTTTCTTGACTTGGAAGTCCTTCGCCATGGCATACCCACCCGCTGACCCTGTTTCACCCTTCGGTTCAAGAACCGACATCCGGTGGGGTATTCATGGCCGTTTGGTGTACGATTCGAACCTTTGCAGCCCATGCCAAGGAACTCGGTAATGAGCAACCACCAGAACCAATCTTCTTTGTCAAACCAGATGGATGCAGAACGGAATCGGACGTTCTCCATGTCTCAAAGCACCCTGGAGAGGTTCATCTCGAAACCGAATGCGTCGTTCGGTTGACGCAACACGGCGACATCGATGCCGTTGCCATAGGGCTTGATTTGACCGATAGGGCAACACAATCGACGTTGCGGGCCGACGGGCTGCCGTGGGCCAAAGCCAAGACGTTCCGTCAAGCCGCCGTGCTCGGCACGTTCTATCCATGGAGGCACGGACTCGAAGCACTCACCGACGAAGCCACCGCTCTTCGCATTGAATGCGACGTGAACGGTGAGCGGTGGCAAGAAGCATCGCTTGCAGAAATGAGCATCACGCCAGCTGACCAAGTGGCCTCTCTGATGGCTTGGGCCCCCGTCTCAAACGGCGATTTGCTCTACACGGGAACGCCCCAAGGCGTTGCACAATTGAACGTCGGAGACGTGATTGAAGCACGGCTCATTGCCCACGATGGCGAACTTCTTTCCACCTATACAGGTCGTTGTTGTTGAGGGTTGCCTTGATATACGCCCTGCAAGTCGGTGGCGATGCAAGGAGAGAGACACATGGCACAATGGCATGGAATTTCTAAGAAAAAAGCTAGTGGCGGACGACGTGTACAAGCACGAGGAAAGCGCTCGACTGAAATCTCAACCGAGAAGCAATTCGCCCTCGTTGGCGAAGCTCGGCGCAAGATCTACCGCAAGGCTGGCGGCAACACAATGGTTCGTGTCATGGCTGCTAACAAGGTCTCGGTGAACAATCCGAAGACCGGTAAAACCGTCAACGCTGACATCATCAACGTGATTCAAAACGAATCCGATCCAAACTACGTTCGACGAAACATCCTCGTTAAGGGCGCAGTTATCGAAACCAGTGAAGGCAACGTCAAGATCACGTCCAGACCTGGCAAGGACGGCGTCATTAACGGCGTTCTCCTCGAGTGAACATCACCATCGCTGGGTTGATACCTCCCAACCACGAGGCAATTCTGAGGCGAAACGATGGAACACAATCCAGACCGAATTTGCGTTTGGCCTGGTTACTTTGATGCAAGGACATCTCGGCGTGGTGGACGTCGTGTTCCACGAGATTCATCCGTTCTCAAACCTGATCTCGAAGGATTGTATCTCGCAGCTCGCAAAGTTGGACTCAAAAAAATCAAGCGTGAGGAAGGTACCTCACATCCCCAACGACCGTACGACAAAGAAGGTCGACTGTGGGTCAGTAGTTCAGGAGCGAAGCAATCCATTGGTGCAAATTCCAAAGAAGAGGTTCTGCAACTGATCGGCGGTCAATGGCGCCAGATGCAAAAAGACCGCAAGGCTGCAGAAAAGGAACAGCAAGCCGCAGGTCCCCGAACAGGAGACCGTCGTGCACGCTCACAACGCAAATCCGGACAGCGCTCGCAAGCTGGTCAACGCAGTGGATTCAAGAAGCGCGGTTTCAAGAAATAGTGCCAATAGCATTAAGACGGACCAAGGAGATATATTCCTATATGGAACCATCAACCCTCGCCATTCCTGCAGCAGTTAATGGAATGAAGGTGTTAATTTCTGCTTACGAGGGATACGAACAAACACGCGTACGTCGAACCGATCGTGCGGTGCGTGAAGACGTGCGGCGACGAATCCATCAGATTCAGCGACAAGTCGAGCGATGGATGATTCGAGCCTATGCAAACGGTGAGAAATACGGAATGAATAGAATACAATACATCCTGCATAATTTGAAATCCTTTGCTGAAGATGCCCAATTTGCTATTTCCGGAGAAAGCCGGCCAAAGCACGATGGTGTCCGGCGAATGACCCGGAAAATTCACAAGAAGTTGATCGAACACGATCGTGAAACCATCGCCATGCTCGAACATGCATCACAGCATCTCAATGCGACCATGGCGGCTTATGTTGAAACCAGGAACATCGACCTTGACATCATCGATGGCGTGCTTGACAAAGCACGTCGTCACTTTGCTGAACGCAATCGTCTGCTCGACGATTTACGAAACTGAGGTGGAATATTGACACGAAACACATACCGATGGAGAACCGACCCGGACCAAATCGCTCGATTTGTCCATGACAAAGACCTACCACGAAACACACCGATCTTACTTCGACCCAACGAAGTCTGCGTCGTACTGGAAAACGGACGCATCGCCGGAATCGTGACCCAGCAAGTGATGCGAGCTAATCCAACCACGTCCATGCTTCGACGTATGTTTGGTGGAAAGCGCCATCGCTCCTACCTGTTTGCTTTCCTTGGCCCATACACGGTCAACCTTCCATTCGTCTCAAAATCCAATGATCATCAAACGGTCAGAGGCAATGCAACGGTTCGATTGTCTGCAACACGCGAACAAATCGCACGCATTATTCAGTTGCCAGCAAATGGGATGATGGAGATTCGCATTCAAGACCTTCAAGAAATGCTGCTGGGAGAAGCGCAGGCCTACATGGCTCGTACCATTCAGAAGTATTCCAACGATGAACTCGTTCAGGAAGCAGCAAATGAGAATGCAAACATCGGCCTCTCCCTCGCACTTCGACGTACAGTCGAATCGTTCGGAATGAGCATCGATCACGCCTTCATCGCATGGAAGCAGTCCGACAAGGTTCGTCTTGAAGCGGAACGGGAGCATGCCACAAACATGGCTGAACATGCTTCGATTCAAGCTCAGCGAGAGCAGATCGTGTTCGATGCACAATTGGCGACACAACAACGGCGAGCCGATTTCACCGCTCGCTCACAAATGGCGGGAAAAGCAGCCACAGAACGAGCCAAAGCCGAGCCACGCATCGCTCAGATCAAAGCAGAAGGTTCCATTTCTGAAGCAGAGTGGAGCAACAAGCATCGCAATCAATCTCATGCGGCTGAAATGGCTCGCAACAAAGCCAAATCCAAAGCCGAAGTTTTGGACATTCTTCGCAGCAAACAACTGAGTCTTCGAGAACGGAAGCAGAAGCACGATGTGGGCCTCGCAATGGCCTTGTTTGAAACGGTTCAAGAGAAGAAACGTATGCGAAATGAATAATCATCGAGATTTTTTGGTATTTTTCAATTTAAAAATTATCCTTAGACTGCGGGGTAAAACAATAATAATCACTTGCTGGAAGCCAGTGCATGGCCAGCGCACGCTCAGCAAATCTCAACAAAGCAATCGTCCTTGTAATCCTCATGATCACGATGACTCAAGTTGGGTATCTCGATTCAATGAATTCGTTGACAAGCGGTGAAGAAACGCTGGAGGAAAGAATCAATGTGCTTGAAACATCGGCAAGTACATCAATCGTCTTAGGGAACAATTCGCAGTGGGCACCATCTGGTTCATTAGAAACATTTGGTTTCAGAAGTAACGCCGATATAATCGCGACAAGCGACGATGTAATTTTGCTCAAAGGGCAAAATGGTAAAGATAGTCGTGTTTATTGCATAATTGCCTACAATTTTGTCAACAAAACCTCTTGGCAGCCGACCATAGTAGGCACATCGCAATGCCCTAGTGATAATTCTGGCTGGAAGTTCATTGGCATCATTGATGGAGTGACATTGGTGAGGTATGATTCAGGAAGCTCGACCTCTGGAAGTCAAGCAATTTTTGGCTACAACCCAAGTAACGATACGTTCTATTCAATAGCAAGCCTTCCAAGCACATGGGCTTCTGTAGGTAGTGCTGCAATGATTGGTAGAAATGTCTACATGGGCACATCACACTCAGATGTGACCATTTTCAATTATGATAATCAAACCATTTGGGACCTTACAAATCTTAATTGTGGCTACTCTTTTCATTCCAGTTTCTTTGGTGCCGTAGGGGACAAAATTTTCTCAAAGTGTGGTAACCATTTAGGTATTTTTGATCCGGTTACACAATCACTATCCATTCCAAGCGATCTGTCTTCTGTGTATGTTAATTCTACGCTTAATACCGCTCGTTCTGTTGTATTAGGTGATCAATTATTGTTTTTAGGTGATGATGGAGTTAACGGCAAGGAGTTGTGGGTCTATGATGCCAGTAATGATTCTGCATGGATGGCCGCAGATATTGCAGTAGGTTCGGATTCAGCATGGTCATTGTATGGAAACCTAAATCCGATGCGTTCAGGAACAAAAGTTCTCTTTGGGGCTACAGATCAATTCAGCGATAAAGATCTGTGGTGGTATGAAAGTCTCAACGGGTCAGTTTGGCGTGCAACAAATTTCTCAGATCCGAATATCGAATTCCAAGGACATTCAACGAATTTTTACGGCGAGTTAGCCAATGGCGTGATTGCCATAGGTCACAGAAATGCAGATAATCCACCGTCGACTTATTACTCGAACTACATCTCATTCTACAACCCAACTAATGGTACAGTTTGGCAAGAATCAGGCTTGTATCAATCAATGGAGTCAAACTCCTATGCTCTAAACAACAATGGTGAGATTAAACTCCGTGCCGTATATGGTAACACTATCATCGGAACTGCACATGCCAATACGGGCTCTCCTGTTGGCCATTATGTCAAAGTCTTCGCGTATGATATCACAAATCAAACGCTTCAGTTTTCATCAAATTTAGGTGAAGCTCAATATTCTCATAATGATATTGTCAACACCAACATGGTGACGTTTGGGGACCACATCTTGTATGGCTTGGCCTGTGGTGTTAATATTGCAAATTCGTGCCCTTCTATTGGTGGCGGTAGGCAAGCAGCAATCGCTTGGTCACCAGGCGCAATAGCAGTCAATGATGCATGGAATATTTCTCAAGGCGACCGTCTTGATGGTCCAATTTCGGGTGGTGACGGGCGTTTCTACAACTCAGGAGTGGGCGTTCAAAATCTAACTGCCAGCGCCGAAGGTGCGGAACTCACCGTCGGTTTGGCCATGACCAACATCACGTTTGGAACAAACAGTGCAAGTTCAGATTCACTTGCCTTGGGATACAATCATGCCTGTGGCCTCTTGGACAACGGATCGGTCAAGTGTTGGGGTGTCTCTAGTAACGGTCGTCTTGGTAACTTCGCGACCCAAAACACTGGCGATAATGCTGGTGAAATGGGCGACGCTCTGGCAGTCTCAAACCTCGGCACGGGACGTACGGCCACATCGATATCCTCTGGCCTACCTGAAACCTCTCCTCACACATGTGCTGTTCTCGATGATGGCACAGTGAAGTGTTGGGGTGGCAATGCCTTCGGCCAACTCGGAATTGGAAACACCACGACCATGGGTGGCACAGCACAAAAAATGGGTGATAACCTCTCAGCGGTTGATCTTGGTACAGGTCGAACTGCGGTTGATGTTTCAGTTGGCGATCGCTATTCATGCGCCCTCTTGGACAACGGGGATGTAAAATGTTGGGGCAGGAACACACACGGCCAGTTGGGCATTGGAAACACAATGAACATGGGTGATGATGCAGACGAAATGGGCGACAACCTCTCAGCGGTTGACCTAGGTACAGGACGAACCGCCGTTGGCATTGCAACTGGATACGCCCACGCCTGTGCAATTTTGGACAACGGGCTGGTCAAGTGCTGGGGCATTAACGGGCACGGCCGATTGGGAATTGGAAGCACCACGAACATGGGTAGCGCGGCAGGTGAGATGGGCGACAATTTGTCATACACTTCTCTTGGAACAGGCCTCACCCCCGTTCACATCGACGCAGGAAACGGACACACATGTGCCCTCTTTGACAACGGTTCAGTAAA
>DAPT01000097.1:8959-9291 GCA_002502215.1 Euryarchaeota archaeon UBA124
AATCAATACGGGAATCTTGGTCTTGGGAGCACCTCGCACCAAGGAGATGACTCCAGCGAAATGGGTGATAACCTTTCCTTCGTCGATCTCGGCACGGGCCGAACAGCCGTTGATTTGTCGGCCACGACTCAATCAGTTTGCGCCGTTCTTGACAACGGTGATGTGCAATGTTGGGGCCGGAATCAACACGGGCAACTCGGTATCGAGAGTACCTTGCAAATAGGTGATGAACCAAATGAAATGGGTGATAACCTCACCACAGCCGATCTCGGAACAGGTGTAAAAGCGCTCGCCATCAAAGCTGGCTTTTCCCATGTGTGCGCCATTCTTGA
>DAPT01000097.1:9690-12995 GCA_002502215.1 Euryarchaeota archaeon UBA124
CGAGAGGCGATCATGCCAACGAAATGGGCGACAACCTCCCCTTCGTTGATCTCGGAACCGGCGTATCAATGGCGATGTCAGTATTCACTTCGTGCACTTCCTCACCGAACCTTCCACTAGGACTCTCGATGAACAACTGCACCATCAGCGGTACACCAACGTCGCCCTCCACCAACCAAACCTATACCATCAACGCTGTTCAAGATGGCGTCACGTATCGGACCAGCATCTATCTTTCAGCATCCTACCTCGAACTCACGCCGAGTGCCGAAGGTGCAGACCTCATCATCGATGGGGCCATGACCAACATCACCTTCCAGTACAACGCCAGTGCGGCTAGCGGATCAGGCGGCATGACCAACGTCACCGGTGCAACCTCCTGCACGGCATCTCCAAACCTACCAACCGGCCTGTCCATCGACAGCAGCACGTGCACCATCAGCGGTACGCCAACGGTTGAGACGGTCAACGCAACCTACACGGTCACGGCCGTCATCAACAGCGTGACCTACCAGGGCAGCGTGTGGTTATCCGCGACTCCCTACGGCACCATCACCTCAGCGGTGGAAGGTGCGGCGCTCAACTTGGGCGAAGCGATGGCGCCGATTTCGCTCAACTACACTTCACAGGCACCTGCAGGGTCATTTTACAGCGGAAACGGATCGTATTGGATGACCAAAGACATCAATCCGACCTCAGGTTCTGTAAGTGTGTCCCAAAAATCAGGTATCGGCGGCTGGTCATATGGCCTTGCTTCGTTGGGAGACTTTGCCTATTTCGCTGGAATGCCGACGACGACAACGAGTGGTCTTTGGAAGAGCGATGGCACAGAATCTGGAACAGTTCTGGTCAAAGAACATCTGCACCCTAAGTGGATGGTGAGCGATGGAAATTCCCTCTACTTCCATAATGGTTCACGGGAATTATGGATGAGCGATGGAACAACTTCCGGTACAGTGTTGCTCACGGACTTTAACCAGACACTTACGAGTGGTGGCTCTGTTCTAACCAATAACCTCGGTGTCTTTGCAAACGGTCTTCTGTTCTTCGTTGTTGATGATACTAATGGAAGGGAATTATGGTCAAGTGATGGTACCACTTCTGGAACTCAAATGGTAAAAGACATCCGCCCTGGATATCCTTCTACTCAAACTTACAACCCGTACGATGGTTTGTCAAGCGACTACCTCTACGTGCTTGGAAATCATGTATATTTCGCAGCCAACGACGGAACGAACGGAACCGAGTTGTGGAAGAGTGACGGAACGGCCTCCGGGACAATGATGGTCAAAGACATTTACATTGGAGGCGGTGGCCTGAAGAATTTCAACACCATGACTGTTCTCGACAACAATATTTACTTCACAGCCAATGATGGAACCCATGGTACTGAATTGTGGAAGAGTGACGGAACGACATCAGGCACAATGATGGTCAAAGATATCAATACAAATATCCTTTCTTCTGGGAGCAATGCAAACAGCTTCACCTCCAATCACGTAATGACCACTACAGAAAATATGGTAATCTTCTCAGCCAACGACGGAACCCATGGTAACGAATTGTGGAAGACTGACGGGACTGCAGCAGGAACAGCATTGGTGATGGACTTGACTCCAGGTTCTCATTCATCGATGGGCTACCCATGGAGTTCGGCTATCTCACACATGACATCAATGGGTGATTTGGCATTTTTCTACGTCGATTCAAATAGTGCCGGAGCATCATCGTACAAGGCCGCGTTTGTCACTGATGGAACCCCAGAAGGAACATTTGCGATTGCAAATTCGTCAAGCCTCGGCTACGTTTCCTCCATGACTGGATTTACCGCTATTGGTGACCAAATGTATTTTGTCGTTGGAGCTGGAGGCAGTAATCTCTACGTGAGCGATGGCACAATAAACGGAACAACTGCGATCACGCCGTTTACCGCAGGCGCAAGTACATACAACACCAATTCCTTTCGCCAAAATCCGGTCATTGCCGGCAACACGGTTTTCTTTGGATCGTGTACTGGAGTGCATCATCAATCCGGTACGATTGGTAACTATTGCCATGAAGGTATCGAGTTGATGGCATATGACCCGGTTAATATCACATTGAACGCTCCTCCACCGGTTTCATGGGAAACCGAACCACCACTCCCTGCTGGTATGAGCATCTCTGGCGGTACCATCAGTGGCACACCTTCGGTTTATGCCAGCAACCAAACCTACACGATTTATGCCAATCAGAGCGGTTATTCGACCACGCACGAGTTGTACTTCAGCGTGGATACCACGAACGCTCACACGGTGGTTGAGAACCAAACGATTGATCCAATTGGCTTCCATCCACCGTTCTGGAACGGTACGACCACGTGGACGGTATCACCTGCCTTGCCCGGCAATCTCACGAACAGTTCGACGACGGGCGAAATTACAGGCATGGTCAATACGACCATGAGCAGCGCAACCTACACGGTAACAGCCACGCACAGCGATGGCTCGGTGGAGACTTTCACCTTTAGTTTGCGAAGCCTCGCTGACTTTGACGGCGATGGCCTTGCCAACGACTTACCAAGTGATTACGATGCAGCCGAAGGACCAACGCCCGGTCTTGTGGCTGACAGCGACGACGACGGCGACGGTCTTGCCGACAGCATCGAAACGGATACTGGAATCTACATTGACGCCAGTGATACGGGCACCGACCCGCTCAATCCTGACACCGATGGTGACGGTATTTGCGACGGTCCCAACGCTGTTGCAGGCGTTTGTGTTGCGGGTCCAGACAGTGACCCCAACGGTGCAGGGCAACCAGCAACGTTGGTGGCCGTGAACAACACCGCTATCACGACGATTTCGCCTTACCTCTCGATATCTGGCGGAACCTACGAGATTGCACCTGACTTGCCTGATGGACTGGTGATGGATGCCAACACCGGCGAAATCAGCGGCACGCCAACAGAAACCTCGTCCAACATCACCTACACGGTATGGGCGAACAACACCAACGGCGATTCCGTTCAGTGGAATTTCACGATTGAAATCCTGGAAGACAGCGACGGCGACGGTCTGCCCAACGAACTTCCTGGCGATTACGACCCAACCAACCCCGATTCCCCCGGGCTCACTGAGGACCTTGACGACGACGCTGACGGCGTGCCCGACACCAACGAAACGGACACGGGCACAAATCCAACCAATCCTGACACGGACGGCGATGGCATGTGTGACGGCCCCAACGCTGTTGGCGGCGTGTGCACAGCCGGTCCCGATGCCTTCCCGCTTGACCCGTCGGCTGACACCGACACGGACGGCGAC
>DAPT01000097.1:13301-13467 GCA_002502215.1 Euryarchaeota archaeon UBA124
GACACCGACACGGACGGCGACGGCCAACCCGACACCATCGATGGCGACTCCACGAGCGTTCCACCGCTGACGGAAGACGAAGATGACGACGGTGACGGCCTTGACGACGTGAACGAGACGAACACTGGCATCAACAACGGACCAACCGACACAGGAACCGACCCGC
>DAPT01000064.1 GCA_002502215.1 Euryarchaeota archaeon UBA124
TGATAAGGCGCTCGAAATATGTCGAGCACCAGAAACTCGTGACCTTGCTCTTGAGGGACGGCTTCGTATGGAACGAGGTCTACAGCGGTTTGAAAGAGGGGATTCCACAGGAGCAGAAGAAGATTTAACATGGGCGGAAACACGATTGAAATCGGTTGCAAAAGCGAGTCGTGATCATGACCTTTCCTTGTTGAACAAAGCGGCATATCACATGGCTTCTGGAGAGGATTTGATGGCTCTTCAAGTGTTTGGGGACATATCACGTCATGAGAATCATGCTCACGAAACCATTGCGATATCACGCATAGGAGCATCTCGCATTCACGCACGCTATGGGAAAATGTTCGATGCTGCACGTAATGCTTGGAACGGGCATGCTCACGCAATTTTATCCAACCAAGTCACGATGGCTATTGAAGCTGGAAGTCTTTTCCTCGACCTTTCGGTTGGTCAACAAGATGAGCGTGCAGTCCGATTTCAACAGCAAGTCGATGAATCCAAACCTCGGGGTGCAGGAGAACCTGCTCCAGAATTGAGTGTTCATCCAGACGATGTGTTTGGCGTTTTTGATTGGTGCATGAATCACTTGAATAAAGAAACAACTGGGAACGATCGTCCTGATTTACGAGCAATGGTCATGATGGCGCATCGACTCGACCGTTTGAATGAATTTGACTGGCTCATCAATGAACCCGATCAAGTTGATGATTCAATGCTGGTTGCAGTCCTACTTGGATGCTCACTGAGTGAGGAGCAACATGCGGCATGGACAGAACGAATGCAATCACTCATGCCCTAGTTCTATAGAATCAACCCAATTGCTCAAATCGATCACTTCTTGGACATCCCAGTGGGTTACATCTGGCAAACTTGTGAACCATCGAACCGTTGAAACGTTTTCGTCGTCTACGCTCCACATCGATTTCGAAAAAGGTGGCCTTGAATCATCGACTTCGACAAAGCCTACCCAACCTTTTGGGTAGTATGTCGTATTCCAGGCCAAGATTCTTCCATACCCACCCACTTCTTCCTCAAGTTCACGAATGAGTGCATCCTCTGGAGTTTCCCCCTTTTCAATATGGCCACCGGGAAACTCCCAGCCTCGTTCGGGATGCTGAACCATGAGAATGGAACCTGAATGGAGCACCGACTGTGGGGAACTTTTCCGGACAATGTAAGCCAGTACAAACGTCGGACGCACAGAATCACCTACATCTTTGAACGGCATTGTTCAAGGTAAGATTCAGCCCATGATTCACCTGAAGCTACAAATCTGCGTGCGAGGAAAAAAGCCTCAGAAATGTTTCCAGATTCGATCAATAATTTCAATCGTTTCTCATCTTTGTTTGACTCAACAATTTCCTCTTCACTGCGCTGGTTTATTTCAAGTTCTGGTACCACTTGACGAACACGCTTGTTGAGTTGCTCCATCTGCTCCAAGAATGCGGTTCTATGTTCGAGTTTTGGACCACTCCAAGGTGTCTGTTCTTCACCATCCATTTGCTCAGTCAATCGATTCAAAAATTCATCCCTGACCTTGAGATGTGGCATAAGGGTTTGAACATGGTCATAGCAAGACCAAGCCGAATCAATTTCTTTTCTGCGCTCATGCAGGCGACCGAGTTGCATCCACAATTCATGATTTGAGGGTCGATGAGCCAGAAGATGTTGACTCAGCTCGATGAAAAGATCTTCAAACCCTTGCAATCGCAATAACTCAATTCGTCTGCCATAGACAATGTTCGCTCGTTGATCTCTGAAATCTAAATCCCTGCAACGGTCTGCAAATTCCGCAATCTCGAGCAACACAGCGTCGCTCTGTGCATCTCCACCTCCTCTCTGAACCAAGGTGTTCCACCACGGTTCAGGTGTTAGCGGGTCTCGAAGAAATGCTGCTTCAAGCAATTCTAAACCAAATTCAAGATAATCCAAAGTCTTCAATTTTTCAAATTGTTCCGTATCTCGACCAAGGACCGTGAAGACATCTTCCAAGACAACCCCAAGGCCTGAATTGTCCTTGAGCACGACTTTGATGTCAGCAAGACATCGCCAATTTCGTTCATCGGTAAAATCATGCAACAGCGCTTGTCGAGCGTTTTGCTCTGCCCATTGCAAATTGGAATCTTTTCGCTCAGGATCAGCTTTTGCGAGACGAACAAATTTCTGTGCTTGTGTGCGGTATCGATTACCAAGATTACGTCGAGGATGCTGCAAATCATCATGGGTAGATTGACGCATGACCATCCCTACTGGACGCTCATGTACCCTTCGGGGTTATCTGAATGATGGATGGTTGCATCAAATCCAACTTTGGACGTCAGTCCATCTTCATATCGTGAAGGGTCGAGACTTGAACCTTTTTGATTTGGGTAGATATGTGTATCTCGATCAGGTTGCCACCGGGTCACCATTGCCCATTCGACACGCACAGGGTTGGTAATCTCCACGTCTTCATCAACAACGGTTACCATCTTCATCGAGCGATGACCGGCCAGTGCTGCCTCAATGGCTTTTTTCCCATCATCTTCGGAAGTTTTACGAATTTTAACAACTGCTGCAAGCCAGCCACATCCACCCTCAGTCATGTGAACGTCAATGCAGTCAACAACCTGTGCAACTGCTTCTTTTATTGTTGGTGAACGCGGAAGTCCCATCAATGTCTTGTGCTCTGCCTCGCCTGGAATGAGCGCATGAAAAATAGGATTCGTGCGATGGAAAATACCGTCCACTTCAATCACAGGTTGTTGACGAACATCATCAACAGTCCCTGTGATGTCGACATACGGACCTTCATCGTCATCATCAAGCGTGATTCGACCCCACATCGCATACTCTGCATCGGCTGGAACTTGAATGCCGTTAGGCAATTCAACCAATTGGAGGGGCTTGTCGTAAAGCTTCTCGTGAAGTGCAGCAGCGATGGTAAGTTCATCGATTGGCTCATCAAACGACATTGCACCCGCCAAGAGAACAACAGGATCAGGAGCATTAACGATTGCTATGTCAACTTCCTGACCATTCTCCCGAGCAAAGTCAACCATTGTTCGAAGGTGACGTGGTACCAATCGTACAACAAGATGATTTTCATCTCGCAAGAATTGGCGATGGAAACTCATGTTTCGTTGTCCGTTTACTTTTGCAATGATAACGCTGGCAGACATGTAACGGCCTCGGTCCTGAGGCCAATGATGAGGAATTGCAATGTTACGGAGATTGACTTCATCTTGCATGCAATCGAAAACGGGCGCTTCTGCTGGGGAAACGATTTCCGGTGATGAAGGGTTTTTCATTGCCCATGCAAGGGTATCGATGTACACTTCAGGTTGTATGCCGATTGCCTCACACAGTCGGTCCCGTGTGAGCATGTTAACAGAAATTCGTTGACCGGGAGCTTCTTTGATGTTCTCGAACAACAGATTTTGATGCGATTGTGAGGAACTCATTTCCCAGATTCCATGGACAAGACTAACCTCTTCCTCGACGCGTTTGGCGTGTGTAAGATGGTCTCGAAATGCCAAGGTATCACGCCCTCAGAATTTCGTCTGGGTATCATCGACGTAGTTTGGGCGTTGTTCTTCTTTGGCCTCGGCGTTGACTGACATCATGTTCAAACCCGAGAGAAGACCAATGATTCCGATGGCATGCGAGGTCAGAATATCGACCTCGGACTCGACAAATCCAACATAG
>DAPT01000119.1 GCA_002502215.1 Euryarchaeota archaeon UBA124
TTGCAATGATCGCTCTGCTAGCAGTTGTGACAATCGTCTTCGCCATCACCAGTGGTGAGGGATTGCGTTACACGATTCCAATGGGAGCATCACTATGTGTTGTTACTTCAATGCTTGATCTCCGTCATGCAACATCGAGCCGTCAATGATGTTGAAACATAAGCACGGTCTCGGAACAACATGGGCGCACTGCGTGAAGATGACCATCTTCCGTTCCCAATACCAAGTCGTTCATTTGCTATCTCTCAAGAATGGCGTGACTTGACGTTCATGCATTGGAAGGTTGACCCTAAACGGCTTCAAAAGCACCTACCTGATGGTTTGGAGATTGACTTCTTCGATGGGGAAGCCTATGTTGGTGTCATTCCGTTCATGATGAAGAACGTCCATCCCAAAGGACTCGTGCCCTTACCCGGAATCTCAACGTTTGCTGAATTTAACGTTCGCACCTACGTCGTCAAAGACGGACAGCACGGGGTCTTTTTCCTCACACTGGATGCCAAGAGTTTGGTGACTTGTCTCTACGCAAATCGAGCGTATGGGCTTGCCTACCGCTATGCAAAAGCCAGGGTGAAACGACATGGAGACGCATTGACTTGGACATCGCGACGCTCAAGCGATGGAGCAGAGTTGATCGGCTCCTCAATGCCCAATGGCCCACTCCAATCCGCTGCAGCAGGGTCATTGGAACATTTTCTCTTCGAGCGGTACTGTTTGTACACGGAACACAATGGATGCTTACGCAGAGGCTACGTTCATCATCAGCCATGGAGATTTCAACAAGTAGAGGTATCGCTTGAGGCGAATTCGTTGCTCGAATCTTACGGGTTGGGTCTTGATGTCCTTTCTCCAGATGTTGTGCATTCTTCCGATGGGCTCACCGTCAAGACATGGTCGATTGAATTGGCTGAGCGAGTCAACATCGATGATCAACGAGATTTTTTGTTCTTGGACGGAGATTGCGGACTTTGTCACCGCCTTGCGACCTTCCTTGACAAACGCCTCGGCAAAGGAAAACAACTCGGTTATCGGCCGATTCTCGATGAAGATGCGCAACGCGTTATCGAGAACATGCCAGAAAAACTCCGTAATGCAGACTCTGTGTATTTGATTCGAAACGGCAAACCCTACATTCGCTCAGCTGCGGGCATACGCTGCGTTTTGTACATGCGATGGTACTACAAAATGTGGTTCCCAGCGCTTTGGTTGATTCCGTTACCGTTACGCAACATCGGTTATCGCTTGATAGCAAAATACCGTCATAAGTTCTTCAAACGTCCAACAGAATGTTTGTTTCGTGTGGATTGATGCAACCTACGCAGGAAAATCGCTGTTTTACGGATAATACGGTCGCGCTTGTTATATGCAAGATGGCGATGGTGCAACTAGAAATCTCCGGATTTCTGGATGGGATGGGAATGAGCAGAGCATTTCGCGCAGGCGTTGAAAAAAATCGTAGAATAAAAGCACCGACACGCCAACGTCGTTGGCAACCCCTTCGAGATCTCGCAGGCCTCGAGGCTCGTTCAAGAACCGTTGAACAGACCATGGGACCTCTTGTTGACGTTCCTGCTCTGGTCCGGATTGAGGATGAGAAATGGGTGTTTGAACGTATTGATGAAGACGTCCTGCATCAACTCACGCATCGATTGGTCCTTCACGAGGAAGAAGGAACGCGAACGATTGGTGCAACTATCAATCTCGCTTCTGCGATGCATGTTGCAAAATGCATGGCTGAACAGGAACAAAAAATCGTTCTGATTCGGCCAATGTAAGGCTCAGAACAAATTCAGAATGGCTTGAACAACACCTTCGTTGACAAGGTAAAAGAAGCCGCCGATAACAAAACAAGCAAAGTAGACTTGGAACGGTGAAATCTTCATCGATTCTTCCGACTCTTCATCGAAGTATCGAATCAATCCTGCTGCTTGCTGGATTCCGCTTCCTTCCGACTTCTTTGCCATGTGGACCATTCCACCCGAGTCGCCTTCCCTTTATCAACGCGACGCGCGGTCACTCGGAGGAATCATCGCTCAAATCAACGAACGGAATGTCTTCTTCAATGATGAGGATGGATCCGTCAGCCTCATCTTCGTCTTCCTGAATTGGAAGCAACAATGCAGCTTCTCCGCGTGACAGCGCCCGCTCAACAGCGGGCGTGTTGTCTTCTGCGAGTGCTTGTTGCGCCAGATCGATTTCAAGCCGAGCTAATTTGATCATGCTGGTTTCAACATCGCCTTTCTTCTCGATACGGTCGATGTGATGTTCAAGTGATGCAATCGCTTCATTGAGCACACTTCGCGCTCGAGATTGATGCGAGCGCCAATTATCTTCGTTTGATTTCAAAGAAGATTTTGCTGCTTGGAGCGTTCTCTTTGCAGAGCCACGGTGGGCAAATTCCCACGGGTTGTGTTGCAATGCTGCAATCCAATCATGAACCAAACGTGCTCGTTCTTCAACGGGACCGTGAATGACAACCTCGTTTCGATAGCCCGAAGTAAACAAACCAAAACCCCAGTATGGAATTGATTGAATCAACACACGAAGTGATCCGGCTGTGTATTCCATCGTCCACCGTTGCTCATCAAAAGTTGGTTGCTGAGTAAAAATCGGGGTTTCTGCACCGATGGAACAGCGAAGAAGCGTTTCTGCTACATCACCAAGGTACACTTTCGAAGACGGACCCTTGAACGTCGAAGGGCGGAGGTAGTGACCAGCGTCGTCGATGCAATGGCTCGCTTTCGCTTTGCGAACCTGAGCGTGAAGGACAGAACGTTCTGGTTTCAAATCCACTCCCATGGTTGTCTGACACCGCACAACCACATCAATGTCTCCTAAGGACTGAACAAGTCTTCATAACCGAATGTCGCAGCAACGAGGCTTATGCAGCCTAGTCAACACAAGAATCTCGTAAAGCATATCGGATACTGCCACCGCTGCGGCCGAACTGGTGATATCGGTGTCGACAACGTCGAGAAATGCATCGATTGCCTTTCCATGGGCTTCAGCATCGATTAGTTGCAATCTCATCCCAACACACTGTGTAAAACGGTGATGGACTCATTTGATTCCCCTGATGCTCAGGCTTCACCACAAAACCTCCACACGGAATACTTCAAGAATCCGACGTCTTATGGGTAGGCAAGTGAGACCATGGCAAAGAAGACGGGTTCCAAAGGCGAAGATTTGACTGAACTACCCGGTGTAGGTGCAGCGACTGCAAAGAAACTTCAGGCGGCTGGATTAAACACAGCAGCCAAGATTGCAAAAGCAGGTAAAGCTGG
>DAPT01000012.1 GCA_002502215.1 Euryarchaeota archaeon UBA124
GAAGTCCAATCAATTGCTGTGCCCTTTGAGGACCGTCGCCGATGGTCGTTGACCAAAGAGGAATGTGTCGAATTAGCGCACATGGCTTTGAAAATCGAGGACTATTTCCAACGGCCCATGGACATTGAGTGGGCGAAGGACGGTATCACCGAGGAATTGTACATCGTCCAAGCCCGGCCTGAGACGATTCATTCGAGAGCCCGCAGCAACAAGATGACAATTTACAAGATCGACGAAATAATGGCTCAGCAACTGAAGGATAACGGGCGGGTCATGGCAACTGGCCAAGCCGTCGGTAAACGCATCGGGAGCGGCAAAGTTCGTCTGTATCGCACGTACGGTGAGGTGCTGGAAGGGAAGCGAGAACTTCGAAAAATGCTGGACAGCGGCATGACCAGAGAAGAGATTTCACCAGAACTTTCGGTGTTTGACGAAGGGGATGTACTCGTTACCGAGATGACCACACCCGACTGGGAACCGTTGATGAAACAAGCCTCCCTCATCATCACTCGCAAGGGGGGGCGAACATCTCACGCTGCGATAATCGCTCGGGAATTTGGTATTCCTGCCATCGTCGGGTGCTCCGATGCCATGGATCTCCCCAACTACGGGCAGGTCACAGGTAGTTGCGCAGAAGGCGATGTTGGTTACGTTTACTCCGGTGACGTTCCATTCGAAATCGAAGAGGTATCCTTCGATGAATCTCTAGAACTGAAGACCAAAATCAAGCTAAACGTTGGATTCCCGACCAAATCCCTAGCAGATTCACGCCTTCCAGTTGACGGGGTTGGTCTTGCAAGAATCGAATTTATTCTCTCTTCTGAACTAGGAATTCACCCTCTCGCCTTTGTCCACCACGCCGCCATGAAAACCTACGTGGAAACAGGCTCACTCCCAGAGGCGTTGAAACCCTATCAGGAATCTTTTGCTGCTGCTGACATTAACGAGGTTCGAACCTTGGTTGAATCGCTGGACAGCCGAGCTTGGGCGTATGAAGACAAGGCAGACCTGTTTATCGACAAGCTTCGCGAGGGGGTTGGACTCATCTGCGCCGCCTTTCATCCTCGCCCAGTCCTGGTACGTCTTTCAGATTTCAAATCCAACGAGTACCGAGAGTTGCTTGGTGGCTCCATATTCGAACCCGTTGAGGAAAACCCGATGATTGCTTGGCGCGGAGCATCTCGATATTTGGATGAGAAGTTCCGTCCGGCATTTGAAATGGAAATCGCAGCAATGAAGTCGGTAAAATACGACTTTGGTTTGGACAATTTGCAATTGATGATTCCATTCTGCAGGACCCCCGAGGAAGGGGAAATGGTCAAGAATCTTCTTGAAGAAAATCACATCGGTCCATCGTCAGGTACGGAGTTGTTCGTGATGGTTGAACTGCCTTCAAATGCGATTGAGGCCGATCGTTTCATGGGCATGATGGACCTTGCCGGCGGATCGATTGGCTCCAACGACCTCGTGCAGACCGTTTATGCGGTTTCTCGTGACGACTTAGAGGGGTATCAAAACCCGGTTGACGCTCGATCACCGGCTGTGAAATCGATGATTCGGGACATTGTCTCAAAGTTCAACGCCAAGGGCCTTGAAATTGGAATTTGCGGTCAAGCGCCATCTGATTTCCCCGACGAGTACCCACCGTTTCTGATCGATTGCGGTATCACCAGCATTTCAGTCACCCCCGACACAGCCCTTGCAGTGAAGAGGACCGTCGCTCAGGCAGAACGAGATGCAGGCGTGTGAAGGATTGACAATGTTGGCAAGAGAAATCATGCAGGGCTAGTCATATCTTCCGGCCGAACCCATTCGTCGAATTCTTCGTTAGTTACATACCCTAACTCGAGGGCGGAAGCCCGAAGCGTTAGTCCTTTTTCGTGGGCATTCTTCGCGATCTTTGCGGCTTTATCGTAACCGATATGGTTGTTCAATGCAGTGACCAGCATCAATGAATTATCGAGATGCTTCTGAATATTCTCCCTGTTGGCTTCCAACCCATCGATGCATCGCTCACCAAAAGCGTTGCAGGAATCGCTGAGAATCCGAAGACTGTGCAAGAGATTGTGAATCATCATTGGCTTGAACACATTTAATTCGAAGTTACCTTGACTTCCTCCGATTGTGATCGCAGTGTGGTTGCCCATAACCTGACAGCAAACCATGGTCAATGCCTCGGACTGTGTCGGGTTGACTTTGCCTGGCATGATACTACTACCTGGTTCGTTTGCAGGCAATGCAAGTTCACCAATACCGCATCGAGGGCCTGATCCTAACCAGCGCATGTCATTGGCGATTTTCATCAGGCTGGCTGCGAGCGTGTTGAGAGCTCCACTCGCAGCAACAATGGCGTCATGGGCTGCGAGTTGTGCGAATTTATTCTCTGCGCTGACGAAAGGAAGCTGTGTACGATTCGCAATTTCCTCGGCTACGAGCGCTGCAAATTCTGGATGAGAATTTAATCCGGTCCCGACAGCTGTTCCTCCGAGTGCAAGTTCAAACAAATCCTTCTGAGCAAATTCAATCCGTCGAAGATCGGCTTCAAGCATGTGGACATATCCACTAAACTCCTGCCCGAGCGTTAATGGTGTAGCATCCATCAAATGCGTTCGACCAATCTTTACAATGTCGTTGAACTCTTTCTGTTTCCTGCTCAATTTACGCTTCAGTTCGCGGACGGACTTGAGGAGCCTGTGTTCAATTTCTTCGGCTGCAGCAATGTGCATCGCAGTCGGAAACGTGTCATTGGACGACTGTCCTTTGTTGACATGATCGTTCGGATGAACAGGTGATTTGCTACCAAGAACGCCACCAGCCATCTCGATGGCACGATTTGCAATGACTTCGTTGGTGTTCATGTTGGTTTGTGTACCTGAACCGGTTTGCCAAATCCGTAATGGAAAATGGGCGTCCAGATCTCCGTGCATGACTTCCTCGCCCGCATCAACAATCCAATCAGCAATCTCTCGATCGAGAACACCAAGATCACGGTTTGTGCGAGCTGCTGCAAGCTTGAGAATACCAAAGGCACGGATGAGCGGGCGGGGCATGACATCATCGCCGATGTCAAAATTCACCAATGAGCGTGCGGTTTGGCAACCATAGTATGTGTCTCCAGGGACCTTCATTTCGCCCATTGTGTCGGTCTCAATTCGGAAATCAAGATTGGATTGAGGCGAACGCACATTTGGTTCACGACTTTGTTGCTGATAGGTCCCTTTGATGTCAAGCCGATTACGAATGGCTTGAACAATCCACGCACTCCGCCCCTTTGTCTTCCCTCCACCTGTCCAGCGATCGAGTTCTTGTGCGACATCTTCTGGAATGCTGACGGAGACGATGCGGCGGTCCCCAATGTTGTGTTTTGCCATGTTTATTAAACAATAAAGGCAGTTATTAAATCAATCCACAAGAGACTCTTGTCCAAGAAATCAACTGATAAACCTCCTTCATGTAGGGATGTCATGGATGAAAAGTCAGACTTCTTACCAAATCTAACGGTTGCTTATGGAATTGTTCTTACTCTGTGGGGCTTAATTGTAACTGGAATATCTGAATCACAGTCGATTTCTTCATTTGCACCAGCGCTGTTTGGCTTACCTCTTCTGGTTTCAGGAGAAATGGCCAGAACCCCCGGTGGAAACCGAAAACTCTGGATGCATGTTGCGGTTACATTCGGTTTACTGGCAGCTCTCGGAGGGACGCGTTTCTTCATGGTCATGTCCGATGGTCTCGACTATGCATCGACTTCTATGCTTATGATGTTCCTTACAGGAAGTGCGTATACTGCTCTTTGCGTTCGCTCGTTTATTGCAGCACGAAAAGCCCGAGAAGACGCAATTGAAGGCTGATCAGAATTTACGTCGGCCTTTTACGGTAGGTGCCGAAGTGTTGGTGACATCAAAGTCGTCATCTTCTTCGTCAACTTTGACCGAAACATCGATTTTGACATCCCGAGCAGTGCCTTGTTTGGCTTCCATCTTGTCGATGGTCTTCATGAGCATAGCAAATTCCAATTCAAGGTCTTCGAGTGCGTCGCTTAATTTCTCAATTTGTCCGGCGAGACGCTGAGCGATTTTACGAGCCTTTGACAAGGTTCGATCATTTCCCATGAAAGGGTCGTTTCATCAATTGATTATGAATCCATCGAATCCAAATCAACATCGTTTGGACCAATTCCAACGGTGATTTCTCCATTCTTCCAGACCCCTCGATACATGAGCATGGTCTGGAATGGAGTTGCAACTTCGCCTTTGGCGGTAACTGCGATGACGCCTCCTCTACCACCAATGGGTTCCACGGCGCCGAGAACATCAGAACACGCTTCGTCAAGCGTCAGCCCAGATTCGAATTTTGAAGCAAGCCTGTGAGCAGCACATGTTCGGATGAAAGCCTCGCCCACGCCTGTGCACGACACAGCGATGTGTTGGTCGGCCCACGTACCTGCGCCAATGATCGGTGTGTCTCCAATTCTTCCTTTTGGTTTGCCAGTCATTCCCCCCGTCGAGGTCGCAGCAGCCACGTTACCATCCTTGTCAAGAGCGACTGCACCTACAGTGCCCATTTCCTCAAGATCGTGATCGAGGACTGAATCGTCCTCATCGGTGGCACCAGGTCGAGCGTTTTGTTCTCTCCATCGGTCCCATTGTTTTTGTCGCAGGTCAGTGACGAGCCAGGATGGTTTGACTTCTTCGACGCCATTGTTGATCGCGAATACATCGGCTGCTTCACTGTTGAGCATAACCGGCCAACCTTGTTTCAGAATACAATTAGCCGCACGAATAGGGTGGCGTATTCGACGCACGTTGACCACCGAGCCTGCAGCGCCATCGGACCCGTTCATAATCGAGGCGTCCATTGTTACCGTTCCATCCTCATCCAAGACCGAGCCAATTCCAGCATTGAACAGCGGTTCATTCTCCATCAACTCAACAGCCACCGTTACGGCTTCAAGCGCACCGATTGAGCCAGAATCCAGAGCATCTCCAATTAACTGCAAGACATTGCGCATGCAGCGAATTCGCTCAGGATCAAGTGAGTTTAAACCTCGCCAAGGTCCATCACCCCCAGCCCCACCATGAATGGCGAGAATTGTCATTACGTTCACTCAACAACTGAACAGCGGATGATTTGTTGAGGCTGAGCCGGGCGGTCACCAGGAAGCTTTTGGCAGCGCTCGATTGATTGAACAACATCCATTCCTTCCGAAACGTGACCAAAGACTGCGTGGTTTCCATTGAGCCATGGTGTTGCAACGGTGGTAAGGAAAAATTGGGAGCCGCCAGTATTCCGTCCGGCATTGGCCATTGAAAGTACACCGGGCTTGTCGTGTTTGAGACCAAGAGCGGATGCTTCACAAGGAATTTTCCACCCAGGTCCGCCGGTTCCTGCACGTCGAGACATTGGATCTTTGGAATGCGGGCAACCGCCCTGAATCATGAAATCTTCGATGACACGATGAAAGTGCAATCCGTCGTAGAACCCGTCGGAGACGAGTTTAACGAAATTCGCTACCGTGTCCGGAGCGCTTCCGTGAAAAAGTTCGATGGTTATGTTCCCTGCTGATGTCTCCATAAGTACGTGCATGCAACGACCATGTGGAGGGACTTCAAGAGCGTTTGCTTAGTACATTCTTTCATCCAACGACTCGATACGCTGTCCATTATGTGATACATTTTGACTGCAGGAATGCATCAAAACAAAAACCACACCTTCATGAACAGAAGCCCAATGTTGGTTTTATGGCCGACTTGAGAGATATTGAAATCGAGACCATCGAAGGGGACAAAACCACCTTGCGCAATCTCAATGGGAGCACATATCTCATCATCAACGTAGCAAGTGCGTGCGGTTTCACTTCGCAGTACAAAGGCCTGCAGGCTTTGTACGAGGCAAAGAAATCTGAAGGTCTGGTTGTCGTCGGGTTCCCTTGCAATCAATTCGGTGGTCAAGAACCTGGGACACATCAAGAAATTGCTTCATTCTGCGAAGCAAAGTACGGTGTAACGTTCCCAATGATGGCCAAAATTGAGGTGAACGGAGACAACAAGCATCCCCTGTTTGCTGAACTCTGCAAGGTTCCAGATCACGAAGGCAGAGAGGCCATCAAGTGGAATTTCAACAAATTCATTGTGCGTGAGGATGGTTCAGTTGAGCGCTATTCTCACCGAACGGCTCCCTCAGATTTACCACTTTAATCGTAAATTTTTCTGAGAATCTTCCCCGATGTTCAAATGGGAAGCCGTACCCGTTCGAGGCATGGTTACGCAACTTCCATGCATTCCGACAGGATGCTCAGCATGTTGTCGAGAAACGACCATGCCTGTGACCGAGGCAGAGGCCAAGCGCCTCTCTCGTCGTACCGGAATGCAGCTTGACTCCTTCACATGGGAGAACAACGGTATTCTTACTCTTCTCAATGATGAGAAGACACGCGCGTGCGTATTTCTCTTAACAGCGAGTTCCGATGTTAACGCAGAAGGGGTTTGTTCCGTTTACGAAGTGCGTCCTGAGGGCTGTCGAAAATACCCCATCGTTTTGAATCCGAAAGATGAAGCTATTTTGGATGAGGGATGCCCGCATCGTGAAAATTTCCCAGAACCAAGCGAATCTGACGCAATTGAGTTACTCAACCTCGAGGAGCGTTTGTTGCGAAAACAATAACGCGTCCAAGGGAACCATGGACTGAGACGTACCACGCGTTTTTGTACTCCCATCCAGTTTCATTCAGCATCCCTTCAATCGATTCCCATGAGGTGTGCTTGAGGACCGGACGCTCATACGTTTCGAGTGGGCGAGTCAATACTTCGGAACGGTGCTCGGTTGGAAGGATTAGGGTGAGCCCGCCTTGAACAACCTCCATGGCGCTGGAAAGGGTTTTGTTCAGAAGGTCTTGATGATTTATTGACCCTTGTGAATTTCGGCCGTAAGGGGGATCCAGAACAACACCTGCAAAGGTATTGATTGCGTTCTCTGAAAGCACAGATTGGATGTCTGTTGCATCGCCACGTACAAATGGATTCGAGTCAGAACCAGACCACGCAAGGTTTGTCCTTGCACCTTCAATCATCTTTTGGTCGAGGTCCATTCCAACCGCGCCTCTTCCACTCAAAACGGCCTCGATGGTGAATCCACCTGTACCTGTCATTGGGTCGAGACAAGCCCCATTTGAAAGGGGGCCACAAGCAAGATTGACGGCCAATCGAGCGAGTCTTGGTTCCAAACTCACAGGCTTGAAAAAAGGGCGCTGACTTGCTCTTCGCTCAATGCTCGAATCACCCTTTGGCCCATGGTTCAATAACCAACCAAAGGTGATTGTTTGCGAATGTCCATCAAGAAGAAGGCCAAAGGTGGTGTCAGGATTTTCAAGATCGATGGTTGCGTCCATCCGGCTCAGAAGACCACCGATTTTCCCTGCAAGCCCCGTCCGAGAACATCCATCAATTCCTTGGCCGTGCTTCCACGCATGAACTGCGCAAGATCTCCCCTCGTGGGAATTGTGCTCAAGATACTGGTTCACATTGTCAAGCAAATCTTCATGACCCGACCATTTGATATGCACGCCGTTCGTAAAGACAGCCTCAATTCCAGCAGAAATTGAGAATTCCGCAGCGTTCTTTTCATCATCGATTTGAGCAAGTCGCGGGGAGGAAAGGGGATGCACATTTCCATTGGGAAAAAGAGCAGAAAGTTCTGCCTGAGCAAGGGCTGGATGCCACCCCCTCAGTGAAACGATGAACTCGCCCATAGGCTCTCCTAGTGGTGCTGGTTCTTCACGGCACCGCATGCGAACCATCACATACTCTCGACCTCAACCATCGCACATGGGCTGCAATCTTCGAGACCTGACCAATGCTGAAGACATCAATCTTGCAGAACTCAAAGGAAAGCGAGTTGGGATTGATGCCTTTCTAACAGCTTTTCAGTTCCTGACAACGATTCGGGATCGTTCTCCAACCGGTGACGGAGGGCCACTTCGTGATTCTAAGGGGAGGGTTGTTGCCCATTTGATGGGGATTCTGACTCGAACCACGACCATGCTCTCGCTTGGAATCCAGCCCGTGTTCATTTTCGATGGACCATCGCCGGAGCTGAAAGCGGATGAGATTGAAGCTCGAAGAGCTCGCCGCTTGGAAGCGGAAGCAGCCCACAAACAAGCCCTCGAACAAGGGGACTACCAAACTGCTCAAAAGATGGCTCAGCGCATTGTTCACTACAGTCCTGAAATGGTTGAGGATACGAAACAAATGCTCGATTTACTCGGCGTTCGTTGGGTTGATGCTGCTGCAGAGGGAGAAGGCCAGGCAGCAGTAATGGCCGTCAAGGGTCAATTGGATGTTGTTGCTACACAAGACTGGGATGCTTTGCTCTATGGAAGCCCTGTCCTCGTTCGAAATCTCATGAGCGATGGTAGTAAACGGCATGGCCGAACCGTTCGTGCTCAGAAGATCATCCTCGCTGAAATGTTGGCAGAGCACGACCTTTCACAAGAGCAATTGGTTGATTTAGCGATTATGATTGGAACGGATTTCCATCCAGGATTGAAAGGAATCGGACCAAAGACCGGAATCAAACTGATAAAATCACTCGGAACCATTGAGGCCATCTGCGAAGAAAAAGGGAGGGAGGTTCCCGAACGGCTCGATGAAATACGAGAGATTTTCCTTAATCATCCATCAAATGAGGTTGGAGAAGAGTCACTCAAACCCGGGCATGTTGATGTCAAAGGCCTCATTCAATTCTTACAAGAAGAGCGTGAGTTCAGTCAACGGCGCATCGATGAAGCACTAACGAAGTTGCGAAAAGCGAATCTTGTTCGTGAGGGCGGACAGACGTCGCTGTTCTCATTTTGAAATTAAGCGGGGTCAAGTCCAGGTAAAATCTCGAGATCCGAAATTTCGACTTTAACGCCCATCGCTGCAAGACTGCGAGCCAATCCCTCAGCTTGATGATTCGCGGAAAATCGACTCAAGATACGTTCACGGCAAGCCTTTGACCAGGCGGTTCGATTTGCACTTTCACCAGCTTGCTGTATTGCTTCAGTCCATTCTCGAAGACCTTCTTCTGTGTTTGGCCATGGTAATCGACGTCCATTGAGTCCATCTGTAATCGTATGTGTGAACCCACAATCGTCAACCACCAAGGCGGGTGTCCCAACCATTGCAGCCTCCATTGGAGTGAGGCCGAAACCTTCTGTTCGAGCGGTTGCAATCAATGCGTGAGCGTTTCTCATCAATGCCGCGATTTCGATTTCATCAATGCGTGGCATAATCAACAACTCTGCACCGAACTTCTCTGCTTGGCGCTGCATTTCTTCGGTTTCGCCCCCACCGACGTGAACCAGTGGAAGCGATGCTGCTGCTGCAACCTGAACTGCTTCTTTGCTCCCTTTCATGTAACAAGCTCGGCCAACTGTGAGCAAATACGAGCCCATTGGTTTATGTTCAAATCGTTCCCATACCTCACGTTCGTGTTCGGTTTCTTCAGAAGGCCAAACCGAAGGGTCGATTGCCGGCCACAAAACCCCAACTTCAGCCGGTCGTAGAAACTCGTCTCTGAATTTCACCTCACCTGCAATCCAATCTTTGCTCGTGGGCCATCCATGCGATGAAGCAAGCAAACGAGAACTCGTAGGAGTATTGGCTGAGACAGCAGACTTCGGTCGTTTCCAAAGTCGCTTGTGCCATCGCTGATCCCAGCGACGGAGGTAAGACAGTGCGAGGTTTTTCACGAACAATGAATTACGTAACTTTCCATCCATGTCTCTTTGAAGAACATCGTCGTAAATCCCTTTGTTTCGCTCGTGGATGTAGACGTACAACGGTATATCCTCTGGAATAATCTCCAGCACTTCCAATCCACCTGTTCCAAGCACGATGCAACAAGCATCAGCGGCATCCAGTGCAGATTGCAACTTCGTTCGCATACGCCGCCAACCTTTGAGAGCAGATCGTCCCGCTTTTGCGGTTATTTCAGCGAACGGCCCAGTCGGTTGCTGCCAAGGAACATCTGGGACGAGAACATCGATTCCAAGCTGTTCACATCGTTCGACAAGGAGTTGCGGTGCGTTCAGCGTAGCAACTGTGATTGACCAACGCTTTGCGTGTTCAGGCAAGGCGACGATGAGGTCACGCTGCGCTCCTCCGAGCAAGCCCATGTTAGGATGAAACATGACAAGTCGAGGTTTACTCATGTTCTCACCCGTTGATACACCTTGAGTAAATCATCCACGATGTTCGACCATAGGTAAGGTTCTGAAGCATGCTGCCCGTTTTGGGACCATGCCTCGAGTTGTGTATTGTCGGCTTTAAGCATCGTATCAATCGCCTGTAAGAGGCTCTTTGAATCACCTGGTGTGACGGACAATCCCGCATTTGGCTCCGTCACCAAACGGCCAAGATCGTTAACATCAGCCATTACAGTGGGTGCTCCTGCATGCATTGCTTCCAGCAAAACGGTAGGCAAACCTTCGAACCGAGAAGGAATCAATACGGCCTGAGCGTTCTCAAACAACCATCGCTTTTCTGAATCTTCAACTCTCCCTAATTTTGAGATGGATTCAGGGAATGTCGAGGCAGCGATTCGGTTGTTCAACCATCCATCCAATTCACCACTCCCAGCGATGGCAAGCCGTGCTTTCGGTTCGCCTTGTTGGCAGAGTAAATCCCAGGTGTCCATTAGCACATCGAGGCCTTTCTGTTCACTAAGCCGACCAACAAAGACAAACAATGGATGTTCCTTAGAATCCACTGAGAGCGTAGAAGGACGTACTGCATCTGCAGCAACGGGTGCGAATCCATTCGGTAAAACGTCGATTGATTTTCGAACACCTCTGCTTTTGAGATGGTTCGCATAAAAGGGTGTGAGGGCAATACGCGCATTGGAGGAATGGAGTGTTCTCCTGCCTTGAAGTGCCCAGCGTATCCGCTTGAGGATTTTTCCAGTAAGACTGGTTTTGATGTAATCGTTGTGGAACGTTGTCACCACTGGAATATTGAGTTTACGAGCCCGCTTGACCGAGCGTCGAATGAGGACTGGAAGGGTGTCGTGGAGATGCACAATGTCATAGTCCATGGCAAGGTCTTTGATGGAAACAACAGGATCGATACCTCCAAGCAGTCGGGTTGGTGGCAACCGAACCACTTCGACGCCATCACGTACAAATCGCTTTTCTTCATGTGCAGGAATGTCAGCACACCATACTGTAGCGCTGTGGCCACGCGCCACCAACTGGCGTGCAATGTGTTCCACGTGTTGATTTCCTCCTCCGACGTGAGGCCAGTACCAGACGTGAACGAGAAGAACGCTCAGAGGTGTGTCCACATCTGAAGGTTCCATGATGCGAATGGTTCGTCTTTGCTACATTAGCCATTCCCTTTTCTGTCGATACATGGGGTATAGAATCGAAGTGAATCGGAGTTTTCAAGTCATATTGCACATTGTTCTCCACTATGCGAACCTTGGCTGCTCTCCTCTTGGCCGGGTTGTTCATACTACCGGGATGCACATACCTTGAGGGAGGCGAGAGCGAAAGCGAGGACATCGTTGCTGAAATCGTTCGAGGATGCACGGATGAAAATGCTGAGAATTACAATCAAAGTGCTGAAGAAGACGACGGTTCATGCTCCTATCCAGAACCGGATCCAATCTTTGGTTGCACGGATTCTGATGCTACCAATTACGATGAAGCCGCAACAGATGATGACGGAAGCTGCGAATACATGGAAACAATTCCGTGCAATGGGATGGTGATTCTCTGCCATCGGCCCTATGATCAGGTAACCTTCCCCGAAACACACAATTCCTTTTCGACGCATGAGGACAACATCTTCTATCCGGCGAGCAATCATCGGACGGGTTTCCAAGCACAGTGGAATTCTGGAATGCGGGCTTTCATGCTTGACACACATTACCTCAACGATGTTGAACAAAGTGCATCCAACGTTCGCTTTTGTCACGGAGACTCAAGCCGTGGTTTTACCCCATGCACCTATGGAAACGTTGACCCGTGGGTTTGGTTGGGCAAACTTGAATCTGAGATGCAATCGGAAGAGCGAGATGTTGTGACGCTTCTCATTGAAAACCATGTTGAAGCGGATCACCTCAAAGCCTTACTCGATGATGCGGAATTAACCGACATGATGTACATTCACGAGTTGAACACCGAATGGCCAACGCTCATTGAACTCATCAACATGGACAAGCGATTGATCGTATTCTGGGAACAACCAGGCGATGCTTCCCATCCCTATTTCCATGATTTCCTCACTTTTGGATGGACCACAAATTATGCCGACGATAGCACTTCATCGATGGACTGCAATCCACTACGAGGCGATGATGGACAACCGGTCTATCACATGAATAACTGGTTGAAGAACCAAGCCGGACTTTCGGACCCCACACGTTCAGCTGAGGCAAACGATGTTGACTTCATGGTAGAGCGTGCTGAAGAATGCATTGAAGATCACGGTAAGCGACCGACATTCATCGCAGTCGACTGGTGGGAAGACGGCGATGTTGTCGAAGCGGCCCGACTTGTGAATCTCATTGAGGTTGCATAAACCGAAGCGGGCTTGCTAGTGTGGTAACTGTATCTTCTTTGAGAAGTACTTCCCGAGCAACACTCTGGGGATCAGCAAGTGCTTCCGAAACCGTATTAATCGGCGCACAAGGAATGCCTTGCAGCACTTCTTCCAATTCGGTACGATTGAGGTGCTGAATCCATGACTGAATCTTGGATTCAATCACTTCTCGGTGTTCGATTCGACCCGCGTTGGTAGCCCACTCCTCTTGGGAAGGTATGCCCGAAATGGAACAGAAATTTGCCCACTGCGCATCTGAGCCTACGGCAACAACAAACCAACCGTCCTTTGCTTCAAAGGCACGGTAAGGTACGAGGTTTGGGTGGGCAGATCCCATCCGAGACGGGTCGATTCCACTTGCAAGAACGTTCTGCGCTTGATTGGCAAGAGAAGCGATGGCACAGTCCCACAGGCTGACCTCAATGTGTCGAATTGTCCCGGTTCGTTCCTTGTCGAGGAGAGCCGCGAGAATAGCATTCCCAGCATACAGTCCTGTAATGATGTCAATCCAAGCGACGCCGACTTTGACCGGCTCACCATCGGCTTCTCCGGTGATGCTCATAATCCCACTACGTGCTTGTAGGGCGAGGTCGTAACCAGGTTCATCTCGGCGTGGGCCTGTAGCCCCGTAGCCCGATATTGAACAGACGATGGTGTCTTTTGGAAGAGGTCCAATGAGTCGTTCAAGCGTCCCTGGTTTGAAATTCTCAACGATGACATCGGCCCATCCGATCAATTCCATCAACCGTTCTTTTTCTTCTTTCAGATTCATTTGTAAAATGGTCTTGCCCCGATTGCAACTCAGGAAATATGCTGCGACACGTTCTCCATCAAAATCCGTTGCAAACGGCGGCCCCCAACCACGCGTATCGTCGCCCCATGGAGCCTCAATTTTGGTCACATTTGCCCCCAAATCCGACAGCATTTGTGCTGTGTATGGGCCGGCTAAGATTCGTGAAAGGTCGAGAACATTGATTCCATTCAAGATTCCGCTCATGTCACATCCAGACATCCGAAAGAGTTGAACCCAACCCTCTGGCTTTGTGGTCATGAGCGAGGAGAAAATCACCCACAATCGGGTGTGGTGGGGTTTGCTCATTTTTGGTCTTCTTCTCCATTTATCTTCTTTAACGTCAAGCGATTATGGACTTGATACGCATCTTCATCTCGCTGCGATTGAATCCAACGAAGATGGTACGCCGAACCTTGAATGGGGTGATGTTCGGTCCGAAGATCCGCTTGCAAGCAACCCCGCGGATGAACAATTACTCGAACGAGGTTGGTGGCAGATATTGGAATTGTATCCCTCATGGTTGCTTCCGTTTGCAGCCCTCTTGCCGATGCTCGCATTGATTGGTATCCTTTTGGTCATCGCTGAAGGGCGTCCGCATTTAGCAGCACTCGTTGCGATTCACCCAGGCCTGATTTTTGCAACAGGTCGTCTCTATCCTGAATCAACGGTTGCTCTTGCAGTCGCTGGAGTTATCTTGGCATCTTTGCACATCTTCGAACGCCGTGGATGGGCGCTTCTCAAGTGGGTTTTGCTTGCTGTTGCAAGCATTCACCTCCTCGTTCTTGTCAAAGGGCTTTCCTCAACGGTTGGATGGGGCTTGATTGGAATCCTGTTCGTATGGATTGCTCTTGACCGCACAGTACCCAAATTCCGAGGATATTCTCGCAATCCGCTGATGGGTCTATCGGTATCAATTTCGATTGTTTTGTCTGCGATGATTGCTGCTTCATTTATGACCGGAGGCTCGTTATCGACGATACGGACACATCCAGTCGCATGGCTGTTTTCGTTGTTTGTGGCATTCTTTGATGGGTTCGGCCTCTACTTGCTTATTGGATTGTGTTGCTGGCCATTTTTCCCTGATTTGATGGGTTCTGTGAAAGAAGCTGATGAGAACGGGTCTGTTTTTCTCTTCGTCTTTGTCGCAGCAGGGACACTCCTGATGTCGATGTGGATTGCCTCCCTTTGGGTGTTTGAAGCAGAGCGTTGGAACCTTCCACTTTGGGAGAACATGATTTTGATGGGCAACAATGGGAGATACCTGACCGCTCTTATCTTCCCATTCATTCTGTTGCTTCATCGAACAGTAGGTCAAAACTCCTGGTCCATTGGCAAACCACTCCTGCTTGCCTTGCTTGTCGTTCTACCTCTCTCTCTCCTCGCTGGATTGCACGGTCAAACGATGTGGACGGACGATGCGGCTCAATCCTTCAGCGACGAGATCAATGTTGGAGAGGATTTCCTCTACATTGACGACGAAGGTCTTGCAATGCATTGGTTGTACACCTTCCGCATTGAGGTGGATCCTGAGGGCGATCGTGCTGTAACAGGTCACTGGCGTGCCCCTGATAGCAACTGGCAAATCGAGTTGGAGGGGCAGGTTCTGCCGAATCGAGGCGATTTGAGCGGCGTTCGCTACCTTGTTGTAGCTCCCGACATCGTTACCGATGTACCTGAAGGATGGGAAAAGATGGCATCAGGTACGGCTCCCTTCCTCAATGGCGGTGGCGAATGGAAGGTCTATCGTGCAATAGGATGATAGCGAGGGGTTCAAGACATGCGTGCTCGAGGATTGTACCGGAGGGAACAAGGTGCGACGTGCCGGCGCTCACAATTCTTTGCCTGATGAGGACCCCATTCAAACCCATGAATGGGAACTTTCCGTCAAGGAGGTTGTTGAACAACAAGGCGTGCAGCGAGCAGAACGCTTGCTTCACAGTGCAATTGCTGCAGGAGGCGAAGTCGGCATTGACATCGATACGACAACAACTCCGTATCTCAACACGATCGCTCCTGAGATGCAAGGGACGTATCCCGGGGATCTTGAAATGGAGAAGCGGCTGCACACCATCAATCGATGGAATGCCATGATGATGGTTACTCGAGCCAACAAATACGTTGATGGCATCGGAGGGCACATCTCCACCTATGCCTCAGCATCACACCTTTGGGAAGTGGCGTTGAACCATTTCTACCGAGGCAAAGACGGTGATGGTTGGGGGGACCATGTCTATTGGCAAGGCCACGCTTCACCTGGAATCTATGCTCGCGCTTGGCTCGAAGGCCGATTAAGCGATGAAAACATCAAGAATTTCCGCCAAGAAATCGGTGGAGAAGGATTGTCTTCCTACCCACATCCAAGGTTGATGCCAGACTTCTGGGAATACCCCAGCGTCTCGATGGGTCTTGGAGCAATGACGGCCATACATCAAGCGCGCTTTAATCGCTACTTGCATCATCGGGGTCTTGCTGATACCACACTTTCCCGAGTATGGTACACAATGGGGGATGGAGAATCCGATGAGCCGGAATCACTTTCTGAACTGGCTCTCGCCGCACGGGAAGGGTTGGACAACATCGTCATGATCATGAATTGCAATCTTCAACGACTGGATGGACCGGTTCGTGGAAATTCCAAGATTGTACAAGAATTGGAAGGGCGATTCCGAGGAGCTGGATGGAACGTCATCAAGCTTCTATGGGGCTCATCATGGGACGCCCTGTTCGCAAAGGACACGAGGGGAACTCTTTCGAGGCGACTTGCAGAACTCGTCGATGGCGACGAGCAACGTCTTTTTACTGCAGAAGGGGCAATTATTCGAAAGGAATTGTTCGCCGGTGAGGAATTGACGGCAATGGTTGCAGATTACTCAGATGAAGAGCTTGAAGCACTGACCGAAGACCTCGGCGGCCATGATTTCCTGAAGATTCATGCCGCATATGCCGCAGCATGTGCGCACAAAGGACAACCGACGGTGATTCTTGCTCGTACCATCAAAGGCTACGGTCTTGGGCCTGCCTTTGCTGGTCGCAATACGACCCATCAACGCAAAAAGGCGGATGAGAAAGATTTGCGATTGATTCGGGATGCAATGGGACTTTATTTCAAAGATGAGGAGTTGGAAAAGCTTCCATTTATTCATCCAAACGATGTACCTGATGTTGTTGCATATGCGAAGAAGCGACGAACTGCAATGAAGGGCCCCATGCCCGAACGAAGAGTTCCGGAGATGAATCTCACACTCCCCGAGGACTCGGTTTATGCAGAATTCGATGAAGGATCCAAAGGAAGTTCTCAGGTTTCAACGACAATGGCATTTGTTCGTCTCATGCGCGGGTTGATGAAAACCAAGGAGTTTGGAGAGCGTGTTGTCCCGCTTATTCCCGATGAAGCACGAACGTTTGGAATGGATCCATTGTTCGCTGAATTTGGAATATATCATCCTGAAGGTCAACTGTACAAGCCGGTTGACCATAAGGTGTTGATGAAATACAAGGAGTCTGCAAAAGGGCAGGTTCTCGAGGAAGGAATCAATGAAGCAGGTGCTCTTTCCTCCTTCATTGCCGCTGCAACATCCTATTCGGCCCAAGGTTCACCAACGATTCCTTTCTACATCTTCTACTCCATGTTTGGATTCCAACGAGTTGCTGATTTGATTTGGTCTGCAGCGGATTCGCGTGCAAGAGGCTTCCTCATTGGGGCAACATCGGGCAGAACAACACTCAACGGTGAAGGATTGCAACATCAAGACGGCCACTCCTTGCTCATGGCACATTCCAACCCAGCCGTGCGGGCGTACGATCCAGCATTTGCTTTCGAATTATCGACCATCATCAAGCATGGAATTGTCGAAATGTTTGAGCAACACAAGGATGTAATTTACTATCTTGCTGTTTACAACGAAAACTATCCAATGCCTGCAAAACCAAAGGGTTGCGAAGAAGGCATCCTCAAGGGACTCTACAGGCTACGCGACGCTCCGAAAGGCGACGGGCCGATGGTACGCCTCATTGGGTCAGGCCCAATTATGCTCCAAGTTCTCGATGCGGTTGAGAAATTGGAAACCTTTGGAGTCCGCTCTGAAATTTGGTCTGCGACCTCCTATGGCGAACTTCGCCGAGAGGGAATGGATGTCTCACGATGGAACCGATTGCACCCCAATGAGGCATTGAAACCCACATGGGTTGAACAGCAATTTGGGGACGCAACTGCACCAATTATCGCTGTCTCAGACAACGTAGCTGCCGTTCCAGAGATGATCCGAGAGTGGGTGAGTGCACCGTTTACAGTCCTCGGAACGGATGGCTTCGGACGCTCTGACACCCGCCCTGCTCTGCGTCGTTTCTTTGAAATCGATGGTGAGGCGGTAGCTCTCGCAGCGCTTTCGTCGTTGGTGCGAGAAGGTAAGATGGAAGCATCTGTGTATGCTGATGCGATGGCATCGTTCGGCGTATCTGCCGACCGAACGGACATCACAAGCCTTTGATTTGAGGCTTCCAATTACCGTTCTTTCGTGCGTGATCCAAGACGTGCCAATAGATTGTTTCCAAGTCAATTTGAGGATTCTCAACCAAATCGATTTCATTGACACGCAAGGGCGGAGGGAGTTGTGACCAGGATCTTCTTGAATTCCACCGCAACCCGAGGATGTGCTGGGCTGGTCCACATGTTGGCAGCGATAGGCGCGTCTTCCATGGCCGTTCAACCATGGTGCTTTCTTCCACAGTGGATTGAACAGTTTTCCAGGATTCACCTTTACCGTACTTCGAATTGACCAGCCATGAAGGATTGACCGATGAGTCAACGACGAAGGAATGTTCAACCAAGGTTGGAATCATCCAAGAAGCAATGTAACCTGCCGGAGCTCGAAACCAGCGTTTGAAATGATGAGGAAAGTGATGTTCCAAAACGGAAACAGATGTTGCGATGTCCTTCGAAAATGCTTCAACATCCTCTGGCCAAGCCGACCAACTGCGATGATGCAGGCCATGGCATCCAATGGAGATTCGTTCACCGAATATCGTACATAAATCTGCAATGAGACGTACGAATTCATCGGACTCACACTGGTCCGCAATTATGAACAATGTGACGGGCATCTCGTGCGTCTGCAACCAGGATTTGAGCCCAAGTATGCCGGTTTTGAATTGCTTCGAAAGCGGCGGTAAGGAAGAATCAGGCTTTGAACGAGTGGGATGACCTTGATTTGAAGGAACATGCCGAAGGTCATCCGTATCGATGGTCAGCCATGTCCGTTGCAAACCTTCACATCCGAGGCAAGTCGATGACGTGGATTCTGTGCGGGACGGTCTTATCGTTCAATTCGATCCCAATGAATTCGTCAATAATCTGACCGTTCCAGCGTTGGCAAATTCGTTCAGCGGTAACCAGTCCAGCTTGGTTCCGTGGG
>DAPT01000074.1 GCA_002502215.1 Euryarchaeota archaeon UBA124
CCTTTGATACGCACATCGCCTGAACCTAATCCAAGTCTGTGAACAAGAGCACCTTGATACTCGCCCTTTTCCCTTCCCATGGCGATCATTCCGAGTATGATAAACTGGTTTCGAATCGATGCGTCCCACTGATTAAAATCCTGTGGGAATCGCATTTGGAGTGACTCAAGTAACGCCTTTGTTGAGCCACTGTACATTTTTATGTCAAACGCATCAGTATCTATGCGTTTTGCAAAGTTCGCATCATCGGGTATAATTTCTCCAAATGGTTTCCACATCATATCATAGGAGAGCCATGAATTGAGTTTGGTCGAGAAAAAAGGCTCGGACCCCCTCCAGTGGTATGCGCACCGTTGAAGTAATTCTGGGGCGATTTCAAGGAACGATTGTGGATCTTGATCACTTAGCGTTTTCAGTGCTTCGAGGAATTTCTCGTTCTTTTTCTTTGTAGAAATGCCTTCAACGTTCGTTCCTATGTACATCACCTCTTTGTTTTTTATATCATAAGAATCGTTCTTGTTTCTTTCTGCTGTTTGTTTTAACGTGTTCACCCGTCGAAATAATGAGTAGCCCACTTTTTGTAAACTATCTACTGATCGAAATGCTTCATCATTGATCGATGTGGCCCCACGTTTGGAATTGAATAGGGTTCGTCGGTGAGTACCCACCCTTGAGATTCATAAAACGGAATTGCAATTTCACGGGCCTGGAGAAAGCCACATACTGCTCCATATTGTCGTTTTGACGCTTCCTCCAACGCTGCGAGAAGTTTTGCAGCCAAACCCTGCCTTCGGAATGCATCAAGCGTTCCCATTTGCCGGATTTGTATCGCAGGCCGATTCGTTGGAGTTAGTTGAGAGAACGGAGGCGTTTTCGGACCTGACTCCCCCGGGAAGTCGGCTTGCGAACCATCACTTGATTCTGGAATCAGGTGGCTTCGTCCTACGGCAACGACGGAGTTTTCATGTTCAACATAGGCATGGACAGCGTCGATATCATCGCTGAGAATCTCAGCACCACGTTGAAAACCCAGCGGCCTTCGGAGAATCTCAAATCTACATTGATAGTAGGCTTCCGCTGGCATCCAACCTGGCCCTGTCACATGAAGCATAGTGCTTGCCTATGCGTGATTTCTCATAAGCATGTTTGATGAGACGCGTTGAAATACAACGTGTTGGTCGCAAGATTTGCGCACGGATAGCAAAGCTTGGCCATGCCGGGGATTGCAAATCCTCTTACCTGGGTTCAAATCCCAGTCCGTGCTCCAAAAATCCAGCCAGTTGCAAAACTCTTGGAAAGTCTTGAAGAAGAATCGTGAATTCGCAAGAATACGGCCCGGTGGAATAATGCCTGAAATCAGCCCAGCATTCTCTCAAATCGGTCGCGGTTTTTCTGCGTATCTTGCGCCACCCGGCCCTGACGTGATTCGTTTCACGGTTGGCCAGCCTGATTTTGATACGCCTGAAGCAGTTGTTCAATCGGCAGTTGATGCACTACGCAGAGGTGAAACAGCCTACACGCGATCCCAAGGGAGTGTTTCCCTCTGTGAAGCAGTTTCGAGTCACCTCCATACGCTGAACATTAACTCAAATCCTGACGATGTCGTTGTCGCTCCAGGTTGCAAGCAGGCTCTTCTTTATGCACTCATGACGGCGATAACACCGGGCGATGAGGTACTTCTTCTTGCTCCGGCCTGGCCTTCCTATGATGGAATGATTAGGGTATTCGGCGGGGTTCCAGTTCACGTGCCTGTTTTGCGTCCTTCGTATCACCCTGATTTTGAAGCCTTGGAAGCAAGCGTCACTGAGCGCACGAAAGCCATAATGTTGAATTCCCCAAACAATCCAACTGGAGCAGTGTACACTCCCCAGGAAATACAGCAAATTGCAGCGTTTGCTGAGAAGCATGATCTTTGGATTTTCGACGATATGATTTACTCCACACTGGTCTATGCAGATCATGATTACGCCTCGCCAATCAACTATCCAGGAGGAGAGATGCGTACAATTACCATCGGGGGATGGTCAAAGGGATGGGCCATGACGGGTTGGAGAATGGGCTGGATTACAGGGCCGAAAGACTTCATGGAGGCTGTCAAAACATGCCAAGCATCTGCAGCAACACACATTCCAACCTTCCTTATGCCTGCAGGAGAAGTTGCACTTCAGCTCGAGAAAGAGACCAAAGATATGGCTGACTCCTTTGCAATGCGGCGCATTGTGATGCATAATGGGTTAAACAGCCTCCCTGGAGTAAGCGCCCCAGAACCAGAAGGAGCTTTCTACATTCTTGCGGATGTCAGTGGGACAGGTATGAACGACATTGAATTCGCAGATCGGGCGCTGGCCGAGGCTCGTGTTCAGTTGATTCCGGGTTCTTTGATGCAAGGAGGAGAGGGGCTTGTCCGAGTTTCGTACGCTACGTCTCTGGAAAACATTGAGGAAGGAATTTCTAGGTTGCAGAATTGGCTAACGCGAATTTCTTAGGATGCATAGAATTCTATGCAAACTAAATATCTGCGCTAATTTTGTACAACTTACCATTCGATCCAAATACGGCGAAGTAAAGGTCGCCGTTGGGATGGAATGCAATCGGCACCGGAGTACCGAGATCTTCAGCGAATACAGAAGTGGTTCCGATAACCTCTCCGCTACTCGAGTCGAGATCGATGCGGACAATCTCTTGGCCTTGTGGAATTATGGAGTTCCAAGAGCCGTAAACGGTTGCGTATACGGTTGTGTTGCCGCCTGGTAAGAGGGAATTCGGTGGCCGAAGTGCCACACCATTCATCGATGAATGAGGTGTCCATGTAGCAACGGGAGCTATGCTGCCTTTCGGGTACGGGTTTGAAGGACTGTCGTCTGGCCAGCCATAATCTCCACCCTCAGCCAATAAATTGAGTTCTTCATCGGGATGGTCCCCGTCCCAATCACGTCCGTTATCCGTGAAGACATACCCTATTCCTGGAACCCAGGCGCCGTCAAATGAGTTCCTGACACCGCTTGCAAGCACGCCGTGTTCCCCCGTTGAACCGTTAACCCAAAGCAATGCGGCGTTTCTTTGGTCATCTTCGTCGCAAACGTTGCATGTCGAACCACTATGCCATACGAGCGTCCCGTTTGGAAGAATGTTGACTGCATTGGTTTGATGGTTACCCCATGTCTTGATTTCATCGATTAGGACGGTTCGGTTTTGTATTTGTCCAAGCAGCCCATCATGTGAATAGCGACTAAGCTTTCCCGCTTCGCTCACGAAAATATTGTCTTCTGTGATGGCAACATCGTGCGGACGATCGAGCCCTGTTATGAGGATACTACGATTCATGTTCGGGTCAAGGGTGAAGATTTTTCCATCATCTCGATCGCAGACAATAAGTGTAGAAGCATCGAACCATTCGAGGCACGTTGGGCCTCCTAGGTTCTTCTCAACGACTTCTATCTTGTACCCCTCAGGAACCTCTGGCGAATTAAACGACGAGTATGGGTAAATTTGTCGTGCGACAAAAAGCACGAACACCAAAGAAACAACCGGAAAAATGTGCCGGAGCATGGTTCCGCCTTCACGCCTTTGCTTAACAGCCTTTTACTGATTGCCAGCAGTAGTCCTACAACTCGTAAAGGGCCCAAAGCGAGTCTATTTCAAGAGTTGTAGATCGATTTACTGGTTTTGACGTCGACCGAGGAACAGCACAGCACCAAGGACTGCGAGAACCAGTGTCGATGAAACAAAGCCCGGTGCGTCCTCAGATTCTTCACTGTCTGAGACCGGTTGTACTCCACCATCACCGACAATAATTTCTCCGTGCATCTTCATGCCAATGTGCGGTTCACAGGCATAGTAGAACGTTTGATTCTCAGTGAAGGTGTGGTGGAACGCAACTGTTGTTGCTGGGGCTCCAGAAGTAACACCACCAGTGACGTAAGTACTTGACTGGAATCCGTCTACCTGCTTGACATTGTGCGCCATGCCAGCATCTGTCCATGACCAACAAACGGTTTGACCAGCATCGATGTTCGTTGTGGAAGGTGAGAATCCGTATCCGTCGGAAGTTAGTCCAACGGTAACTGCACAATCGATTCCGTCGAATGGATCGTCCGCCGGAGGCATGAGGACCATATCAATGACGTGGATAATTCCGTTGCTTGCGTTCACATCGGCTGTGGTAACGGTAGCGTCTCCGATTTTAACGACCCCATCTGCAACAGTGAATGAAGCGGTATCGCCGTTCATCATTTGAACCGATAGTCCGTCTGTAACCTCAGATGAGGTAACGTTTCCACTGTACACGTGGTAGAGAAGGATGTCTGCAAGTGTTTCGTTTTCCTCCGGTGTATCGTAAGTTGAGAGATTAATCCCTGCATTAGCGAAGGCTTGGTCCGTTGGTGCAAAGATAGTGAACGGACCGTCGCCTTGGAGCGTTGCGACAAGACCGGCGTGTGTCAAAGCATCGACAAGGGTATCATGGACCCCTGTTGCTGCGGCGTTAGCTGGGATATCTTCCGTTTCGTCCGCACTGACTGAATATGGCATTGCGGCGATTAGAAGGCAGGCTACGAATGTATACACGATTGATTTGCGCATATCCTTTGCCGTGAAACTGAACTTATAACCCACTGTATGGAGTCGCACATCTCAGAAGGGTGATCGATAGTCTTCTACTTCTTCTGAGATTCGAAGCAATTGGTTGTATTTGGATACTCTATCAGAACGTGCTGGTGCGCCGGTTTTGATTTGCCCTGCACGTGTTCCGACGGCAAGATCTGCAATGGTCGTGTCCTCGGTTTCACCACTTCGATGAGATACAACATTGCGGTAACCATTGGATACAGCAAGGTCCATGGCTTCGAGTGTTTCTGTCACAGTACCAACTTGATTCACTTTCACCAACATTGCATTCGCTGCACCGATATCAATCCCCTTGGCAAGTCGCTCGGACTGGGTGACAAAGAGGTCATCCCCAACAATTTGCACGCGATGCCCTTCTTGTTTTGTCAATGCGGTCCAGCCCTCCCAATCGTTTTCACCGAGGCCATCCTCAATCGAAAGTATAGGGTATGCATCCAACCATTCTCCGTACATATCGACCATCTCATTTGGAGAGAGGACTTTTCCATCCATGTGATATCCGTCTGATTTCTCAAATTCAGTAGCCGCTACATCCAATGCAATTCCGACCTCCTCGGTTGTGTAACCAGCCCCCTCAATGGCACGAACCATGTATTTGAGTCCGTCTTCATTCGCTCCAAGATTTGGAGCAAATCCACCTTCATCACCAACGCCTCCAAGCAAACCATCGGCTTTGAGCTCACTCTTGAGTTGATGATAGATCTCCACACCAGCCCGCAGACCGTCTGTAAAAGAATCAAATCCGTGTGGCATGACCATGAATTCTTGAACATCAACATTTGAAGCGGCGTGTGCTCCGCCGTTGAGGATGTTCAACATCGGGACCGGCATTTGGCCTGCTTGTTCGCCTGCAATGTATTTCCAGAGAGGTACATCTTGACAAGCCGCTCCGGCGTGAAGCACGGCAAGGGATGCTCCAAGCATCGAGTTCGCTCCGAGGTTGGATTTGTTGGGCGTTCCATCGAGCTCGAGCATTTTTTTATCAACGCCTTTTTGATCCTCAACCGCCATACCAACGAGCGCTTCAGAAATAATTGTTCGAACATGGTTGACCGCAACATCGACGCCTTTGCCAAGCCATTTGTCCTTATTCCCGTCACGCATTTCGAGCGCTTCATGTTGGCCAGTAGAAGCCCCAGACGGAACCATCGCCCTCCCGGTTAATCGGCCATCGACAAAGCAGTCGACTTCGATGGTGGGATTGCCACGGCTGTCCAAAACCATCCTTGCGTCAAGGTTTGAAATCTGATTTGACATGCCTCTCGGCTGTTCCAGCGAAAGGCGCTCTTTGAATTCAACGGAATGAATTTATCGAAACTTCAGGTATGAAAAAATCCGCGAATTTGTTTTCTTTTACCGGATTATGTTGTTTAATTTGCTAATTTTGATTAAAAGCGGAGAGAAAAGGTTTGATATACCGATATGTGGAGCGCATACCATGCCCCGAATCGCAGAAATTGATCGTGCCATCTTGGCTCAACTACGGAAAAACGGCCGAATGTCCTACGTGGATTTAGCGAGGGAAGTAGGAGCAAGCGAGCGTACTGTTCGGACACACATCCGAGCAATGGAAGAGATCGGTACGATTCGAGGCTACACCGTCAGAGAGAGTGGAATTGGCCTTACAGCACTAATTCGTATCAAAGTCTCACCCGGAGTTGAAATCGGTTCATTTGCATCAGAAGTTACCGGTTGGGAGGGTGTAGAAATCATCTATGAGGTATCTGGAGAGGCTGATCTCGTCGCGCTTGTTCACGTGGACGACACGGTTGCTCTTCGCTCTCTTTTGGACAAGATGTGGATGGCAGCGGACAATGAAATTGCTTCCACAACCACAGAACTGGTTTTGGAACAGTACTGATTTGCCTCGGCATATTCAGAGTTCATTCGGAACAGGGGTTTGGTCCATATGCAAGAATGCGTAGACTGCCCACCATGTCACAATATCCCATGAGTGAACAAGATTGTTGATTCCTGTTGAATTATCAGTGCCCATGTAGTCAATCATCGTCTCCATCGTATCGCATTCGCGGTGGTAACAAGGATAGCCGTCAACAAGGCCATTCCATCCCAAGGTTGCTACCCCAATGTTCTGAAATGAATCGTGATCGCTTCGAGCAGTCGGCGATTCGTAGATAGCTACGGTATCTTCGTAGATGTCGCCCCACAACGGACTTTCTCCACCATCCAGCCACGCCTCTCTACCACGTTCCATCTCATAGCCGAGATCCAACGCATCAGCGCCAATCCATTCTGCTAAGTGGAACATTCCTGCTTGGTCGATTGCTTCCTGAGTACCGTCTGGACCAAGGTAGACAGACAGCGCGTAATCTCCTGGGTAATTGACACCTGCCATGTCAAGATTCAGGTAATTGCTCACAGTTATGCCATCGGGAAGGTCATTTGCAAACGAGCGGGAGCCCCACAATCCTTCTTCCTCTGAAGACCATAGACAGAAGACCATCGTACGACGAGCATCGAATTCTGCCAAAACGCTGGCCGTGGTTAATACCATGCTCGAGCCTGCTGCATTGTCATAAGCGCCGTGCCTAGTTCCGTAGCCGGGAACACCGATTTCAGCACCGGGCGTGTACGCCACAGGAGGGGCAATATCGAAGTGCGCCCCGAAAATGAGCCATTCATTGGGATAGACGGAACCGTCCTTGTAGCCACAAATGTTGACTGCCCAAGCTGTGTTCCACTGGAATCGATGGACTTCAACTCGGTCGAGTCCATAGCCTTCCATTACGCCTTCAAAATATGTGATTGCATGTTCATACGATGGGTTTGCGTTGCCAATCCATCGATCTAAATAGCCGACAGCACCGTCTGGACCGCACGTCGCACAAGGGGTATCATCAACGATGAAATCGACCCAATCATAGACATCTCGTCCGTTCACCCACCCATCGCTAGCACCTACGCCATTCTCTTCTGTTAAGTCGGCTCGGAACGGTCGGCTCGTCTCCATAATCAACGGTATGACGGCCCCCCCTGTTTCGTTGCCTTGAACAAGCCAAGGCCATTCTCCACCTGTGTCTTGATTGGGTATCGCGAGCACTGCTGAGCCACTGTTTTGATCTTCAAGCCATGTCATCCACGATTCATTGGCTTGTCGGATTGGCCAACTCAAACGCCCAATGTCACTAACAAAGAAGACAATTTCTTCATTCCGAGGCGGGAAAAGGATGTTTATGCTTACCTTATCGCCAGAATTCATATCGAGGACCGTTCCATTTTGTGCTCGCATAGAACCAGGATCTTGGATAAAGTACGGAATGAACACTGCGAGGTCGTCACTTGCTTCCAAGGTTATTGTTTGCCACATTCCGGCTTCAAGTTCATCGGCCTCTGAAACCACCAACGAGGATGAGTTCAGTACATCGATCTCGTTTTCACCAAAGCAACCAGAGAGAGGTGCTAAAACCATGAGAAAGACCAAACCAACCGCTTGAACGGGGATGCGCATGAAAAACTCCAACCACCTCTGATGTTTGAATTCGATGGTTTTCAGCGTAGTTGCATTCCTCGCTAAGGATTAAATGACGAGATTCAGCCGGTGAAGCATGGCTACTGTCCGCACGGACCAGAAGCAGCGTGTCCTCATGCGGGCCGTTCCTAAGTCATTTTCCGATGCCTTAGCGAGTTATTTTGGCTCAGGACCAACGGACATCTCACTTGCAAGAACGCAGCATGCCGCCTATGTCCAGGCCTTACTTGATATCGGTCTAGAAGTTACTATTCTCCCTGCAGACAACAATCATCCCGATTGTGTCTTCGTTGAAGATCAAGCCATCGTCGTTGACGGTCACGTCCTCTTACCAGTGCCAGGCCATCCCTCCCGAGTAGCGGAACAGCCTCCTATTGCAGACTTCCTTTCACGCCAACTCAATGGCTTCCAAGTTTGTGGCATGTTTGGAGATGCTCGCATGGACGGCGGTGATATTCTTCGTCTTGGAGATATTTTCTTTGTTGGACGCTCCGATCGGACTAACCAAGAGGGTATTGAAACACTCCAAAATCTTCTCACGCACCTTGGTCACGAATTGCGCATCGTTAATATTCCAACCGAAAAGGCCCTCCATCTTACCTCGGTTGCATCAACGCCAACGGATAACATCATTCTCACTGCAGATGGCTACCTCACACCAGAAGACTTTGGTGAGCTACCCGATGGTTGTGAAGTCATCGTACTACCTGAAGAAGAAGTCTATGGATGCAACACGATTGGTTTCGGAAACGGGAAAGTCTTGGTAGCAGATGGCTATCCAACCGTTCTGAAAACACTCAAGGAGAAAGGGTTGGATCCAGTCGTTCTTGACATGAGCCAAATACGTGAAGCGGACGGTTCGATTACCTGTTGCTCAATCTTCTTCTAACCATTCATTCGAACCGTGAATAACCTAAATTATAGGTAGCCTCTATAGATGTACATATGAATATCGCCAATAGAGTTATGCACACTCCGGAGGGGAGCCTATTGGCTTCTAGAAATGAAAAATCCTTCACAAATGGCTTACTCATTGTCGTTGAGGGGATGGATGGGAGTGGTAAATCCACACAAGCGAAATTACTCTTTAATTGGATTCGCGCGCTCGGTTTACCGGTTCATCATACTGAATGGAATTCAAGTCCAGTTGTTGCCACTGCAACCAAAGCAGGCAAGGACTCAAAGCGTTTGAAACCTCAAACCTTCCATCTCATCCACGCTGCAGACTTCGCAGACCGATGGAGTAAGCAGATTGAGCCAATGTTGGAGGTTGGCGGAATTGTCATTTGCGATCGTTACAAATTTACTGCCCTTGCAAGAGACGGGGCGCGTGGGGTCGACGCTGACATTATTGAATCGAATTATTCCTTTGCTCGAGAACCGGACTTAACCCTGTATTTCGATATCCCTCCAGAGATAGGATACAATCGTATTGTAACAGGACGCCCAAGTTTGAAATTCTATGAAGCAGGGATGGACATGGGATGGACCCACGACCCTTTCGAATCCTACAAAATACTGCAAGGGAAAATAAAAGCAATTTACGATGATTTGGTCGAACGCGACCGTATTGTTCGCGTCGATGCTCTAGGTACGGTAACGGAAGTACACACAAGGGTTCGGAATCTCATTGGACAATTCGTTAATCTAAATGCAATAGAACCTATTGATGAGAACGATCGCCTTGCGGAAATGATACGAATGTCATCGTTTGATTGGGGAGCATTTGAGGAGAGGAAAGAATGAATCTGGGAGGGAAATTGATTGTTATCGAAGGCCCAGATCACGTCGGTCGGTCCATGCATGCTCGTTTGTTGAGTGAACGACTAAAAGCACACGGTGTTGCGGTTTCGATCGTTGGACTCGCTCGTTCCGAATTGCTCGGCAAACTCATCAAGAGTTCAAACCCAGGTCTTCACCAACTGAACTGGAGAACGCGCGCTTTATTGTATGCAACGGATTTACACGACCAGTTTATCCACGAAATTGAGCCTCTTCTCGCTGCGGGCTTTGTTGTGATTGCAGATAGGTACACGCTGACACCATTGATTCGAGAATCGATACGCGGTGGAGATTCAGATTGGATTAATGGACTGTACAAAAACATGACCAAACCGGATATTACTGTCGTCTTGCAAGCAGGCGGACGACGTTTGCTCAACAGGATGATGTACAACGATTCCCTGACGAAGCTAAATCATTTCGAAGCCGGAGCAGACCTAGCGTTGTCACCTTCCATCACGCATTCGTTTTTACAGTATCAGAAACTTCTACGGGCGGCGTTCATTCAACATGCTGAAAAAGAAAACTACCCGATTGTACACACGAGAGATACCGTTTCCGAAGTCCACTCTGAGGTCTGGAAATACATATTGCCATGCGTCGAGGACATGTTGCAATCCATCAAGGAGTAATTTCCAACGCGTGTCCCCTTGGTCAATTGAGGTAGGATTTTCGCCTCTCCTCCGTTTCAAGTTGTACCCCAGATGTTGATGAGGTTGGAGAGGATATCGTTGCATCCGTAAGGAAGTTATCGATCATTAGTAAGGCTTCTTCTGAACCATCTCTAATTATCGGCCTATCTGAATTTGTTGAAATTCTTGAAAGAACCGCATCCAAATCCTCAACTGAAGTTCGTTTCGGATGAAGCACTTCAACGTGAGGGAAGGTTTTCTTTGCAAGTGCTGCATTAATTTCTTGTTCGACTTGTCCAGGCTCTGGGATGCATATCGAAGGTATCCCAATGCATCCTACCTCCCCAAGCAGTTGTGTACCTGCGGTTTGAATCATCCAATCGGCAGTAAGCATATCCTGAATGAATCCTTCATTGGAGATGGGGCAACATTCCACGTTATCAGGGACAGTTTCAGGATAATGACCGTACAATTTCAATTTCAAACCATGGGCATCTGCATGCTGAGAGATTGCGGGTAAATGATGAAGGACACTGGCCCTCATGTAAGCGATTACATGTGTGCCCTTTGGTGTCCATGCATCAGGATGAAATTGAGGCCTAAGCATTGGTCCAAGAATTCGTACGTTTGGTTTGTTTGGTTGAAGATTAAATCCCTTAGAGATCAAACTCAAATCGGGTTTTGGAGCAAAAAAACGACACATAACTTTGATTGGAATTAATTTCACTCGTTGCCTTCGATTGAGGATATGATCCAGTTGAGCGTCGAGTGAGAAGCGTTGGGAGTTAAACGAAATCAATGGCAAATCAAGTCGCTTTGCAACGCCAGAAAATGTTGGTTCAAAATCAGTGATAAGGGCATCAGGTTTCCAGTCCCTCAATTGCTCAATAACTCGTTTCCTTCGTCGACGTTGTTTCCAAAAAAAGGAAATCGTTGCGAAACCAGTCCGGATATACGCTACCCGATTTCGCCTTATGACGAATCGGGGAGTCTCAAGATGAAAGACGGAATCAGCACCGAACTCATCGCGTAACAATTGAAGTGCATCGCCGCAAGTAAAGAAAGCAATTTCATGGCCTCGTTCAATCAAACCATTCGCTAGAGTTAGTGCTCGAACCGTATGACCTCGTCCTTCACCTGCTAATGCATATGCAATTCTCACAGGAAGGCCTCCTGAATCAATTGAACATCAAGTGGGTCTTGGTTTGAGAGATTCATTTCTTCAAATCGTTGGGCAGCTCGCAAGCGCAATGAATTTACCGTAAAATCAGTAGGCTCGTAATGTAGAATATCCATTGTCCCATCCATGGTTTCCGTAACAGCGGTGCAGGATTCGACCCAGTCGCCATCGTTCCAGTATTCAATTCCGTCCAGAAGTTTGAATTCTGCTTTGTGGATGTGTCCACACACCACGCCATCGTATCCTCGGCGATTTGCTTCCTCAGTAATTGTCTTCGAGAATCGACGAAAGGTTTTGGAACTGTTCTGGAACGTTCGCCGTACAGCTGTTGCTAACGACCATGGTTTTAATCGAAATTTCCTACGAATCCAAGCAACTGGCCGATTTAATCTCATTAAAATCTGGATGCTGGAATGGCCAAGATGGCAGAGTAGTTTGCTCTGTCTCATGAACAAATCAAACTCATCACCATGAAGAATCCAGAGTTTACGACCATCTGCAGTCGTATGTACTGCATCTTTTTGGATTGAAATTCCTTTGATTGTAGTGTTGGCCCATTTCCGGAAACTATCATCGTGATTCCCTGGAATGTAAACAATGTTGACACCCATCTCTGCTTTTGCCATAAGGTTTCGTAGAATGTTGTCACAATCTTGATTCCATGACCATTTTCGACCAAGAACCCATTGATCAATGATGTCTCCGATGAGGTAGATCGTTTCTGCATCATGCGATTCTAGAAAGGCGAGGAGTTTTGAAGATTGGACCCCTTTGAGGCCTAAATGCCAATCGGAGAGAAAGAGCGTTCGGTAGTGCTCGTTCGCTTCCAAGTATACACCCTCATGCTATCCAGAGCACTCTAAAGGATAGTCAACCCCACATGAATATTCATTGGACTATATAGACCTATAGTTTAGGTTGGGAGTCAATATTCGTCATTTGATTCCGTCGTGGCGTTGATATACGCGAGCGTGACCGTTTGTTCTGCTGCAGGGGTCGCCCAGCTTGGTCAAAGGCGCTGGGATGAGGTCCCAGTCCGTAACGGTTCGCAGGTTCGAATCCTGCCCTCTGCACCACTTCTTCCAACAAGTTCACATCCTCTTCTGATATGGGGGTGTTGAGAGCCATGACAGATGAGGCACCGAACGTCGATGATATTCGAGATACGGTGATTACGCAAATTGTTGAAGGAGGCTATGTTACTGCCATCCCTGTTGTCGTTTTATCCCTGTACTTGTTCGTTCAAGGGTACAGGCGATTGAGCCTTATCACGGCAATTGCTGGAGCAGCGATTGGATATCTTTCTGCGAGTACCCTCTATCCGTATGCTCTCGACCTTGGTCTTGCGTTAACCCTTGATCGGTTCCAACTCTTTGCGGCTATGGGGTTCGCAATTGTCGCAGTGATGATTACATCCATGTCGATTCGACTGCTCGCCACTGGGTTTGTTTTTATCGTCATATCAAATGGAATTCAACTTATGAAAAACTATGGAATAAACCCCGAACGTGGCGAATTACTACCTGGCATTACGGCAATTATTGCCTTCTTTGTTGGTATGTCGTTCAGGCATATTTTGCCGCCCATCGTAGCAGCGCTACTGGCATCAATCGGTTTGTATGTTGGGGCATGCATCATCCTCGACCTGCCAATGGAATACCTCAATTTAGAATCCTCATTGGCACCTCTCATGGTCATTCCAAGCGTTCTGGTAAGTTTGTTTGTTCAACGCTGGCACAAGAAACGAAACAACCCAGATGATATTGCAACCAATGAAGTTCAGCAACAACGCCAAGCCGTACGGAGAGCACACTACCACCCTGAGTTGGAAGTCGATACGCAATGGGCTCGCGGCGGTCTTCGAAAGTAATCATTCTTCGAAGAACACGGCGATCTCTTGCAATGTTTTCCGTTGCAAATCAGGTACTTTTGCATCTTCAGCAGGATAGCCGACTGGGAGGACAAGCATTGCGTGCTCATGTTCAGGCCGGTCAAGAATTTCTCGAAGAAAGCCCATCGGTGATGGGGTATGCGTAAGTGTTACCAATCCCATGTGGTGAACGGCGTGAATGAACATGCCTGCTGCAATTCCACAACTCTCGTTACTGTAGTAGGTTGGACCCCATTCTCCATTCGATCGTAGCCGCTTCGATTGCCGAAACAGAACGACAACCCAAGGTGCATCCGTTAGATGCTCTTTAATTGCATCCGTACCGAGTGGTTGCAACACCTCTCTCCACGCATCAGGCATGCGGTCTTCGTAGGTTTTGCGTTCCTCTTCCTCCGCTGCTTTTCGAATTCGCTCCTTCAAATCATGATTCGATATCGCCACGAATGTCCAGGGCTGGAGGTGCGCTCCACTAGGAGCTGTTCCAGCGCAAAGAATCGCATGTTCAATCAGTTGCCTCGGCACATCGCGCACTGAAAAGTGGCGTGTTGTTCGCCGCTTATTCATCTGCTCGTAGATCGAGCGTGAACGCTCTGCCATCTCCACTAAAGGGAGTTCTGTCCAAGCCAAAGGAACGAATCCTTTCTCGACCATGCCCGATGCTAGGGCCAGCTGGTTATCAGCGTTCCATCAAGCAAACATCGGTTGTAGGACCACGACGGTGCCACTGACTTCGTGAGCAACGATGAGCATTGCAGCGCCGTTCGGGCTATCTGCTGCTGAAACGAAACTGAGTCCTTCAGGGGATATGTGGTGTGGCAGGTAGATGTATTGATCAAACACTGGGCTTGTTGGGTCAGATACGTCGTAAACAAGAATACCGCCTGAGCGCTCCAATCCGACGAACACGTACGTATTACCGTACATTTCGCCAGCAACGACGCCTTCTGGTTCTGCACCTTTGTCATCGTTCCTGTACTGTGTGTATCCATTGATCCATTCTCCTTGAGAAACCATGAGATGGCTGATTTGGTCGCCACTGTCCCAAACGAGTTGACCGTTGCTGTCCCAAATCGTGAATGACCGTGCACCATAGCTGCAGATGTATTCGACAGCTCCGTCGCCATCTGTATCACCACAATCGTTCGCTGTGGTTGTCTTCAGTCTCTTCAAGTCATCGTTTGTCAATGAAGCAGTGAAAATGGTTGAGTTGAGCGTCAAATCATCGGCACGGACTTCTTCGCTGTAAGCAAGACATCCATCGTCCTCATCAAACTCAATTCCGCCTGCTGCGAGACAGGATGCTTCATCCGCTGCATCGAACCAGTAGTCGCGGGCATCGCCTTCGTTCGCCGTTACAAAGTAGGCATCGGTTCCGATGGTGAATGTGTCCAATGCATCTGGTTGATACATACCACGAACTGTCTGATACGTTGCAAAGTTCACACCATCATCTCGGTCAGAGAAGTCATATTGGCCTTGGGAGTAATCCTTGAAGCCAAGCGCTACAATGTCCGTAATGGTTGGAGGCGTGGATGTTAGATCGATCTTCGCAAAGGCGTTGTTCTCTTGAAGAACAACCATTGCAGAGGTGCCATCAGCACTTACTGCAATGTACTCTGGCTCCAAATCCTCACTCAAGTTTGCATTTGGCCCGAACACTCGAACGCCCTCTGTTTGCAATGTTGCAAGTTGGGATTCGAACGAGTAGAAGTTCAGTTGCGTTACGTCGGATTGAGCAACATTGGCTGCTCCTCCACTCAAATCAATGTAGGAAACCGATCCGACTGGGTCAATTGTATACATATCGTTTGGCTCACCTTCGTTCGCTACAAGCACTGAGTTGCCGTCTGGCGTAAATGTAAGCATGTCAGGCAGTGCTCCGGCTGTGACTATGGAAATTGTATGTCCATCTGTATCCATGAACAGAACATACCCTGGATCTTGCTTGCTCATTCCGCTTCCTTCACTACCGTCTCCTGCTATGGCGATGGCAACAACTCCGTCGTGAGCGTCAACGCTGTTTGGTTCTCCGTTTGTGACGCTGACTCGGTGAACGAGGTAAGGGTCACTTGGGTTTGATACGTCCAAGATATCGATGGATCCTGTAACAGCATTGACAACGAAGCTGCGTTGTGTGCCGGCATCGTATGCTGAAATTTCGCTTGCACCTTCACCGAGTCCGCTGTTGTATTCACCAACGACCATCCAATGAACATCGGAATCACCCATGACGTTCAATTGATTACCGCAATCAACTGCAAGATGAGCTCCTGTGTCAGTTGCCAAGCATGGTTGGTCCTCGGATTGTTCGGCTGGAACGCTTTGGTGTACTGGGCTAACAATAGCGATGGTTCCAGAAACCTCATTGGCCACCAACAACAACGGTTGGTTTGTTGGGCTATCTGCTGCGGAAACGAACGTTAGACCTTCTGGGCTAACGTGGTCCGAGAACGTAACGTATTGGTCAAACATTGCACGGGATGGGTTCGTAAGGTCGTAGACCATGACTCCACCTGCTCGCTCAAGGCCGAGGAATGCGTAATCTGTGCCTCCGTAGGATCCTGTTGTAACGCCTTCAGGTTCAGCACCTTTGTCGTCGTTACGTGAAGCGGTGTAACTGTTGATGTATTCTCCGTACGTTTGTGTCAAGTGAGAGATTTGGTCACCGGTATCGAACACCAGTTCTCCATTTGAATTCCAGATGGACATCGAACGTGCGCCGTATCCAACGATTTCCTCGTGCTGTCCATCACCATCATGATCACCATCTGCGATGCTGACTTTGAGACGGCCGAGGTTCTCATCCAATTGCAATTCTGCCTGAGCGGCTGCATCGTAGCCACGCTCTTCCCAATACGTTGAGTTGAGCGTCAGGTCGTCACCACGGTCTTCATCGGTGTAACCTGGTGTTCCTTCATATTCCCGGCCATCGCCTTCGTTGGCAGATATGATGTAATCGTTACCGCCTGATTCAAACAGGGCAATTGCATCTGGCATGTACATGGACAATACAGGTTGTCCACATGCGAATTCAACGCCACCGTCACGGTCGCTAAAGTCGTAGCAGCCTTGTGAGTAATCCTTGGTCCCGAATGCAACGATGGAATCGAGTTCCATGTCAACGAGGTCAATGATTCCGAGAGCATTGTTCTCTTGGAAAGCAACGTAAGCGGTTGAGTCATCTGTTGAAACGACGATGTATTCAGGTTCAAGGTCTTGAGCTACCGTTGAAGAGCCTGGGTTTGCGTACAATCGAACTCCAGAATCAATGAGCGAATCGCGCTGACTGTTGAATTGTGTAAATGCGATTTGTGTCACCGTACCTGTTGCGACTTCTACGACTGTTACTGACCCTTCAGGATCAACATCGTAGTTGTCGTTCGGCTGACCTTCGTTCGCAGAGAGGATGTAGTCGCCACCGTGAGTGAAGGTAACCATGTCTGGAAGTACGCCTGCGTCGTATGCGTTAAGGAATACGCCCGCAGTGGAATAGGTGACAATGTGTCCATTGCTCATATCGTCGGTTCCATTTGCTACAGCCATTGCAACGACACCATCGCTGATTGCGATGCTGTTTGGTTCGCCGTATGTTGAGACGTCAATCGTTTGTACGTGTGTAGGGTTGTGTGGGTCTGCAAGAGAAATCATGTCAACCGAGGAATCAACTGCATTCACGTAGAAGGCAGTGTTGGACGCAGAATCGTATGTTACAATCTCTGCGTATCCTTCACATTCATCTTCGCCCATGTCACAGTCTTCAGGAGAAGCCTGGAAGCTTCCAATTTCGACCCATGTCAGAGAAGAAGAATCTTCGTGGCGGAAGGTTACTGAGTTTCCACAATCAACCACGTTGGAATATTGTGAATCGTGCATTGCTCGATCCCAGCAAGCGTATGCATCAGCACCGTCGGCACCATCAG
>DAPT01000133.1 GCA_002502215.1 Euryarchaeota archaeon UBA124
GATCAATGGTGTTGCCAAGAACGTCAATCTCTACGTCGCAAAGTCATTGCTCGAAAACGGTTCTGGCTATGAGGAAGATGTCGTCTCTGGAATCGATTGGTGCGTTAATCAGAATGTCAACATCATTTCACTTTCCTTGGGCGGAGGTCAAGATTTGTTTCCACTTCTGGGTTCTTCAAGTCGAACCATTGAAGATTCTGTAAACGACGCTATGGCTCGTGGAATATTTGTTGTCGCAGCTGCAGGCAATGATGGTGGTGAAGAAGACGACGGAGATGTTGCATCTCCTGGAAGTGAACGCAGAGTCATTTGTGTTGGAGGAGTTACACAATCCGGCAGTCATTGGCCGAAATCATCGACTGGGAACAACGCAGTGAGTTTTTTTCCACCAAAGCTGCCGCGAGGGGATCCGGACAAAAAACCAGAACTTGTCGCACCTGCAAAAGATGTACCCGTGCTTAACGCTCAAGGTACTTGGTCATCCTCGAGTGGAACCAGTGCTGCAACAGTCTTCGTCACAGGTGCTCTTGCTCTTCTTCTTGAAGCAGAGCCTCAATTGGCCAGCAATGGAACATCAGGCGATGTATCGACAATCGATACCGTCAAAGATTGGCTCATGCAAACTGTCAATCCAAAGGAAGGGCAATCCGATCATGACAACAATTATGGATACGGATTGCTCGATATCGATGCGCTTTTGGACAAGGCTGAGCAAGAATCTACCGCTTGAAAAAAGCAACCAAAGTTCCACTGAAGAGTGGAACAAATGCGATGTAGTGTGTTGTTTGCACTGATTGTATAAATTCAATCCATGAATTGAACCCATCGACTTTTGCTTTCCCATCGTCGTCAAGTTCTTCATAATCACCGACCGGTGTCTCCGGTTCAGTCGTGTAGAGAACACCGTTGCTAGAAAGAAGTTCCATTCCATTCACCAAGTCACTTGATAATCGAGAAAGAGGAGAATCGATGATGATTGCATCGTATTGCTCAGACAGTCTCCGTTCATCCGCACCAACGCCAGAAGTTGTTGTCAATTTCCATGCTTTTTCCTCAGCACACAAAGTCGCAAAATCATTGACGATTATTGATGACCATTGCGCAGCTTCGTATCTTGATTGAAGCCGATGAAGGATGACACCAAATTTAGCACCCTGTTCAACAATATCGAAACGGTCAATTGGATTATCGTTGAAGAGGTCAAAAAGCCATGCAGATCGGTGTCCAATGCTTCCACCAACTTCGAGAACACGCCTAGGCGCTTGTCGTCCAATTGCGTCTCGTAGTCGGCGTAACACAGATATGGACCATGTTGAGAGGCCCATATGCTCCAATTGTGCCGCAATGTTGGCTGCAATTTCCGGCTCATCTCGTGAACGTTCGTGATCTGCACTGAGCAAACTTGGAAGGACTTGGTCTCGACCGACGTCGCTCATGCCAAGGTCTCAGCAACGGTTTGTTTTGAACACTGTGTCGAGACCACATGCGGTGGATTCAAAGGGAACATGCCTCGAGCCCGTCTTGAGAAGCATGGACGACGAATTCTACGAAGACGACTTCGAAGATGAAGAAGTCTTGGAAAACGCTGTTCTCTGTCCTACTTGTGAGGATGTCACAAGTCATCAGATTCTGAGAGAAAAAGAAGCAGGCCGAGGCAAGGATTATCTCCTACGATGTGAAGAATGCACGACTGTTCATGAAATCCAATTTCGTGCACCGCCTCTAAAACGAGTACCCTTCATGCTTACAGATGGTCCTGATTCCTACATGGCCACCATTGATCTTGATTCTGATGAATGGCTCGACACTGACGATGTCTTCGAACACGACGATATGACTTGGAGGATTACCCGACTCGAGTCAAAAAATGGACCATTGGAGGGAATCCAAGCGACTAACCTGGTGCGAGCAGTTGCTCTCCGTCAAGACATGTTGCGTGTGAAAATTACGAAAACCCGTGGTGAATTCTCGACTCCAGATGTTTTGATTGTTGAAGAAGGTACTGTATTCAAAGCGGGAACAATCATGGAAATTGGCGTTCAAACGTGGCGAATCCGTGCGATTCATACCGGCCAAGGTCGTACCCTTCGAGGAACCGTTGATGCTTCAAAGATCAAACGCATGTATCTCCATGAACCTCCAAGGCCAGAACGTTTCGAACCGAATACGCCGAGAGAGCGACGACAAGCATGGAAAGAAGGTCGCCTTGGTTTCAATCCGAATCCAATCTTGCCGAAAGAGCAAATCAAGAAGCGTGTTAAGCCAACAAATAGGCGAAACAGAAAGAAACCTCGCAATTGATCACGGACGATTTGTCCACGGCATCAAGAAAGCCTTTGCGATTTGTAAACCGATGGTTGGATTTTCTTGCAACCTGCGAATACTGTACTCATACCATTTTTCACCGTATGGAATGTATACTCTGGTTCGATGACCCTGCTTTGTCAATTTTCTGCGCATTGGTCCACGAACTCCAAGAAGCATCTGGAATTCATAACCGGGTCCTTTTCCATTTCGAGCTGGACTTGCATTCTCCCTAGGATCGTCGATTGAAGGACCCATGTGGAATTCCTTCAATGCGTCCAAGGTGAAATCAACGACAGGAATGTCATGCGAGGCTATTCCAACGTATGCACCATGCTCAAGGGCCATTCGGATTGCATCATTTGTCCTTGTTCGTATGTCGGAACGAGAAGTATAGGCAATGTCTTCCGGTTCTAAGTAAATGCCTTTGCATATTCGATAGTCTGCATTACCACCGAGTTTCTCTGCAACGCTGAGTATGTCATCAGGAGTTCGATGCAGACGTCCTTGAAGCACTGTGCCAACGTTGGTCAATCCTTTTTTGTGCAAGTCCAATACAACTTGAATCGTTTCAGTCGTTACACGATGATCTTCCATATCGAGTCGAACAAACATGTCATGTGCTGCTGCTTGGCGAACAAGTGATTCAATGTTATCCAGTCCCTGTTGTTTATCGATGAGAAGACCAAAAGCTGTTGGTTTAATCGACAGGTTCGCATCGAATTTATTCTCTACGATGGCATTCATGACCCGTACATATTCATCGAGGAAAAACTGTGCTTCATCCATCGAAGAAATTTCTTCGCCGAGCACATCGATGGTGAAGCATGCACCCTCTGATTCCAGTCGTTTCATAACAGCAACTGCATCCTGAAGATTCGATCCAGCAACATATCGTCGTGAAACCCATCGGACGAACCAACGTGGCATCCGTAGTGTCATTGCAACAATAAGTTTCGACAACATGCTTCACCCTCCTGTGTTATTGGCCTGCTTGGCATCCTTTGACCATTTCCAAGAAAGCATTAGTTCGTACAACTTCAATCCCTATGCTGTCAAGATGTTGGTAGATCAATTGTCGTTGCCAACCTTTGAAGGATTTTTTCTCAACATTGCAAACAATCCTCCCCCCAGGGTAAGCCTTTCTTGTCGAATCTATAGCGGCATCAATCGATTGTTTCCATAGTAAACCAGGTTCGTCTTGGCTACCAAATGGGAGAGAATGATTCGCAAGCATATGTCCGACCCAAACGTTCGGTTCTAGTGCTAATTTGTTCGCCTTCGGAGCATAATGTCCTCCACCAAGCGTGACCAATACCGGCTCTGTTTCATTGCTCTCACTCCATGAATACGATTCATTACTTCCATTCAAGCTGAGCCCTTCTGTGATGATTTCAGCAAGAAGTTTAGCCGCATTTTCATTCGGCCAATACGGTTCGGTTGAACCAACCTCGATGAAAAGAGCAGGTACATCGAGGACTGGCCCATGGTGCGTTACTTCAAGCGAGAGAGAAAAATCTGGAATTGCCTGGTTTGACCATTTTTTATGCAGCAGCCTCCACCAAGGAGCGATTCGAGAGTTCGGTGGTGGAGCAAATCCAGCCCGGCCACCAAAAGGTGGTT
>DAPT01000052.1:0-11268 GCA_002502215.1 Euryarchaeota archaeon UBA124
ATAATGACGTTTACACCAACAGCAATCCAAACCAAAACATAAGGCGGTTCGCTCATGGAGGGAGTAATGATTTCAGGCTCTGGTTCAGGTTTGAGGTCTTCTTCAAACGCACAAACTGTCTCGCCTTGGAGATTGTTTCGACAGAAATCAACAACGAACACTACCTGTGCGGTTCTTTGGTTTCCGGCTGTGTCGAGCGCACGCACGGTGATAGCATGCTGGCCTGCATCGAACGTGCCTGCAGAAAATTCCATGTCACTAACGAGCGAACTCCCGTCACCATTAACGTCGGTGATTCCTTCTGCATTTGCCCAAGGAGAGGTACTCGTCGAACCGGTTAATCCCCCATAATTGAAGGTGAAGCGGTACTGGAGGTCTGCGATTTGAACATCATCCTCGGCAGCAAACATGAGATTGATTTTGTTCCCATAGAGGTATTTGGAGCCGTCGGATGATGGTGAAGGTGCATAAACAGAAATGGTCGGTGTCTGAGCATCGATCTTGAACGATGTGTTTGTGATAGTGCCTTGGTTGTCAGCCAAGTCAAGAAGTGTCACAACAATGGACAGGTCACTCGCTCGCTCAGAGTTGGAGATTCTGAATTCGTACTCATACTCAGGTCCCTTGTTCGGATCAAGTTGATTATCCGCTGTTTGTGTCATGAGTTCACCACCATCCGTTTCGTCGTAACCGCCTGACGAGTAGACCTCAATCGAGGGGGTGGTTTTGAGATACTCGCTCACTTCGATCGTAACAGTGTAACGGCCGGGCACAAGTGAAGGGCTTGTGTAAAGATTACCCTCCTCGTCAACAAGTTGCATATCAACGGTTGGTGCTCGAGAGTCCTCACGAAGAATTCGAGAGTTGCTTGTCAATCCTTCCAAAATCTCTTGGTTGCAATTGTTGAACTGGTCGCATACGGTTATGGCATACCATGCATCTTGTTCTGAATCGTTCGCAATTGGAACGTTGCGAATAATGGTAGCAGAGCTTTGGAAACCTACGTTGATATCATCCAAGACCAGTTCCCAGCCCTCTTCGTCTCCGCTACTGACCGATGAATCTTCAAAAGGATCTCCGTTATGGCGCCATATCTGGTAAGTTTCGAACGTCTCTTGCAGATTCCCCCATTCCATGGCAACAATACCGAGGTCACCACGGCTCTCAGCAGTAACAATCTGAGGCCGAGTAGGTGCAGTGATATCGATCTCAATTGGCCCGGCTTCGTTTTGATCAAGTCCGGTGTATTCGTAGGACCCGCTGGTATGGACATATTGTGCTTCGCTTGTGACGTAAATGTACCAATTGAGGACGGCGCCCGTTTCCGAAACAACTTCTGGATCAATAACGATGTCGTACGTCTCTATGTTGTCGTTTACAAATCCGTGGTACGTTGTCTGCGTGGCAAACTGTTGGGAATTCGTTGGAACCCCGTTGCTTGAGTAAATGTGATAGCGCTCACCTTCAATTCCAAGTTGGTCATTCCATGTGACTCGAATGGTCCGATCGCCTATGAATTCTGCTTGAACATTCGTCGGCTCTTTTTGCCAGTTGCTGAATGCGTCTTCTTCAATCGAATCACATGAGCCGCCGCTCGTCGTTTCGTCAAAGAGCCCAATTGCATCGACGGTTACAACGCAATAGTATGCATATCCTAGCGTTCCGATTGGGAGCTCCCGTGTGTAAGTGTACGGGGCATTTGAGTCTTCAAGCGAGGGGTTTTCGTAAACGGATGCAAGGAATTCAACGCCTGTGTTGAAGATGGAACTAAATGAGCTACCGGAAACATAGAGATCATATCGTTCACCTGTTTCTCCTGGTACACCAAACCATGTCAATTCTGTTTCACCGGTACCATCCGATTCAGAGGTTGTACCCACTGAAAATACAGTTACGTGGCTCGGTGGTCGATTGTCTTCAAGGACTGGTTCTGTAAGTGCATTGTTCGATAAAAATCGTAGATCGACAAAGTCTTCGCCTGACTCAGTCTTGTTCGGTATGAAATACGTTATCGCGTAATAAGCCTCCTCGTTTGTGTTTGGCGGTACCGTGTAGACATAAGATTCTACATCTGAACTAAGGTTTGCGATCGGTGTCAACTGGTCGTAGATTTGACCACCATTGCTTCGAGAAATCTCCGTTGTTGAACGCCAAATCAAAATGCTGGTGTTCTCCAACGCCGGTTCCGTGTTCGGCAATAGAGGCGAATGGTAATTGATCCACATGAGTGTCGTTTCACTGTCTGCAAGCGAATATGATGCTTGGAAATAGAGAGGGGTTTCAATCGAAGAGGTCGTCTCTTCGGCGCCAATGGTCAGAGAGGATACATCTGGGTCGAGTTCTGAATATGTAACATCGACTTCCCAACTAGGGGAGCCGACATTGTCGCCGTCCGAATCCCATCCTATTGTGACTGCGTAGTAGAACGTACTATTGGTACCAGCATCGACAAGATAAGAAACACTGTGGCCAGGATGTTGTCCTCCATTACTGCCAGCTGAGCTTAAACACCAAGCATACTGAACATAGACGTTGGCTTGGCAGGCAGTAACTGAATCAACAACTTGCACAGTGTCTATATTTGATTGAGTAATTGGTTCAGTGTGTCGAAGTACAGTGTAGATAGCAGAATGATAGTAAGGAACGTTTCCGTTGTAGGTATCGATATTTTGCCATGTGATGGTTGTTGTTTCCGAAACTGGGTCAAAAACTGCAGCAATGTGTTGTGCTTGCAAATTGTCGGGATTGGTGTCCGCTGCTGTCGAAACCGGCGTTAGTGGAACGACCATGAGCATCATCAGTAAGACTATGATAACGGCCTTTGGCCGGAGACTACGGTTCAGCGCGTTCGCACCCATCACTCAATACGTCGTCGTCGCCCGTTAAGAGTATGCCGATAAATAAATGCAACAAAGACAGTGTTTCTTTGGCTCGAGTCTACTCCGATTCGTCGTTCTTCGGTTGGGCGAGTGGTTGTTCCTTATCGAGTGCGATAATCTCTTTTCTTGCTTGTGAGAAACGTACAAAGAAGGTGTACATGCCACCGAGGCCTGATACGATGACAACGACCGAGAGGGGATTCATTTCGAGGTGATCAAAAGGAGTAGGTGCGGATGAAAAGTCCTGAACCCCAATCAGCCAAAAGATTCCGGTCAATGCGAGCGCTGCGATGGTGAGAATTGTTCGATCCGCTCTAGAAAATCCTCGATAGTTTCGACCTCCGCTCACAGCTTGGGCCTGTGTGCCCATGTAAGAGCCCAAAATGGTGAACCACGCGGCAGCCCACCCAAGAACTGGATCTCCAACCCAGGCGGCGCTTGATGCGATGGCGACGACCCACATAGCATCGAGGAGCCGATCGAGTGTGTGGTCGAGATAGTCCCCCCAACGAGAAACTTGGCCCGTATGTCGCGCAAGTTGGCCATCCAGTCCGTCGAGGACCATCGAAAAGGCAATCAAAAAAGCAGAGCCAAGAAGCATCAATGCTCCAGTGTCGCTCTTTGGTGCTGTAAAGACCAGCACGCTGGCTGCGACGCCGACTGGGAGTGCAAGCCATGTAAGAACAGCCGGATTGGTGCGGCCAAAACGTGAGACGATTGGTAAAGCGATGGCTTCCCATCGTTTTCTGAGCTGCTCAAGTGCCATCTCTATCGCTTGTTGGAGTGGAAGAAGGGTCATATGCTTTCGGCAGCAAAATTGAGCCTTATCCAGTCTATTGAGTCCTCGACTGAATGTTCAACCGATTTTGCAAGATCCGGATTTTCCAGAAAATCAAGAACATTTTGAATCTCAATTCCTTGATCGGTTGTGTCGAGTTCCAACACATTTGCACCCGGATGCAGCGTTATTAATTCAGACCACACGCCTCCAAGAAGTTCCCATTCAACGTTCGACTCAATTTTTTCAGGACCGTATCCTTCTCGATTGGTTAATCGTTGACGTAGATTCTTCGGGTTGCACCGAAGAACAATCACGGCATCTATGGAACAATAGTGCGAAAGGTGACCATCAATAACACAAGTTTCGGTTCCACTCTGCGTCCAAGACCCCAGTTTCGATGTGTCTATTTCTTGTTGGCCGTTTTGTCGTGAGAGGGCCCCTGCTTCCAGAGCAATCGCTTCGACTGTCCGAACTTGGAAGCCTAGGTCGGTCAGGCGCTCTGCAAGCGTCGATTTTCCAGTTCCCGGGGACCCGGTTATCGCAACGGCCTTTGCACACATCCTCTTCGACGCAACCAACAGACGTGAAGAATTAAACATGAGGTTCAGAATGGTCAATTATGTCCGCTATCGCGTTGGTGTTAATTTCTACTGAACCCGGCCAAGAACAACAGGTTGTTGCCGAACTCAAGGAGATGCGCGAAGTGTCGGAAGCAATGGTGCTTTTCGGAGAATACGATGTCTATTGCAAGGTTGTTGTTGATGATTTTTCAAGACTTTCTGACCTCATTTTGGGAAGTATTCGAACATTGGGGGGCGTGGTTGAAACCACGACATTAACAGCGGCAACCGACATACAATGAGGAAGAGCAATGTTTGGTATGTCAGATCCAAATCAGACTTTGTCACAGATGCTGCGATATTTCGATGAAGGTCGGCACGAGATGGTAGAGGTGATGGCCAGTGAGTTTACCTCAATGCTGCTTGCCAACAAACAGCGTGATGGAGCAATGCAAGCATTGTTGGTCAAGGGGATTCGAATTCTTGCGGAAGTGCTTTCGATTCGAAACAAACACAAATTGGCTGTTCAAGCAACATCTGTTCTACTGCGCGAGCGGAAAAAATTAGAAAAAATACTCACCCAGTCGGCCCCTTCACTTCTGGAAAAGTTAACGCCCATGGAGCAGGACTTGCGCACGATTGGTCACGTGCATGCAACGGCTGGAAAAAACTCCAAAGCAAAGAAATTTTTCATGAAAGCAAACAACCTCACTCCTGGGAATATCGCAGCTTTGCTCGCTCTTTGCCAAGTTGATGGTACGAAGACAAAACACGCCAATCGCCTCGCAGCCGCTGTTGAGTCAGCTGGCCCTGTTATTCTGGAAAATGGGGAGTTTTTCATTCGCCCAGAACATGCTCCAGGTAGTCAAATCGATCCAATTTTGGCTGTATTTGAAACCTGTGAGCGCCAGCACCCAGCGTGCGTCGAACAAGCCTTGCGTATCCGCAAAGAGTGTGATGAAATTGCCAGCGGTATACAGGCGGCCAATGCGAGACTTCAATCCGCAATGGATTCTCTTACGCCGAAGCACGATTATCATCAATACTCTTGATTGGTAGCGAGGGATGGATTTGAACCATCGATCTCCGGGTTATGAGCCCGACGGGATATCCAGACTACCCCACCTCGCTGACCTCAACGCCACAGTCCTTCCCTTTGAAACCACCGATGTGGTCTTTTTTCATCCCTTTTTGGCATTGTCTTCATCAAGGATGACATCTAAGAACACGCATGGGCGGACGAGCAACTGTACTCTTCTTGTCGGCCTTGCTTATGTGTTCGGCCTTGTCAGGATGCTTCGGTAACGACGATTCAGATGAAGAAGCGCTCATTGCCCTCGTTGTTCATTATGATGCAACAAATGGGACAATCGAACAAGCATTCATTGGCGGCTCACAGATATCCTTTACCGGCGTAACCTTCAGTTTTGATTTTTCCAGAACGAGCTCTGACTATGGGATTGAAACCTTTTACCTCGAACCCGGTGATGGGCGCTCAACCATCACAGTCGATGGCTCTGAATCGGCAGAGATCGATGTAGAATACCAGATTCACGGTATGTACACGGTTGTACTGGGAGCAACCGACATCAACGGCGATACCGCAAACCAAACGCTGGTTCTCCGCGTCGATCACACCATTGACTGGAGTGAAGCGAATTCAGCGGATCCCGATCCAATGGAAATAAACACGACACCCGGCAGTGAGGATTCAGCTCCCAAACAGGTTCTACTTGATTCGACGGTCGAAAACCCAAGCCTCATCACACCAGGTAGTCCGGTAACAGTGACATGGGAACTAATGGACCCTGCATCCAACAGCAAAGGCACCAAAACAGAACAGATCCCAGATGGAGAAGATGGAGAATGGGATTTCAATCTCAACTTTCCTGAAGAAGGAATCTACGATCTTACTGTAACCATCGACCAAGGCACTGACCGAGTGAACATCGATCACCTCATTGACATCTTGTACGAACAGGTGGAATCTCCTCCGAATCCATATCAGACCACTGATGAAAATGAAGAAGGTAATTCTGAAAGTGAATGAAAAGTGAAAAACGCTGCTTGGAATCATTTTTCTGAGTCAACTTCAGATTTCGTGAGCGGATTGTCCCGTTCTTCGCTTGATATACCCTCAGCCGTTGGTTCAACACAAGTGATACAATGAGCACGAAAACAAAGAAGAAGACAACCAGTAAGAAGAATGAAGTTCCGGCTGAGGATGAAGTGATACCAATGGACACTGAGCACGAGGAAGAAGCGGAGGTCAAAATCGAGGACCTTCCCGGAGTCGGCCCAGCGACCGCAGAAAAGCTTCGAGAAGCTGGTTTTGATGAACTCCTCGCTCTCGCAGTCATGTCGCCAGCAGATCTCGCTGAACAGGCAGAACTTGGAGAAGCAGTTGCAGGTAAAATCATCAATGCTGCGAAGAAAATGGCAAACATTGGCGGATTCGTTTCAGGCGTAGCACTGCTCGACCGCCGTCGAGAGGTTCAGAAACTCTCCTCAAAGGTTCAGTCGATTGACGATCTCCTTGGAGGAGGATTTGAGACGCAGGCCCTTGTTGAAGTGTACGGTGCTTTTGGATCCGGAAAAACCCAAATCGGCCATCAGCTTGCAGTGAATTGCACGATGCCGCTTGAAGACGGTGGCTTTGATGGCGACGTATTTTACATCGATACAGAAGACACTTTCCGTCCAGAGCGAATCACGCAGATGGCACGTGGCCATGGGCTCGACCCGGATGCTGTGTTGAGCCGCATCCACGTTGCGCGAGCATACAATTCCGCCCATCAGATGCTTCTTGCAGAAGAAATCAAGCGAATGAGCAAAGGGCTCAATGTCAAAATGATCATTGTTGATTCGCTGACAAGTCACTTCCGGGCAGAATTCATAGGACGTGGTATGCTTGCCAACAGGCAACAGAAACTCAACCGTCACCTCAAAGATCTCAAGCAACTTGCCGACGTAAACAACGCACTCGTGCTGGTGACAAATCAGGTGCACTCGAAGCCAGATGCCATGTGGGGAGATCCAACCAAGCCTATTGGTGGACACGTTCTTGCTCACGCATCGACTTTCCGACTTTACCTGCGCAAAGCAAAGGGCGGTCGACGAATTGCACGCCTAGTGGACTCTCCAAACCTTCCCGATGGTGAGTGTGTTTACCAGGTCACACAAGAAGGTCTCCGCGATTGAATCCGTGTGTCGAAATCGCTTCCTTCATGGAAATTCGGTGCAATACATTCAAGTTAGGATGAATCAAGATTCTGCCCATGCGCCATTTGATTGAACGAGTACTCGAACTGTCTGATGAGGAGATTGTACCTCAACTCGATCCACAACCAAGCGGGCAAGGGACCGATGAAGAGCTTCGCGCCCTTCTTGAATCACTGCAACCTCGAATCCGTGTATACGGTGTTGGTGGGGCGGGTTGCAATGCAGTCGGTCGTCTCGACGCTGAAGGTTTGTTCGAGAACTCCTTTGTTACAGGTTATGCAATCAATACTGATGCACAAGCACTCCTCATGTCGCCGCTTGAACACAAGGTACTGATCGGACGAACCGCTCGTGGAAGGGGTGCTGGTGGCGATCCTACCAAAGGTGAAGCTGCGGCTTTGGAGTCGGAAATGGCGCTCCGAACAATAACCACCGATACCCAACTTGCAATCATTGCAGCAGGAATGGGAGGAGGCTCTGGAACGGGGGCTGCAGGTCACATTGCTCGTCTTGCGAAGGAACAAGGCGCAATGACGATTGCAGTCGTTACCTATCCGTTCCAATCTGAAGGAGCGACTCGGAGAGAGAATGCTGAATGGGGTCTTGAACGACTAAGAGAATATTGCGACACAATCCTCGTTATTCCAAACGAACGCTTGTTGGAGATTGAAGGAGTGAAAGATCTCCCCTTAGCCAGTGCATTCAGGGTCGGTGACGAGCTTCTCGTTCGCTCCATCATTGGCGTGACAGAACTCCTGACTCGTGATGGCATGGTCAACCTCGACTTTGAAGATTTGAAAGCCGTCATCCACTCAGGCGCTGGTGTTGCAATGATTGGTTTGGGGGCCGGTTCTGGCCCAGGCCGAGCAGAAGAAGCAACACTTGAAGCGTTGCATTCACCGCTGCTCGACATTGACTTTAGCGATGCTCGGGGAGCCCTCATCAATGTCGTTGGAGGAAACAATCTCACGCTTGGTGAGGCTGAACGCTGTGCCCAAATCATTACTGAACGTATCTCTCCCCATGCAAAAATTATCTGGGGAACCGCTGTTGATGAGGAGCTTGACGATGAGATTCGAGTTATGCTTGTCCTGACGGGTGTCAAGAGCGAGCAAATTCACGGTTCTTCTGAACGAAAACAAATGAAGGCCCTTCGAAGTAGCACAATCGAATTTGTCAACTAATCAATCACGCAGTGTTATCACGAACAAGAAACTTAGCGCCAAAAGTAAAACAATTCCTACAGAGTAGTCCATCGGGCTGAAGTCGTCGTTGTTTCCAGCCATTGATTCACCTTCGTATTGGACTCCAGGAAGTCGGAACTCGACACTGTTCCATTCATCTCCAGTACTCGCTTGGTTGCCATTCACGGCATTTCCATAAACGGTGAAGTCAACGAAAGAAGCATTGTCACTTGGGCTTGTGAAGGAGAGGTTCCAATGTCGTACAGCATTGCCTGTTTCGGTGTGCGTCCAGCCATTTTCTAGATTTTGAATAAGACCTTCTGATGAATTAAAACCCACGGCTCCACCCGTAATCAACAGCCTGAATCCTCCGATTTCTCCGTCCAGATTGGCTGGGATCGATTGCGAAGAAACCATAATCGAGAAATTGTACTTTGTGTTTGCTTCAAAGGAATTAGGAAGCCCCTGGATTTCGACTTGCGTGTTCGTATTTCGTTCACCATGACAAAGGCAGCCATCGTTAGCAATTTCCCCAATTCCCCCGGGTGCTGACGTGGCGAATGGAATAAACAAAGCAAGTAGAACCAACACGAGCATCGGTCGCAATTGTATCCCCAGTAATTTCATGAAACCCCTCCATTTGAACCTTTCCTGTTTAACGCAAAATGAACAATACTTCAAAAGAGGAACAAAAGAAGATAATATACGATAACATGGATTTTGAACAACCTATCGCACCTGATTTTAACGCGGATGACATTGACATATTCGCCGAACTTGGCGCCCCATTATTGACGCAATCGACCACTCCAAGTCCCCTACAGAACATACTTCTCGAAGACGATGAACCAATGAACGTTGATCCTCAACTCGTTGCCGAATTGCTCCAAGTACTCGCACAACATTCGATTCGACAACATTCTGATGAAGGAATCGATGTCCTGCTGGGAAGCGCCCAAAACGTAGACCTCAACTCCGCCCGAGTTACCCTCATCGACGACGAGTACCGACTTTCACTTCTTGTCGAACTCCAAGATAACCAACAGATTCGACCTTGTGTTCGTGCACACCGAAACTCGGGGGAACTTGATTTTGTTACCGAACAAAACATCCCGTCCGTTTGGAGACCGCTCTACAATCTCTTGGAGAATGCGTTTAAGCAAGCAATCCAATCACTCAAAGCCTCTGCTTATTTGTCGTGAAGGATTAGTTCCCACGCTATTTCGATTTCACGGCTTAGTGAATTCGATACCGAGCAATACTTTTCGTGAGATTTTTCAATCGTTCGACGTACAAGCTTTTCTGGCACATCTCCTTCAACATGATACACCATGTTTACCTTTGTAAATGAACGAGGGTATTCGCTTCTCCTTTCTCCATCCAGTTCGACCCAAACCTCTCCAAATTCTCGATCCTTCAGACCAACAACAACATCAACAATTGAACAAGCACCAATCATCTGAAGGAAAATTTGCATGGGGGAGGGGCCTTGCTCCCAATCGACATCAAGCGATTGGCCTTTCTCATTCTGACAGTCGAGTTTCGTCCCTCCGGACCAATGCACCTTTCCTCTCATAGAAACCATCGCGTCGGTTGGTTCTTGAAGTGGTTATTGGTGGGGCTACTTGAGAACTATGAACGGCGAACCTGTTGTTATGCAAAACGGAAAACTACACATCCCAAACAATCCGATTATTCACTACATCGAGGGAGATGGTATTGGTGTTGACATCAGCCCTGTCATGCTTTCAGTTGTTGATGCCGCTGTCGAGAAGGCTTATTCTGGAACGAAGAAAATAGTCTGGAATGAGGTTCTTGCAGGAGAAAAGGCATTCAATGCAACGGGTGAATGGTTACCGGAGGTAACCCTTGATGCTATGCGCTCAGGTCTTGTTTCAATTAAGGGACCACTCACCACACCGGTCGGAGGTGGGATTCGCTCACTCAACGTCGCTTTGCGTCAAAAATTAGACCTCTTTGCGTGTGTTCGCCCCGTACGTTGGTACGATGGAACCCCATCTCCCGTGAAAACCCCCGGCGATGTTGACATGATCATTTTCCGAGAAAACAGTGAGGATGTGTATGCTGGTATCGAGTGGGAGGCTGGTTCTGATGGTGTTAAGAAACTCATTGATTTTCTAACAAATGAAATGGGAGTGGACAAAATTCGTTTTCCAAATACTTCAGGCATTGGAATCAAACCAATCAGTCAAGAAGGTACAGATCGGATTGTGCGTGCTGCGCTGCAATACGCGCTTGACAACGACAAGGACAGTGTAACCCTTGTTCACAAAGGGAACATCATGAAATTCACAGAGGGAGGCTTCAGAGATTGGGGATATCAACTCGCTAAGCAGGAGTTTGGTGCTGTAGAATTGGATGGAGGTCCTTGGTGCACGATGACAAATTCTTCCACAGGGAAGCAGATTATCATTAAGGATGTTATTGCCGATGCAATGCTTCAGCAAATCATCACCAGGCCTGCAGAATACAGTGTACTTGCAACGATGAATTTGAACGGCGATTACATTTCCGACGCGCTCGCTGCACAGGTCGGAGGGATTGGAATCGCTCCGGGTGCAAACATCAATTATGATACAGGTATCTCAATTTTTGAAGCAACACATGGAACAGCTCCAAAA
>DAPT01000052.1:11565-13220 GCA_002502215.1 Euryarchaeota archaeon UBA124
GAAGCAACACATGGAACAGCTCCAAAGTATGCTGGGCAAGACAAAGTAAATCCAGGATCACTTATTTTATCGGCCGAAATGATGCTGCGTCACATGGGTTGGGGTCAGGCAGCAGATCTGATAGTAAAGGGCATGGAAGGCGCAATCAGTGCAAAGACCGTTACATACGACTTTGAACGACTTATGGATGATGCGACTCTACTCTCGTGTTCTGCATTTGGTAAAGCACTCATTGAGCACATGTGACGGTGTCCGAAAGGTTCCTGTCCTTGAAGCAATCAGGCCTCTCTAAGCCATTGTTTGAGCGTACGACTGTTCTTGGCAATACCAAAACCAAACCGTTCCTCAAATGCCCGAGCGACGACGGTGAAGTCACCATCATGGGTTGCAACGACGATTGACCCTACATTGTCTATAGGTCGGTTCGAGAGTGCTGCAGCATATTGCATAATCAGGCGGTCTGGCTTTTGTGGGTAAATTTTGTTGCCATCAATTTCGGTACGAATGTTCTTTCCTTCGTAATGTTGTCGCATTTTTGTTAACTCATCGTAGATTTCACTGTGCTCTGTGAGGAATTTGCTCATCGAAGAAGCAATTTCATCGCCAACTGCTTCTGCTTCCATGTCACGTGAGTTTCCTTCCCATGTACTGAATTCGGATACGATTTGATTGACGATGGATTTCATGTTCTCTGCGGAGATGGTCGTTTCAAGAACGTCGTTGTCCACGAGTGCATTTTCAAATCGCTTCCTGATGTCACCGATTGAACGTGTGAGATTCTCAATTTCACCTCGCACAACTTTCGGCAGCCAAAGATCGACCTTCTGATTCTCTGCAAGGTAAAGCAGATATCCTGCAAAGTGAGACCTTTGATTTGTTGAGTCTTCAAAGTGATTTGATCGGTTGAGTATCTGCTGGATTCGGCGGTAAAGTGCGTCGATAACGATGTTGGTATCCACCAAAACCAAGGGTTTCAGTGGCAAGTGCCTAAGATAGCGGCGGTCACACGTCCGAATCTCTGATTGATGGCGACGGAACAGCATCAACTCGAGGTTTGCGAACGACTTGTTTCGATCACGGAAGCGTCCAGATAATTGTGCTCGTTCCAAAATCCTGAGCGCATCAAGCGGTGATGTTTCGCTCGCTTGCTGTGCAAGCGTGTGAATCTCCATTGCCTCAGGACTGCGCATCAGCATAATGTCGCGATATCGACGATCAAAGGATTTTGAACTCTGCGTCCTATAATCGCGACGTAACGCATTGGTTGCAGCAAGAAGACGTCCGGTGAAAGGCTCTCTTGGAAGCGGTTTGGGATGCTCATCTGGATAGGTATGAAGCAAATCCAACTCGTCTTCTTGGAAGACCGTTCTGGTTCTTGTTTTCTCACCCTCTTCCGTTTCTTCAACAAAAGTCTCTTGCTTTTTGATGAAATTTTTCAGCATGGATGTGGCTTTCGCCGTTTCTTGAATGGAGGCTTGGTGCGAAACGTTCAGGTACAACTGGAAGCGTTTTGTTATGGCAGCACGAAGGTTTGGATGCTCAGAGAGAAGTTGTTTTGCTTCTCCCCACCTTTTGTCGAAAGCGAAATGAATCAATGCTTTACGGTACAACATAATCTCTTCATCGTAAGCAAATTCCTTTGAGTCTGCAGTACG
>DAPT01000052.1:13611-14527 GCA_002502215.1 Euryarchaeota archaeon UBA124
GCAAGAAGTGCCCAAATCGACCTTTGGTGGTGATGTTGGTACCACTGAACCAAAGCCTCGATTCCTAAGTCAAATTCGTACATGAGTTGGCGGACTCCGTGTACGATCGGATACGGAATTGAAGGTTGACGTAGCACCGTCTCGAGTGTCGCAATGACATGATTTGAGTTATCTCCACGCTCCAAAGATAGCCGGACATTGTTGAGACGAAGTTTCGACACAATTGTTCTGAGCAGTGCTTCGCCCATTTCGCTTATTTTTCTTTCATCAAGGGATTCTATGAGATTGCTAAGATGTTTCTCATCCACAAGATGGGACCCTCCAAAAGAGAGCGCATTAACAATTTGATTGATGGCTAAGATTCCCTTTTTTGGTAATTTTTCCGTCAATTTAAGTTTGTTTACTGACTCTTCAATTTGACCTTCAAGCAACAGGAGAAGTTTGTGTTCATCATCGCTAATGGAGGCAGGGACATCGGTTGATTGTACCATTTGCAAAGCTTTTTTGCGAGCACTGCGGGAGAGATGCCAGTCTTCCTCACTGTGTTGTGCATGCATGAGGTGTGCCAGAAGTAATGTTTCATGCGGATAGTAGGGTATTGCGAGGTCATCCTCGAGGAGAATATTTGACAATTCGTCTAAATTAAGCGTTTGAACAAAGACGTGAACTGCAAGAGACTGAACTTCATGCCATCCATCACCATCACGTTCTTTGAGCAGAATAAGTGCTTGTGCTCGAAGATTGATTGGGAACTCAGGATTTTGGGCGATTGAAACCAGTCCCCCCTCATCGATGTTGTTCATGTTTCGCTCAAGCCAGACGTAAGCTTCGGCATTGCTGAGTTGTACCAGAAGCGGGAGAAGATCTGAGCCATCAGAATCGTGCTCCAGAGAAATCGACTTAATGATCTCAAGTG
>DAPT01000021.1 GCA_002502215.1 Euryarchaeota archaeon UBA124
GAAGGCTGAAGCCGAAGCCAAGGCTGCTGCAAAGAAGAAGGTGGAAAAGAAGCCCGCTGCTACAAAGGAAGCCAAGAAGGAAGAGGAACTTCAGCGTGTGAAAAAGCGTGCCAAATCCATTGATTTCAAGGTCATTGGAGAAGCCTCGTCTTCTGAATTGAAGAGCGAAGTCAAGAAGGGTGCAACAACACTCGAAGTGGCCAATGCGAAGGACTTCGCAGAAAGCGGCTCGGCTGAGATCAACGATGCCAAAGGCAGCAATGTCATCGCATGGACTGGCAAGGATGGAAACACTTTGACCGGGGTCAGTGGCGTCATTCGCGTCTTTGCTGCAAAGGCTGTTCTGATGGTCAAGGATGATTTGCAAGTCATCAAGGGCATTGGACCGTTCATTGAAGAGAAGTTGAATGCCCTTGGCATTACCACATATCGACAACTTGCGAACATGACGGCCAAACTTGAGACACAAGTCAACGAAGCTATCGAGTTCTTCCCAGGCCGTGTTAAACGTGACCAATGGGTTGCTCAAGCCAAGATTCTACTCGGAATGGACGCAAAACTCGACGAGAAGGCCTTGAAGAAAGCCGAAGAACTTGAGCGCGTTGCGCAGAAGGCAGAAGGCATTGACTTCGCCGTTCTTGGCGTTGCAAGTGCCTCTGAAGCAGACGATTTGCAAAAGATCAAGGGTATTGGACCGTTCATTGCTGAGAAGTTGAATGCTCTAGGCATCTACAGGTTCAGTCAATTGGCCAACATGACCTCTGAAATTGAAGAAGAAGTCAACGTTGCTATCGAGTTCTTCCCTGGTCGCGTAAAGCGAGATGAATGGGCAAAGCAAGCCAAAGAACTTGCAAAGGACTGAAATAGCAATGTTTAGACGAAAACTTGGTTGATGGTCCATGGCCGACTTTGCCTTTACATTCCCTTCTGTTGTGGAAGCGGAGCGTAAAAACCTCTTAAGCCAGCGGAAAAAGGCAATGTCGCTCATCTTTTTGATGATCATGTTGGCTCAAACCTCCTACATTGGAGCCATGGAAGGCTGGAAGTTAGCCAGTGATTCAACACCATACAACACCACAGGTGCTTGTGATTCGATTACGCGAACATCAGGAGATCCTCTTTTCGTAGATCCACTGAACGGTTCAGATGCTTGGGATGGGACGAATGTATGCCCGAAAGCAACGCTCTCCGATGCATTGAACGATTCCTCATCAAACGATGAAATCATTCTCTATTCGGGACGCTATCATGAGAACGTCACTGTAGACAACAAGGACAATCTTCTGATTCGTGCAGCTGACGGAGCCCGTGTTGTCTTCGATGGAACTCGAAGCATTACTGAAGATTTAGGTGGTGTTTGGGGAACTGCAGACAGCGATGGAATCCAAGAGGTCACGCTTTCAGAAGACGGTTGGCAACTGTTCCTCGCCTACGAAGAACAAGTTCCTGCTCGATGGCCAAATGCCCAATTCTCCGATGAAACGGTCTTCAATCGATCGTATTGGGCTGAAGGAACACTCACTGGTTCAAACAACGCCTACACGCAAGGTTGGCTGACAGATGCAGGTCCAGAAACAGGTGTGCACTCTGGATTGAACGAGACCATTAACGCAACAGGACTTGATCCTGTTGGGGCGATTGCAGTCATGAATCTCGGTTCGTTCCGCAGCAACAGTCGTGAGATTACGGATTGGTATTCTGCCAATGGAACGTTTGCTTACGATGGAACTGGTGTTGGTTGGAAGACCAAGCATCATGCCTACTTCCTAGAAGGTAAGCGTGAACTCATCGATGTGGATGGTGAATGGTGGTTCAACAACACAAACAATCAACTTCACTACAAGACGCCAAGCGGACAAAATGCCAATGATTTGGATCTTCGTGTCAAAGTACAACCCTTCGCTATTGGCGTTGAGAACTCCGATGGAGTATCCATTCAAGGCATTGATTTCTTTGGAACGACGGTGAACTTCAACGAATGCGATGGGTGTTCGTTCACAAATTCAACACTCGAGTATCCAAGCACGTCAAAGCGTGGCCTTGGAATTGCTGGAGAATCGGAAGACGACCGATGGATGACACGATTCTATCGTTCAACCAATTCGTTTGTCGATAACATTTCCATCACCAACACCGATGGCGGCGCCATTGAATTCCAAGGCTCAGCAGGTCAATCCCACAACAACACTGTGAACAATTCCTACTTCCACGCCATCGATTGGTCCGCTGCTGACCAGAAGGGATTGATGACGACCATCTACGAAGGCGGCCGAGACATGTATTTCATGAACAACACGGTTCATTTGACTGGAGCATCATCCGTTCTATCGATTGGAGATGCACCCAAGGTCTTCTACAACGAAGTGTGGGACGTCGGCCATCTGCAAACCGATGGAGCTGTTGTACAGATTATGCAAGGTGAAGCACCAGGTGCTGAAGTCGCGTACAATTGGATTCATGACATTATCAAGTACGGTGTTCGCTTTGATGCTCCAATTGGCCAAGTGGGGACAGGGCAAAACGGCACCATGCATCACAACGTGATTTGGAATGCTGCAGGCGGTCTGATGGTCAAAGGGGACTATCACAACATTCACAACAATACTGTGTTCAATTCAACGCTTGACAAGAACGACATCATCGCCCTGACCGATGGTGACATCAACAACAAGAATTCAACCTTCCATCGCAATGCTGTCGATAGCATGGCCGATCATCGCTCGGATGACGTCTATGCAAATCCACTTCCAAACGGCACACATTGGAACAATTGGAATGGATATCTGCAAGGCTATGACGGTACCTTTGAAGCTCGAAATCAACATTCGTGTGCCATTTACGAAAATGGTTCATTGTACTGCTGGGGTCGAAACGACCACGGGCAACTCGGAAATGGAGGAGTCAATGGTCGTGAGCCTACACCTCAGTTTGTGAACTTGGGTACTGGAAAAACGGTCAAATCCTTGGGAATTGGCACTTCTGGAGCGGAAGGCTTTGAGGCGAATTCACATACCTGTGTCGTATTGAATGATGGCGTATTGAAGTGCTGGGGCGATAATACAGATGGCCAACTTGGTTTGGGCAACACCTCCTCATCTGGCGTTTGGGAACCTACTTCTGTGAATCTAGGATCTGGTCGAACAGCAGTCAGCGTTGCCACCGGTAATTCGGCTACATGCGTCATACTCGATGATCAAAGCCTCAAGTGCTGGGGACGGAACAATCACGGTCAACTTGGTCTAGGAAACTCTTCCTCAAACGATGTTCTTACGCCTCACTTGGTCACCTTTACTGGTTCAAGTAAACCCATCAGCATCATTGGAGGTACGAACGTGTTTTGTGCCGTGTTGGACAATGGTTCACTTGCATGTTGGGGTCGGAACACAAACGGTCAACTTGGCTTAGGTAATACCACAAGTCAAGACACCCCTGTTTCTCTTTCACTCCCCGCAGACCGAAGCATCGTCTCCGTCTCTCTTAACAAGAACTTCATGTGCGTTTCATACGACAATGGTTCTGTAGCATGTACTGGATTAAACGATGTCTATCAACTCGGTTTGGGCAATACAACAGATTCGACTACGTTGCAATACGTCGTTGGTTTGGATCTCGACGCTTATCGAGTTGATATTGGCCAACGAGTCGGTTGTGCCCATTTGGTCAATGGCAGTATGACGTGTTGGGGCTTTGATGAATGGGGATTGTTTGGTTACAGTACCTTGAATTACGCATCTTTGTCTGCCACTACAGCCACCAAGTTTGTTGATTTCGGGACTGGACGGACTGCCACTTCAATCAGCGTAGGTTCTCGGCATGCATGTGCAGTATTGGATACCGGGGCCTTGGCCTGCTGGGGTCGAAATCACAAAGACCAATTGGGTCTTGGTAATATGACTCAACAATGGATTCCAGTTGAGGTTACGAATGTGAGTACGTTGTACACACATATGGTTCATGAACAACTTGTTGACCCTGCAAACAAAGACTTCCGTCCAACATGGGGGTCACGTCTCCATCAACTCGGTGCTGGGGCGTACGATGCAGACGACAGCGACCCGTGGACAGCTGGTGTATCGTGGACCTACAGTCCAATGAGCGATCCGATTTCTGGCTGTATGGATTCCAGAGCATTGAATTATGATAGTAATGCAATCTTTGCAGACGACTCTTGTATTCTTACTTCCTTAACCTCTTCTCCAACATCTCTTGAGTTAACAGTGGGAGACTGGGCTTCACACGCTCTCAACTACACATCACCATTCGTAACCAACCAAACTGGTGTTTGTGCAAACAGCGGGGGTTCTGGAACGGGTTGTGGTTCTACAGATGTAGGTGACACATCAGACATTAGTATTGATTCGAATGGCGATATCCACATGTGTTACTACATTGGTGGCACAAGTTCGTTGGCAAAGAACTTGGGTTATGCGACTGATAAATCGGGTTACTGGTCGACGGGTGTTGTTGAAACAAACGGTGTTGTCGGTCAAGATTGTCAAATTGTACTGGATTCAAATGATCGAATTCACATCGTGTATTACGATGTTACTGATACTGATCTGCTGTATTCGACAAAGACGCTCGCAGGTTCTCATACCTACGCAAACTATTGGACAACCTCGACCATCACAGGCGTTGGTGCAAATGCGCGTCCTTCTCTCACAATCGATTCTGATGACACCCTGCATCTTGCCTATTATCTGGATTCGGCTACTGAATTACAGTACAGAACGAAAGCCAGTGGAGGCTCATGGTCAGCATCAACAACTGTCGATACGACCGATGATGTTGGTCAGTATCCATCCATTGCAGTCGATTCAAACGACGCTCCTCACATCACATATTACGATGCTACAAACAATGACATGCGTTACGCTCACAAAATGGGTTCATCATGGACAACAGCATCCTTCGATACTCAAAGTGGAGCAGGTCAAGGCTCTTCAATTGCGATTGACAAAGCGGGCAGAATCCACGTAGCTTACGAAACAGATTCCTCTGATATGGCTTACAGAACCAACTTTAGTGGTAGTTGGGTCAAGACCATCATCGATTCAAACAATCATAGCAACTATGTTTCTCTTGCTCTTGATGTGTACAGTAATCCTCACATTGTGTTCATGGACGAAGTCGATGACGATGTGTTTTACATGTCAAACGCCCTTGGTTCCTGGGAGAGAGTTCTCATCGATGCCTCTGCAGATAAGGATGGATCGAGTATGATTCTGGATGAAGCTGATGATTTACACATCAGTTATGCTTTAGGAGATAACGCAGGTTATGCTGCTCGACGTAGTCTTACCAATGTCCAAACGATTGAAGTTGAGCCAAGCCTTCCTTCAGGGCTCTCTATTGGACCATACAATGCTACAATCTACGGGACTCCAACTGTATCTTCAGCTGCGACATCATACACCATATGGTTCAACACGACGTATACCTCTACTTCCGTTGAAATCACTTTGACAGTCTTCGACGCATTACTTTCAAGCCAGGAGTTTGTTAAGGTTGAACGCGGAACAAGTATGACTCCAATCACATTCAACTGGACTGCATGGAGTTCTGGTGTATTGAACAGCACAACAAGCGTGTATACCAATGGAGATTCGGGCAATTACAACCGCATCGCTATTGATAGTAACGACAAGATGCACGTTGTCTTTTATCGAGATGATAACACCAATCTCTTCTATTCGACAAACGCCTCTGGTAGTTGGCAGACATCTTCCATTGACAACAGTGGCAATGTGGGCAAGTACTGTGACATCGCCATCGATTCAAACGATGGCCTGCACGTTTCCTATCAATACAATACAGGCAATTCTCTGAAGTATGCGTACAAGTCATCTGGATCATCCTCATGGTCGAAAACCACTGTTGACAATACTGGAGGAAAATTCACCTCGATTGCACTCGATTCGAACGATAAGCCACACATTGCTTACCGAGATAGTGGTGGTCAACTTGCTCTTGTGGATAAAACTGGAAGTAGCTGGGCAACAACAACCCTATTCAATTTCGCTTCTGTAACTGAAGACATCGACTCGACTTCAATTGCAATCGATTCCAACGACAAGATCCATATTGCATCTCATGATGGTACTGGGGACGACTTGTATTATTCAACAAATAGTTACACATCTTGGTTTTCTTCTTCGGTCGAAGATATTGGAGATGGAAACAATTTGGAAGTTGATATAGCCATCAACCCAGTAACCAATCTACCTGGCATCGCATACTTCGATGCCGATTTGAGCGATCTAAAATATCGAGAAATGTATCCATTTGGTACTTGGTCGACAACGACAATCGATTCTTCAAATGCAGGAAGAAGTGCTTCACTGGCATACGATTCGAATGGAAAGGCTCACATTTCGTACGAAGATAATGGAAATGATGATCTGAAATACGCTACAAATGCAAGAGGCTCTTGGGCTACATTCACGGTCGATTCAACAAATAGTGTTGGATTGTACACATCAATTGCCGTTGATAGCAACGATGATCTCCACATCGCTTACCGGTACAATAACGCCGAGGATCTCTACTATGCAACCGTTCAAGGTTACAATGTAAACACGCTTGCTCGAAACGCCGTATCAGGTGCAACGTGCAGTATTTCTCCATCTCTACCATTCGGTTTGACACTGAATCAGGGTACGTGCACCATCAGTGGAACACCAACCTCGAGCGGTTCAAACACCTCCTACACGATGACAGCACTATCCTCAAATGGCATGTCGAAAACAGGGACGTTCAAAATATGGGTGACCATGATCGCCCCGTCCATCGCCTATTCAGGCTCACCGTTCACCTTCAACCAAGACGTGGCGATATCATCCATCACGCCTTCTAATTCAGGTGACACCGCCTTCTGGAGTGTGTCTCCATCCCTTCCTTCCGGCCTCAGCCTGAGTTCAACCGGCGTTATCAGCGGCACACCGACCGCACAGGCTTCGACTGCCATCTACACCATAACGGCCACAAATAACGGAGGCTCTGACACGGCGACCATTTCGCTCACGGTTAATGCGCAAGCACCGAGCGGGCTCTCCTATGCGACAGAAAACATGACGCTTGAGAAAGGAACCGCGATGACCACCAACAATCCAAGCGTGAGCGGTGGAACCGTCACCTCGTGGGAGATCAGTCCGTCATTACCAAGCGGATTGACGTGGGGAACATCGGATGGTAAGATTAGTGGAACACCAAGCGTGTTGCAAACGACAGCGACCACCTACACCATCTGGGCCAACAATTCAGGTGGTTCTGCTTCAGCAAATGTCAACATTACCATTAACGATGCAGCACCAGTTATGTCGTACTCGACTACAGAAATTACTGAAACGAAGAACGTCGCAATCAGTCCGAGCATAAGTCCAACCACGAGCGGTGGAACCATCACCTCGTGGGAGATTTCACCATCTCCTGGCTCTGCGTTTACCTTCAACACTGCAACGGGTACCATCGGCGGAACGCCAACCTCCCTCTTATCTCGAACCCAATACACGATCTGGGCCAACAACTCGGGCGGCTCGGCAGTTGCTTACCTCAACATAACCGTCAACGATGTTGCTCCAAACACCATCGTCTATTCATCGCATGATTTGACGCTTGAGAAAGGAACGGCGATGACAACCATAACGCCAGCAATCAGCGGCGGAAGTGTAACCACATGGGAAATCAGTCCATCGATTCCAAGTGGTTTGAGCTTTAGTTCAACAACTGGAGCCATCAGTGGTACGCCATCGGTGTTGCAGACTACGGCCGTATCCTACACGATTTGGGCCAACAATTCGGGTGGTTCGACCTCAACTCAAGTAAATATCACGATCAATGATATCTCTCCTAATGCGCTGGGATATTCTCCTCAAAATAAGACGCTAACCAAAGGTACAGCCATGAGTTTGTGGGGGCCGACTTCAAGTGGTGGTGCAGTAACAACTTACGGAATTAGTCCTTCAGTGCCAAGCGGCCTAACATTTAGTTCAAGCACAGGGGCAATCACCGGTACGCCTTCAGCCTTGCAAACAACAGCGGTAACGTACACGGTTTGGGCAAACAATTCGGGTGGTTCGACAACCGCTCAAATTAATATCACCATCAATGATGTAGCACCGCAGATTTGTTACGGGCTTTTGTCTTCCTGCAGTGGAACGCATTTTGTCACTTTCTCACAGAATGTAACAATCAATACATTGGTTCCCAACTACTATGTTGCAGGATCAGGTATGCCAACGTCGTGTAGTATTTCTCCTTCTCTTCCAACAGGGTTGTCGATCAGTTCACTCTGCGTAATTACAGGAACGCCAACCGTTTTGAGTTCAATGACTTTTTACTCGGTCACTCCCTCAAATTCAGGTGGCTCGAACACAAACACAAATGCGCTGTACATAGGCGTTCTTGCTGCTGGCGGCACCCTGGCTGTCACACCAACCAATACCGAAGGAAGTGTGAACAGTTCCATTTCAAACATTACGATGTCCTACACGCACCAAATCAGCAACTACGGCTGGACTTCAGGCGTAAGCAACACGTCCACCACCCTGTTGAACAATCTACAGGAAGGGGAGTACTGGTTGGGCAGCGACTCCGGTGAACGTGGTGAAATGGCAATCGTTTACGCTCGCAATGATTCGGGTGCAACCACACATAGTCTCGGATTACTCTACAAGTGGGGGAGTTCATGGACAGAGACAATTATTGACAATGGGACCGAT
>DAPT01000017.1:0-4562 GCA_002502215.1 Euryarchaeota archaeon UBA124
ATGACCATCGCAACACTTCTCTTTACGGTGGGTCTTGTTTGGGTTGTAGGATCGCTCCTGCTAAATTTGACACAGGTTGAGCTGATGTATGCTACATTGTTGATTGCAGCTGTTGTAGCCAGCAGCGCTGCAATCGCTGGAGATGTCATGCAGGATTTGAAGACAGGACACATGGTAGGTGCAACTCCATGGCGGCAACAAGTAGCGGAAATTGTTGGTGTGATCACAGGGGCGTTTGTCATTGGGCCTACGATTGCACTATTGCACAATGCATTTCAGATTTCAACGACAGCCTGCAATGATACCAATCAACGAATCATTAACGGTGTTCAAGAGCGAGTTGTCAATGGTAACACCAAGTTGTACGACTGCGATGATGCGTTGTTTGCACCTCAAGCAGAATTAATTGGTGCAATTGTTAAAGGTGCCTTTGTTGGTGATATAAACCTACCAATGGTGTTCTTGGGTGCAATCCTTGCTGTTGTACTGATACGACTTGCAATGCCTGTTATGTCCGTAGCGATTGGAATTTATTTACCACTCAAACTAAGTGTCCCGATAATGCTGGGTGGTATATTGTCCTCACTCGCAATTGGTGTTGCACATCTCAGGGTTGACGGAACGTTGGATGAGGACCCATCGGAAGAAGCCATTCAAGCAGCAGAAGATGTTGGCAGCAGAGGTGTTCTCATCGGGGCTGGATTCATTGCCGGTGAGTCGATACTTGGAGTTCTGATTGCATTGTTTATTGTACTCAACATTCGTCTTGACAACTTTACAAACGAGTTATCGCAAACGTTCTCCCTCATTTTCTTTGCCTGGTTTGTCGGGGTTTTCATTTGGTTAGCAACCCGAGCATTGCCCGGTAAAGGAAACCTCGCCTTGGAAATATTCCAAACAACAACAAATGCCATCAGGAAATTTATTCGCTCTTTGATTCCACAGTCAAAATAAATGAACGGCAATTATGAAAGGCTCAAAGCGATGGCCTTCACTTATTGGTTGGAATGTCTGTTTCTGTTACTGACTTGGAAGAACTCGCTCGACGCTGTCGAATTGAAATCGTGAAAATGGTTTATCGCGCTCAAGCAGGGCACCCCGGAGGTTCCTTGTCAGAGATTGATCTCATGGCTGCACTTTATTCAGCATCCTTGCGAACTCGACCCGATGAGCCGGATTGGGATGACCGAGATCGATTCATTCTTTCAAAAGGACATGCTTCTCCCGGAATGTATGCGTTGCTTGCTGAAATGGGATTCATACAGCATGAGGATCTCCATTCCTACCGTGTTCTCGGTGGAATTTGCCAAGGCCATGTAGACATGAAGTGGTGCCCTGGTGTAGACTTCAGTGCAGGTAGTCTTGGCATGGGCCTTTCGTTTGGAATGGGTTGTGCCCTCGCTGCACGGTTGGATGGTAGTAAACGACGAGCTTTTGTGATGCTTGGTGACGGTGAAATTCAAGAGGGTTCAATCTGGGAGGCAGCAATGGCCGCTGCTCACCATGAATTGGGTAACCTAAAGGTCATTCTCGATCGAAACAGAATACAAAATGATGATTTTTGTCAACAGCAAATGCGTATGTTCGACATTCCTGCAAAATGGAAAGCTTTCGGATGGAACGTCAAGGAAATCGATGGGCACAACATGGAAGAAATCATTGAAGGAATACAATTTCTTGATGATTCAAACGAGGGCCCATCGATTCTTATTGCACACACCGTCAAAGGCAAAGGTGTATCCTACATGGAAGACAATCCGTCGTTCCATGGTGCGGCTCCCAACGATGAGCAGTATGCTCTTGCAATGAAGGAATTGGGGGCGATTGAATGACACGCATGGCAGCGACACGGGATGGATATGGGCAAGCCCTTCTTGAACTGGCAGAAAACAAGCGAGTCGTCGTACTCGAAGCAGACCTCGGTAAATCAACAAAATCACTGCATTTCAGAAAGGAACACCCCGAGCGAACCATCTCCTGTGGCATTGGTGAACAAAACATGCTTCTTGTTGCTGCAGGCATGGCGTCGAGCGGTTATATTCCATTTGCTTCAACGTTTGCTATATTTACGGAACGTGCCTTTGAACAAATGCGCAATGGAGTAGCTCGTCCAAACCTCGCTGTTCACTTGTGTGGTTCACACGGTGGAACCCACACAGGAACGGATGGTTCGTCAGCACAATCGATTGAGGATTTAGCAATTTACCGGACGCTTCCAAACGTGACGGTGTTGCACCCATGTGATGATGTAAGTACTCGTTTGCTCACAAAACAGCTTGCGAAATCGGACAAACCTTCCTACATGCGCACAGCGAGAAACAAAACGCCTGTATTGTACGATGATGTTGATGAGCATACCATTCAAATTGGCAAAGGTATCGAATTACGAAAGGGCAACGATGTTGCGATTATTGCTTGTGGAGTACTTGTTTCTGAGGCGCTCAAAGCAGCAGATGAATTAGGCAAAAAGGGCATACAAGCAACGGTTATCGATATGCATACCATCAAACCACTCGATACTGATTTAATCGATCGTGTAGCAGCACGATGCGGTACAATTGTCACCGCAGAGGATCATTCGGTCATTGGCGGTCTGGGTGGAGCTGTTGCAGAACACCTTTCCGCTTCATCAGGTACACCGCTCGAGCGAGTTGGCGTCAAAGATCGCTTTGGTGAATCGGGTCAGGCCAACGAGATGCTTGAATTGATGGAACTTAGTTCACCGCACATTGTAAAGGCTGCACAGCGAGCAATCCAACGCAAATGATGCGACCATCATGTTCATGAAGCGCCAATACGAGCAGCATACATGGAGTTCTTCCTAGATACTGCCGATGTTGATGAAATTCGTGAAATTGCTGCTTGGGGAATCCTCGATGGTGTAACAACCAATCCATCACTGATCAAGAAAAGCGGACGAGACTTCAAAGAAGTTGTAAGGGAAATCGCAGGGATTTGTTCTGGACCTATTTCTGCGGAAGTAACCGCAATGGATACAGAAGGAATGCTGGTCCAAGCACGACAGTTGAAAGCAGAATTGCCAGAAAATGTCATCATCAAAATACCATGCACTCCAGAAGGTCTTGCAGCAAGCAAAGTCCTTACAGACGAAGGAGTCGATACGAACGTAACGCTCATTTTTTCGGCTTCGCAAGCGCTCATGGCAGCAAAAGCTGGAGCCACCTATGTTTCTCCCTTCATTGGTCGAATCGACGATACTGGACACGATGGAATGAATCTTATCGCAGAAATTATGGAAACATGGGAGAGATACGATGTCTCAACCAAAGTACTTGCAGCATCCATCCGACATCCCACCCACGTCTTGCAATGCATGCAGTTAGGAGCACATACAGCAACAATGCCCGCTAAGATTTTCCGACAATTAATGAAGCATCCATTAACCGACAAAGGACTTGATGGGTTCATGAAAGATTGGGCAGAAGTCGAGGCAGCGGGCAAGGCTTGAACACTCAACGCTTCGATAAGGAGGCTTCATCAATGATGGGACATTAGCACACACTATTGAGGCAATCCCATGAGCGATATTCAGGAACGTTTGCAAAAACTTCTGGATGGTGAATTGGATGCTGCTGAAGTTGCTGAAGACGCCGCTCTGGCTTCGCTGGCCGATCGATTGTACGGTATCAAAATTCAACCTGTACAGCCAAAGAAGTTACGTGATTTCCAAGATCCAGTGAATACGCCATCTGCTCCATTGCCAGCAACGGATATGATGATTGAAGTTATTGGAGATGTCGCACTTGCACACCCCCCTGCACCGGCGGCGGAACTACCAGCACTTGCCCCAATTCCTGCAATTCCAGAGAACAAAGGGGCCAAGAAATTTGGATTGGCAAGTTATGCCTCAATTGTCGGACTGCTGCTTGTCGTTGCCAATATGTTGGGCTACCTTCACACCCTTGTTGGTTCGATGTGCACGAATGCTTGCGAGAACGAAGGTCACACCAAAATGAATCTCTTGGAAATCTACCGACTTGATTCAATCAACGGATGGAGCCTGCCGGTAACCGACGGTGTTCTCGGAATTCCTGATGTTGCAGCAATTTTAGGCCTCCTGGCAACGATGGTGCTTTTCCGTAAAAAGGCTTGAAGCGTCTGAATGGACGATTTTTCTCCGTCATCTTGATGAGCATGTGTCGAAAGGAGTAGGCATGGGCAAACCAGCGAAGGCCAAGCGTGGGATTCCAAGCAAGGTTGATGATTTCAACGCCTGGTACCCGTTTATTGTAGAGGCTGCTGAACTTGTGGACAAACGTTATCCAATCAAAGGTATGGATGTATGGAGGCCATATGGCTGGAAAGCCATGCGACAAATCGATGCACTCACACATTCGGAAATGGATCGAACAGGACACGAAGAAGTCAATTTCCCACTGTTGATTCCGGAAGATTTGCTCGAAAAAGAAAATGCCCTCGTTGCTCGACTAAAGCGTGCTCGCGAAGAAGGTGTTGACCCTGACGAACTGAGAGATGAAGTTGATGAAGCAGGATTCAAGAAAGAGGTTTACTGGGTAAAGCATGCAGGTGAAAACGAGCTT
>DAPT01000017.1:4915-5135 GCA_002502215.1 Euryarchaeota archaeon UBA124
ACAAGTGAGACAGCGATGTATACTATGTTCCCACTTTGGATTCGGAGTCACAAGGATTTGCCGTTGAAGGTTTACCAGATGGTCAATACATTTCGATATGAGACAAAACAAACTCGATCCTTTATCCGGGTCAGAGAGATTCATTTCTTCGAAGCACACACGGCTCACGCAGATGAAGAGGACGCAACTCGCCAAATAGAACAAGACTTGGAGATTGTTG